>NZ_JBEIAC010000004.1:0-353844 GCF_040240335.1 Brenneria sp. L4-2C | reverse complement strand
CGTTGCCTTCCACCAGCCACTCCTCGCCATACAGTCCGTTGATATTGCGTGCGCCTTTTTGCAGCGTGTTCCCTTCCGCCGCCGCGATAATCTGATTTATTTCCGCGCCGCGCTCCAGCAGCGAATCCTTTTCCCGATTAAAATTATCGGTATCAAGGTTAATCACAATATTAGGGTACTCTGGCGATGTATAACTCAGGGTTACCTCCTCCTGTTGGTAATAATCCCCATCGGCAATAAACATATTTGGCCCGCAAAAACCCGGCCGGTCAGGAATATCCGTTTCATTACGGCCTTTAATCCGTTTTAGCAACTCCACCAACTCAATCATTTTCTGAGGAACCGAATTTCGATAAACCTCGGGAAGTTGCTGCCGGTCTTTATCGTAGCGGGATGCGGTGCCATTTTCGGCCTCCACCTCCACTTCTACCGCCACCCCGTTGGTATACAGATGCGCTTCCAGTATTCGCGCGGCATCCGGCACTGATTTATCTTCATTGCGTTCAAAAATCACCCCGACCATACCCGCGGGCAGAGGGAACTTACGTTTTAAAAACGGCATATCCAGCGGATCAACGGTTTTCTCTCCACTTAGCTGCGCTTCGCGGCGGCGGATTTTCTGCTCAAACGCCGGCGGGTATATACGCTGGGTTCTTATCGGATGGTCGTTGATAAATGCTCTCAGCACTTTATTCCTTAATGTAAACGACGCCGGTATATCAATCAGATAGCGCCCCACGCAGCGCGTTTGCATCGTCGTTAAAAAGGTCTCCACCACCGCTTCCTCCTGTTGCGTCAAATCCTGTTGCGGCGGATAAGGCGTCATCCACCGGTAGATGCCATAGCCCGCCGCCAGCGCCAGCAGCGCCGCCATAACCGTTGTGCGTTTCATTGGCCGCCCTGCGTCGTGTGTTTGATAGCCTGCGCGATCCTGACGATCGCCCGTAGCGTAAATAAGCGTGCTTTCTCATCCTGATAGGCGGGTTCATGCTCGACCGCCACCTGACAGCGCGAACGCAAATAGCCGGAGGGTATCCGCCCCGAGCGCAGCGGCACCGTGCCGTCGCCGGCTTCAGTGGGCGGCAGCAGCCGGTAGGTTTGCCGCACGCCGCTGGCCCAGCCTTCCCCGCCAAGCGGCGTGGCGACCTTGCGAGTCACGCCTGTTTGCTCCTCCCCCACCACCCGGGCATCAGGCGCATGACGCATCCGGCCCTGGTTCATCCAGCTTTCTATCGCCGGC
The DNA here is from genome assembly GCF_040240335.1 of Brenneria sp. L4-2C. Classification (NCBI taxonomy): domain Bacteria; kingdom Pseudomonadati; phylum Pseudomonadota; class Gammaproteobacteria; order Enterobacterales; family Pectobacteriaceae; genus Brenneria; species Brenneria sp. L4-2C. Next base: position 352,604 of record NZ_JBEIAC010000004.1, on the reverse strand, counting down.
GTTTCCGCGCGCCAGCATACGTCGCCGTAGGCCGGATGCGCGCTGGCGGCGCTGTAAAACGCATAGGTATTGGGGTGATATTTGCCTGACAGATTCTCGATAAAAGCCTTCACCTTGTTGTCAAGCATCTTGGCATACGTTAACCAATCGCTATTTAATTCCCCCTGCGTACGGCGGCTCCCTGGATTAATCAGCCGCTCATCGCACAACCCCCACCATTTATCTCTCACCAGATAGATTTCAGAATAGGGATCTTCTTTCGGGTAAAAACTGACATTTTCGCCGTCCAAAATTTTTAGCCAGCGCATACCGTAATCCCGTCCGGGCAGCAGTTGCAGCGGCCCCGGCGCCTGCGACAGCACCGCCGTCATTTTCTTCCCATCGTCGCCCAGCACCTGCGCCGCCGCCCATGACAGATAATTCCCCTCCGGATATTCCGTACCCGCCTTCATCCGCCGGTAGGTGGCCGCCGCGCCGCGGGCCGGCATCACCCCATGCACCATTCCCAGCACGCGGTCTCTGCCGCCCAGGCATTCGCTATAGTGGCGCGCCACCAACCCGCCCATCGAGTGAGTCACCAGGATCACCTTTTCGCAGTGCCAGCCTTTGCTGTGATAAAAATTGATGGCTTCGGTGATTTTTGCACCGAGGCGTTCTGCCGACTGGGCATTAGATTCCAGCCAGTTATAGCCGACGGCAAAAACGGGGAACAGATAGTTATAGCTCTGCTTCACTTCCTCTTCTTGCAGCGCCAGCTCGCCGATTTCCGCCGCCAGATCCCGACCCACCAGTTGATGACGCTCGCCCATGCCATAGGCGGAAAAGTCATTCAGCGCCGCCTGCAACCAGGCCAGAAACGGCGCATAGCTGGTATAGGCCACGCTGCCCCAGCCGCGCTGGCGCCGGCTGCGCAATAAAAACTGCTCATTACCGGATTCGTCGACCTTTCCGCCATCATCCACCACCGTTTTTCCCGGATTTAAGTGCTTTTTTCTTTTTTCCGCGCTGGCGTCGAACCACGTTAGCGCGATCCCTGCCGCGCTATCCAAACGCCACACAGCGGTATTGTTATCGGCGTTTTTCAAATTACTGCCCATCACCCCGGGAATAAAAAATACCGGGATCATCCGCGTCGGATAAACCTGGCATTGCTGCGTGCGGTAGCAGCCCTTCGGATAGCTGTACAGGTCATAAATGGCGTTGCCGCCGTTATCAAACGTCGGATAGATTTTGATGATTTTCGACGGGTCTAACATTATTCCATGTCCCCTTGCAAACAAGCTTTCATCCTCGCATGCGGCGCGGCATCGCCATTAATGGGTAACCGGTAGCGTGAAGTCGGCGGGCGGGTGGAGGTGATGCGTTCCATGCTGTTCCTTGCCATATCCATTAAGAAATTTCAGGAGCGGATTATGCCGAAAAAACAGACGACAAGACAAGTGAATTTTGATAAAAAATCTATAAATATTCCTTAAAAATCAAATTATTGAAAATAAAACAATGAGCAGAGTTATTATTTAAAATAAGGTTTTTTAAGAAATAACCTTGCATTACATCTGAATACGTCGCCACCTTCCTATGCCTCATTCCCGCGCACAAAAACATCGGGAATGTTTTTGAACGCCGCTTGCGGCGGCCCGAAGGGCGAGCCCCAGGGATGGGGCGAGTAACCGGGAGTCAGCCAATGGCGGTTTACGGTTCAGTAGGCGATTCCCGCCTACTACTGCGGGAATGACTAAGCGTAGCGGAGGATGACAATGGCGTATTACAGGCTTTATCAACAGCCTGACGCCCGCTTTCGCAGGCGTGACGAGTCAGTGAAGAGTCCTCTGAGCGACGGGTTACAGCGTATGTTCGGTACGGGCGATAATATCGTCCTGCGTATCGGGCGACAGCGCGGTGAAAAACGCCGAGTATCCCGCCACGCGCACCACCAGGTCGCGGTATTGGTCCGGATGTTTTTTCGCGGCTATCAGCGTGTCGCGCGAAACGATATTGTACTGAATATGCCAGCCCTTATGCGCTTCGAAGAAGGTGCGCAACAGCGCCATCAGCTTATGGCGATCGTTGTCGTTATCCAGCGTTGCCGGGTTCAGCTTTTGGTTCAGCAGCACGCCGCCGAGGATTGAGCCGGTCGGCAATTTGCCGATAGAACTGATGACCGCCGTCGGCCCCAGATGGTCGGTGCCGGACGCCGGGCTGGCGCCTTCGGCCAGCGGCGCATGCGCCTTGCGCCCGTCCGGCGTCGCCATGGTCGCGGCGCCGAACGGCACGTTGGCGGAAATGGACGAGGTGCCGGCATAATAGTCGCCGCCGATCGGCCCGCGGCCGTAACGCGGGTTATGGTAATGCCGCAGCTCATTAATATAGGTTTGATAGGCGCGCACCAGCAGTTCATCGACGCTGTCGTCATCATTGCCGTATTTCGGCGCCTGATTCATCAGACGCTGACGCAATTGCTCATTGGCCGTGCCGGCGAAGTCGCTGTCAAGCGCCTGCGCCAGCTGTTGCTGACTGACAATCCCTTGTTCAAAGACCAGTTTTTTCACCGCGGCCAGACTGTTCCCCAGGTTGGCGATGCCCACCTGCAAGCCGGAAACCCAGTCATATTTCGCCCCGCCCTGCTTGATGCTTTTCGCACGTTCGATGCAGTCATCCACCAGCGCCGAGCACAGAATATCGTGCGCGTTCTCTTCGAGCACGGTATCGACCACATACTCGATTTCAATCGATTTGCGCGTGTAATACCGGATCTGCGCGTCCCACGCCTGCATGACCTGCTCAAAGTTCTCGAAGCCGCCCTGCGACAGCCGGCGCGTCTGCGGCAGGAACAGATTGCCGCTGGTGGCGTCGCGTCCGCCTTCGAGCGCCGCCAGCATCACGCGGGCGAAGTTGATAAAGCTCATACCGGTGCAGCGATAGCCCCACTTGCCGCCCACCGCGGTTTCAATACAGCCAATCGCGGCGTATTGATAGGCGTCTTCCACGGCAACGCCCAGACGGATGAACTCGGGAATGACGATTTCATCATTATTGAAAGCCGGCATGCCGAAACCGCAGCGGATCACCTGCACGCAGGCGTCGAGAAAATCGTCGCTGATGCCGGCATGGTAGCGCACGCTCAGGTTCGGCTGGGTCGAGCGCAGGCGGCCGCAGGACTCCAGAATGGCGTAGGAAAGCGGATTAACGGCGTCCGTCGGCCGGCCGTCAATCAGGTTTTGTCCGCCGATGGTGACGTTCTGATAAAGCGGGCTGCCGGCGGAGGCTTTCGAATGCGAGCCGGAACGGATCTTGTTGACCTCAAGCAGCTTCAGCCAGCAGCTCTGCAACATTTCGATGGCGCTCTCGCGCGTCAGCGTCTGTTGCAATTCCACATCGCGGCGATAATACGGATACAGATACTGATCCATGCGGCCGAAGGAAACCGAGTGGCCGTTGGATTCAATCTGCAACGCCAGTTGAATGAAATAGCACAGCTGTAGCGCCTGATAGAAGGTTTGCGGCGGCCGATGCGCAATCCGATCGCAGTTTTCCGCAATCAGAAACAGCTCCTGGCGGCGGGTCTCGCGCGTCTCCGCCGCAGCCATTTTTCGCGCCAGCCCGGCATAGCGGTGAATGTGCCGGCTCAATGCCTCCAACGTGATGTCGATCGCTTTCAGAAACTGTTCGCCGTGCAAATCGTCCAGTACCGTCAGGTTGATGCGCGCACGACGCTCGGCGACTTTCTCGCGCAATCCGTCCAGCCCTTTTTCCAGCAGCAGCGGGAAATTTACCGCCAGATGCGCGTCGCCGGAGGTCATATTGCCTTCCGCTTTGATGATGCCGCTCGCCAGCAGCGCTTTTTGCTCGTCGGTAAACATGCCGTAGCAACGATCCTGCACGGTCTGCCCCCGCCACCACTGGCAAATCTGATGCAGCACGCGCTTGTTCTCTTCGCTGACCGAGAACCCCGCGCCGGGGCGGTCGGCCAACTCGTCGATTTCCTTTTCAATCCAACTGACGGTGTACTCCGGGAAAATCGGCGCGGCGCGCACTTCGCCGGCCTGATTGCCGATGATCAGTTCATCGTGCTTAATCCAGATTGTGCGCTTGTCCAGGTGGTCGGCCAGCGCCATCGCCCGGCGCACCGGCAGCGGCTTGTCCATATTTTCCTGATAGACGCGGGTATAATGCTGAGCGCGCTCCGTACACACCGGCGGTTTCACAATATGAATCAACGCGTTTTTATGCGCTTTAATGCGCTCGCTCAACATGGTCAAATTCAGGGTGGTCATAGTGCTATCCTCTCAAGGTGACTTTCAGCCCTTTTGCCTGCGCGTAATGCTGCGCAAAAGCCAGTAATTCGGGATCGTTCAACGGCTTGTCCGCCGCGAGATAAGGCTGGTTTAACAACACATACTTGTTCATGCCCAGCGTGTGGTAGGGCAGAAAATGAATATCGGCGACCTTTAATTCGTCGGCGGCAAAGTCGGTAATCGCCCTGATCGCCGCTTCATCGGCATTGAAATTCGGGATCAGCGGCACGCGAATGACGAGCTGTTTGCCGGCGCGCGCGACTTTCTTCAGATTTGCCATCACCCGCCGCGCCGAACCGTCCGTCCAGGCGCGGAACACCCGCTCATCCACATGTTTGAGATCGGCCAGAAAGAGATCGGTATAGGGCAATGAGGGTTCGATATAGGACCAGGGCACATGCAGGCAGGTTTCCACCGCGGTATCAATGCCCTCAGCGCGGCAGCGCCGCAACAGCGCGCCGGCGACCTCGGGCTGCATAAACGGCTCGCCGCCGGACAGCGTCAGACCGCCGCCGCTGCGCTGGTAAAACGGCATATCGCGCCGCACAACAGCCATAATGTCATCCAGTTCGATCGCCTCGCCGCACACCGTCAGCGCCTGCGTCGGGCAGCAGTTTTGCAGGCGGTCAACATCCGCCTCCGTCAGCCGTTCCCGAAAAATAACCAACCCTTGCGCGGTATTTTCAATCACCTCCGGCGCCGCGCGTCTGCAGAGATCGCAATCGGCCATACAGAGACGGGCGTCAAATAACAGATCTCTTTTTCTGGAACGACTTTCCGGATTCTGGCACCAGCGACAGCCCAACGAGCAGCCTTTGAGAAATACCACGGTTCTGATCCCCGGGCCGTCATGTGTCGAGTAGCGCTGTATGTTGAAAATCATCATATCGATCCGCTATATTTTCTTCATATGAAGATTAAATAGATTTCGAAAGAAATGTATTTTGATTTTTATCAAAAGTTATTCGCGTTTTTGATTTTATACTGAGCAAAATTAGCGATAACTCACATTTTCTGAGGATAAATCGATGGAACTCTATCTCGACACTGCCGACCTTGACGCCGTAAAACGTCTGGCGCGCATCTTCCCGCTCGCCGGGGTGACCACCAATCCGAGCATCATCGCCAGCGGCGGCAAACCCGTCGCGGAGGTGCTATTGGCGCTGCATGAATTACTGGACGGCGAGGGCCGCCTGTTCGCCCAGGTAATGGCGCAGACGGCGAAAGGCATGGTGGAAGACGCCAAAAAGCTGCATGCCGTCGCCGGCAATGTGGTAGTGAAAGTCCCGGTGACCGCGGAAGGTCTGGCCGCTATCAAGATCCTGAAAACAGAGGGGATCCCAACATTAGGCACGGCGGTGTATGGCGCGGGTCAGGGGCTGTTGTCGGCGCTGGCGGGAGCGGAGTATGTCGCGCCTTATGTCAATCGCATGGATGTTCAGGGCGGCGACGGCATTCAGACCGTCACCGATCTGCAAAAGCTGCTGTCGCTGCACGCGCCGCACGCCAAAGTGCTGGCGGCCAGTTTTAAAACCTCGCGTCAGGTGCTTGAATGTCTGCTGGCGGGTTGCGAAGCGGTCACGCTGCCGGTTGACGTGGCGGAACAGTTTATCTCCGCCCCGGCGGTCAAGGCCGCGGTGGAAAAATTCGAGCACGACTGGAAGCAGGCGTTCAATACCACTCTTTTATAGGCCGTTGTGGTTCCCGCGCCCCCTCTTCGCAGGGCTGTCTCTTATACACAAATGCGGGAGCGCTGATGGGGTTGGCTGTTACGCGGCGTAAAAAATTATGCTGAGGAGATAGCAGGCTTAGGATGAGCCGCATGGACGCGGCGAAAGCTTGCGCCACGTCGGGAACGTGTCGCAAGCGATCCGTTAAGCCTGATACCGACGAAGGCACCGCGCAGCGGCATAATTTAGCCGCAAGCCCGGGTTCGTAGGGTGGTGGCGCTTGAACCACCCTGCGTCGGGCGCGTACTGCGACATCGCAGAGAAATGACGGCCTTCTCGCGCACGAAATAACACTGAGCCTACATATACCGTTATCGGTAAATATGTGACTAAGAGACAGCTTCGCAGGTGGAGGAGCTAAGCGGTTCCCTCCCCTGCGAAGGCTGTCTCTTATACACAAATGCAGGGAGTCATAACGGATTTTCCCTTTAACTCGGCGTGAGAAATTATGCTGAGGTGGACTTGACCGCCGAGTGAGCAGCAGGGATGCTGCGAAAACCAGTGCCGCGTCGGACAAAAACGTCGGGAGCGTTTTTGAACAGCGCTTGCGCTGGCCCGGTAGGGCGAGTCTCAGGGATGAGACGAGTATTCCGTCACTGGTGGCTCGAATAGCGGTCATGGGCGCCGAGGGTACCGCGCCAGCGGCATAATTTCAGCCGGAAGCCAGGGTTCTCAGGGCTGCGGCGTCTGAGCGCCCTGAGTCGGGCGCGTGCATCGACGTGCCATAAAAATACCTTTCTTTTCGCGCACGAAATAACACTGAGCCTACATATACCGTTATCAGTAATATTTGTGACTAAGAGACAATTGTCAGGGGGAGTAGCTGACGCCCTCCCATGCGAAAGGGAAGATCGGGCGGGAATCACTAACGGCAAGGTTTCGAACTTTGCCGGCAAACGCGGTATAGTTGCTTTTATTTCTTTCACTTTTTGCTATTTGGCGGCTATGAACACTCGGCAACAAAATATTATTCAGTTGGTGAATGAACGCAAGAGCGTCAGCGTCAGCGAGCTGGCGCAGATATCCGGGGTATCGGAAGTCACTATTCGTCAGGATCTCAACGCGCTGGAGCGCAGTAGTTACCTCAGGCGGGCGCACGGTTATGCGGTTGCGATAGAAAGCGATGACGTCGATGCCCGCATGCAAACCAACTTTCAATTGAAAAAATCGCTGGCCGATTACGCCGCCGCCCTGATTAACGACGGCGACTGCGTGTTTATTGAAGGCGGCAGCACCAACGCGCTATTGGCGCGCAATGTCGCCGAGACCAAAGAGGTCACCATCATTACCGTCAGCCACTATATCGCCCATCTGCTTAAAGATACCGACTGCGACGTCATCGCCCTCGGCGGCCTGTATCAGAAAAACAGCCAGTCGGTGGTCGGGCCGTTAACCCGCAGCGGCATCCAGCAGGTACACTTCCATAAAGCGTTTATCGGTATTGACGGCTACCATCCCGAGACGGGCTTTACCGGCCGCAACATGATGCGCTGCGACGTCATCGATGCGGTGCTGAGCAAGGACATCGAGACGATCGTGCTGACCGACTCAAGCAAATTCGGCCTGATACAACCCTATCCGTTATCCAACGACCATCAGGTCAGCCGGGTGATCACCGATACCCTGCTGCCGCAGGAATATCGCGACAAGATGGCGGCGCTGGATATCAAACTCAATCTGGTTACGGAATAACGCCGTTGAGAGCAGGGCGACGGGCGCGAGAGAGCAGACTCCCCCGCGCCTGCGACGACGTTACAGCCCGAGCAGCTTGTCCAGCATCACGTTCAGTTGCAGCCAGAAGGTATAGCCGTCCTCCGGCTTGACGTTGGAATAGACGTATTGCCAATTGCTGTTATTCCAGACACGGGAGCCGGTCATCTGCAAATTAATCTCCGGCGTCAGCATAACGGAGGCGTCGATGCTCAGTTGATACTCGTTGCGCGGCGCCTGCCACCCCGTTCCGCCCAGGGCGTTGAACATATCCTGTGAGTAGCGTTGTCCCCCTTCCGTCAGCCGGCCCCAGCGGAAAGTCAGCCCGTAACTGTCGTGCGGACGACTCTGCCACGGCCCGGACCAGATCAGCCCGACATCCGCCAGCGTGGACGCCCCGGTGTAGGCATTTGATTGCAGGGTCTGCGTGACGCTGCCGTGCAGGCTGATGGCGCTGGGCGACGGATCTTGCGCATCGGCGCCGCCGTCGCGCCGCCACAGGGCTTTCTTGGCGGTAAGGTAAACGCCGGAAACGCCATCGCGGCTACGCGCCGCGGCGCTGCCGTCGTACACTTTGGACGTCCCGTTCACCGTATAGTAGATGTCGTCGTATTCCAGGAAATTATGAAACGCCATCGCTTCCCAGTTGAAGGGATAGGGTTCCTGCCGCCAGTTGACGCGCCGCGCCACATTGGCGACCAGCAAGGTGTTGCCCGACTTATAGTCATCGTCCCACCTTTCCCAGCCGTTGGTGAACGGGAACGCCTGATAGGTGCGCCAGACGCCGACATTGGATTCCAGCGCCGGCGTAAAGCGGTAGCCGATGCGCGCGCCCCAACCGGCATAAGGCGCCGGCCCGAACACCGCCGTTTTATTCAGGATGGTGTTCACACAGGACGACTGGATATTACAGTTGGTGAAACCGAAGAACTGGCCGGGGTTGCTTTTACCCAGCTCGATCGACAGCCGGTCGTCCAACAGCTTCTGTTCGTAGGTGAAACGCATCAGGTGCGCCGTCTTGGGAATATAGGGCGGCGGGTCGCCGGCCAGCATCCCGCCGACTTTGTTGCCATATTCCAGATTGTGGGAGAAAGGCACCCACAGTTGCAGGAAGTGAATATTGCCGCCGGGAATAAGTCCCATCTGATCCAGATTGAAATCCGCGCCGGCGAAAAACATCGTATAAGTTTGATGTTCGTCCGTGGTGGTTCCGGCGCTGGGGTTGCCCAACCAGAGCTGGGACGCGAACAGATGCGGCGTAATGCCGCGATCCGCCAGCCATGTCCCCGCGTCGGACAGCGGACGGCCCGACTGCTCCGCGTCATCGGCGGCAACCGCCGCGCCGTTCGTCAGCATCATGCCGGACACGACGACGCCGACGGACAGCATTCTCATCCACATATTATGATGTGTTATTTTCATTATGTTATCTCATTGAAAGCAATGAGACGGCGCACGGTAATTATTCCGCTGGCAGCCAGCGTTAATTATTTTTTACCGCGTTGTTTCCGCCTCTGGTTTTTATGAATGCGGCGCAATCTGCGCCGCATGGCTGATTAGCGATATTGCTTATTTTTTCACGGCGAGTTGCGCCGCGTGCTCGCCGGCGATACGCCCGGAGTTGAGCGCAAAACCATTCGCCAACCCCTGATAAGGCGGGTAACCCGGTACGCTGTAGAAACCGGCCGCGTTGTTGCCGACCGCATACAGCCCCTCGATAGGCTGAAGATCCGCATTGGTGACCTGTAAATCGGCGTTCACCCGCACGCCGCCCAGGGAACTGAGGCTGACCACTACCGCCTTAAAGGCATAGAAAGGCCCTTTTTCGACGCCGTAGGCCAGATATTCCGCCTTCTTGCCGAAGTCCTTATCCTGTTTGCCCTTCACATGGCCGTTATAACGCTCGACGGTGGCTTGCAGACGTTCAGGCGCGATGCCCATATGCGCCGCCAGTTCGGCAATGTCCTTGCCCTTGAGGATCGATTTGCTGGTTCCGCCTCTGGTGCCTGCCTCCGCCAGCGCGACAAAGTCGCCGGGTTTGGGCGGGTTGGCCGGCCCGGCTCCCGACAGCGGGAACGGCATGGCGTTTTTGGTGAAGGATTGCAGCGTCGGGGTATCGACGACGATGTAATAATGGCCGCCGACGGAATAGGCGACGTTGGCCCAGAACGCGGTATCGTAGATATGGCCCTCGTCGGCGAAGCGTTCGCCGACCACATCCACCCACAGTAGCGGCGATTTCAGCAGCCAGATCAGCGGGCTGTCCAACGCCGCCGCCGCGCCGCCGCCGTGATGCGCCCCTTCCGAAGGCTCGATGTCGACCAGTTGAGCTGCGTGGATCAAGGCGGATTGCATATCCCATTTCGCGCCGCCGGCCTGCCAGGCCATTTGCAGCCCTTCCCCCATATTGGGCCATGCCAGCGGGAAAATATTCGCCGTCAGCATCGCTTCGTCCAGCATCTTTTTATTGGCGCCGAAACCGCCGCTGGCCAGAATCACCGCCTTGGCGTGTACGGTTAATTTGCCGCCGTCCGCTTTTTCCGCGATAAGCCCGACCACTTTGCCTTGATCATCCTGAATCAGCGATTTGCCGACGGTCTTGGTCAGCACTTTGCCGCCCAGTTTGGCGAACTCGTCGTACAGCGTTTTATAAGCCGCTTCGCCGCCGTTTTTGATGCGGTGATACACGTCCGATTTAATCGGATCCTCCAGGTGCGCCTGCTGTACCGAACTCAGCTTGGCGTCGCGCGTGGTCTCCACGATCTCCAACTCCACGCCGTGCTTGATCATCCAGTCGACCGTCGATGCCGATTTATCGACAATCCGCTTCGTCAACGGGCCGTTGGACAGATACTGGTTATATTCCAATAGCCGCTGCGTCAGCTCGGCGGCGGTATATTTCATGCCTTTCGCTTTTTTCAGCGAAGACTCCACCGCGGTAAAACCGCTGGCCATCCGGCCCGCGCCGCCCAGCACCGGCATTTTTTCAATCACCAGCACCGAGACGCCCTTTTCCGCCGCGGCCAGCGCGGCGGCCGTGCCGGATACGCCGCCGCCCACCACCACCACGTCAACGCGGGTTTCCTCATCCTGCCCTTGTTTCGCTACTTTTTGCTGATAGCGCGCGACGTCCGCTCCCGCCTTAACCAGCGCGTCGGCGACCGCTTTCTTCACCGCGTTGCTGGTCATGGTCGCGCCGGTCACGCCGTCCACATTCAGACTCTGGTGTTCGACAATCGCCTTACCCACTTCCGGGCCGGCCTTGCCGCCCAACTCCGGCGTTTCCTTACTGGCATCCACCGCGATATCCTTGATGACGCCCTGCGCATCGACGGTGACCGTCACGCCGACTATCCCCTCGTTGCCTTTCTGCGCGGCGCTGTATTGACCGGCGGTAATCGCGGCCTGCGCCGATCCCAACATGCCGCACGCCAGTAATATCGCGGTAAGTCGCCGTTTATAGGTGCTTCCCTTGCTTTTCGTTATCATAATTTCACCTTTATAGAGATAGCTTCAGACTGCCGACAAAGTTATGCGCTTTGCCATTCCAAACTCCCTCCCCCTGCGAAGGGGCTGTCTCTTAGTCACATTTTTATGCGGACTCAGAGGCAGTTTCGTGCGCCACAATGCCGCCATTTCCATGCTACGTCGTAGCACGCGCCCGACATAGGGGGCCCAAGCGCCAGCCCCCTATGAACCCGGGCTTGCGGCTAAATTATGCCGCTGCGCGGTGCCATCGGTGTTCTTGACCGCTATTCGAGCCGCCAGTGACGCGTTCCCGACGCGGCACTGGCTTTCGCCGCATCCATGCGGCTCACTCGGCGGTCGAGTCCACCGCTGCATAATTTTTTACGCCGCGTAACAACCAACCCCGTCAGCACTCCCGTATTTGTGTATAAGAGACAGCCCTTGTCAGGGGGAGGCGCTAACAAGTGGGTAGTCCTGCTACAGGCGTTCCACAATCACCGCCACGCCCTGCCCGCCCCCCACGCAGAGCGTCGCCAGCCCCAGCGTTTTATCCCGGGCGGCCAGCGCATGTAACAAGGTCACCAGAATCCGGGCGCCGGACGCGCCGATCGGGTGGCCCAGCGCGATCGCGCCGCCATTAACATTGGTTTTATCCATGTCCAGATTCAGTTCATGGCCGACGGCGACAAACTGGGCGGCGAAAGCCTCGTTGGCTTCCACCAGATCGAGATCGGCGACCGTCAACCCGGCCCGGCTCAGCGCCTGCCGAGTCGCAGGCACCGGACCGATCCCCATCACCGCGGGATCGACGCCGCTGACGGCATAGCTGCGGATGCGCGCCAACGGTTGAATGCCATGCTGCTTCGCCCATGACTCGCTCATCACCACCAGCGCGGCGCCGCCGTCGTTAATACCCGACGCATTGCCCGCCGTCACGCTGCCGGCGGGATCGAAGGCCGGCGACAGTTTTGCCAGGCTTTCCGCCGAGGTCGTCGTTCGCAAATGTTCATCGACCGCAAACAGCGTGTCGCCCTTTTTGCTTTTCAGCGTCACCGGCACAATCTCCTGCTGAAATGCGCCGCGCTCAATGGCCGCCGCCGCCCGCCGCTGGGAAAGCAACGCCGCGTCATCCTGCTCCTGACGGCTGATATGGAACCGCCTGGCGACGTTTTCCGCCGTCACCCCCATGTGATAACGGTTGATGGCGCAGAACAGTCCGTCGTTGACCATACTGTCGGTTACCGTCTGGTCGCCCATACGGTATCCCCAGCGCGCCTGATTCAGCAGATAAGGCGCCGCCGACATATTTTCCATGCCGCCGGCCAGCACCACGTCCGCATTACCGGCGGCAATGCTTTGCGCGGCGAGGATCACGCTTTGCAGCCCGGAGCCGCAGACCATATTGATGCTGGTGGCCGGAACGCTGTCCGGCAGGCCGGCTTGCAGCAGCGCCTGGCGCGCGGGGTTTTGTCCCAGCCCCGCCTGAAGCACATTGCCGAAAATCACTTCGTCGACCGCCGACGGCTCCAGCCCCGCCCGGCGAACCGCCGCGTCCATCACCAATGCGCCCAGTTGCGGCGCGCTAAAGGCGCTCAGACTGCCGCCGAATTTGCCGATTGCCGTACGTACCGCACTGGCAATAACAAGTGATGTCATATCATGCCTCGTTATATTTATTTAATAAGAGAGACTCTTCACATTAAAATTGATTCGACATAAAACCCGATTAATTACCGAATAACAAAACACATGGCCTTATTTATCTTTTCCTGGGAAACACCCTTCGCCATTAATATTAAAAATGCCGATATTCAGTGAAACTGCATTAACGGCATGCTGAATCCCAGGTGAAAGAACGATACGTCCGCGTCATTCTTTGCCCGCAGCGAAAATAACATCCGGGCATTTATCGAGAACGCGCCGAAATCATAGGCGAGCAGCGGCCCGGCCAGCACATGCTCCGCTTTATTTCCTTCGCCATAAAACCCCGGCACCGCAGAGACCTTTTTTCCATCAATCTTATCGTCGGTAATTTGCTTGGTATAATTTCCAATAAATCCCAGCGTATAATTATTGATACGTTTGGCGACGGTCATATCCAGATAATAAGTCATGCCTGAACGATATTGAGTAGTCTTATTGGTGGTATTAATATCCAGCAGATTATTCACCGTAATATTCCAGCCATCGGTCAGATAGGTTAACGCCAGGTTCGGTTCCAGCGTCCAGTAATCATTACCGATGGCGGTGGAGGATTTCACATGACGTCCGGCCGGCGCATCGTAGGCGTAGCGGAATTTTCCGTTATCGGCATAGACCGTCAGTCCGGTTCCCAGATGATACCCGCCGCCTAAATCCCATGACAGGATCGCCGGCGTAATCGACGTGTTGACCAGACCGCTGCTGCTCACGACGTTACTGCCGTATTCATCGCCGATCCGCGTGCGCGCCCATTTATACGGTTGCGCGACGGCGGCCGCGTAGCGCGCGCCCAGCACTTCCCAACCGGGAACCCAAACCAACGCCGCCACGGAACTGACGTTCGATGCCTTGATGCGCTGTCCGGTCGGCGTTCTGGCCGTCTCGCCGCGTTCATTCTTCAGTTTCCCCTTTTCATAAGCGACATCCGTCATCAGATACAACCCCGGCGGCGGCAATGCGCCGGCGGCATTTCCCGTCGTCGCGCCGGGTTGCAGCGGGCTGATGCCTTCAGCCGCGATGGCGTGACCGGCCAGCGCGGAGAAACAAAGCGCCAGCGCGCGCATGCTATGCTTTGTAATCAGGTTCATCATTCACCCCCGACGCGTTCTGCGGCCGCACTGATATCGACCGGATTCACATCGATCAGCCAAATCAGCACCAATGCGACGGCGCCGACCCCCACCAGCAGCAGATAAGCGCCGGTATAACCGCCCAGGTAGGCCAGTCCGAATGCCAGAATGGAGAACGCGAAACAGCGCACCACCGATTGAATCGGATGGACGATGCCGATGGCGCGCACATAGAGACGACGAGGAAACTTGCTGGCGATCAGCGCGGTGCTCAGGTTGGTGGCGCCCGGCAGGCTGAAGCCGATCATCAGCAGGGAGATCCACAGCATCACGGTATGGTGAGCGAACAGGTTGATCACCACCGCCGCCATCCACCAGAGGGTGTACACCAGCAGCGCCCGTTTAACCCCGATCCGGTGGTTGAGCCAGCCCCAGCCGTATGCGCCCAGCGTGCCGAACAGCGCCGACGCGGACATATAGAAAATGGCGGTGTTTAACTCATAGCCCATCTCCATCAACCGGGGAACGATCTGACTCACCACGCCCACCAGCATGATATAGATGGCGCCGGTGGCGATACCCATAAACCACACGTCGCGCATGCCCAGCAATTGCCGGATGCTGAGCGGGCAGACATAGCTGTCGTGCTCGCGTACCCGCGCGCCCAACTCGGCGGCGGAAAGCCGTTCATTATCCGGCGCCAGGCCGATATCCTCAGGCTTATTGGCGACCAACAACGCCACCAGTATCGCCATGATGAACATCATCGCCGAGATGCCCCAGAAGCCATGCCGGATCCCCAGCCAGACGAATAGCGCCGCCAGCGTCGGGACGAAAAACGCGCTGGAAAAGGTCTGCCCCACCGTACACCATCCCAGCGCCAGCCCCGCCTTACGCACGAACCAATTGGTTATAATGGCCGTGCCGCCGACATAGGCGAATCCGGTGCCGAAGAAACAGACCCCGGCGAACAGCAGCGTGAACCCCACCAGCGATCCGCTCGATCCCAGCAGACCGAAACAGAGTCCGCAGGCAAGCAGGCAGAAGATGACGTTGAATTTGGCCCCTTTTTTTTCGCACAGCCAGGCGCATATCGGTCCGGCGGGAATCGATGCCCAGGAAGCCGGCGTCGCCAGCGCCAGCAACGTGCTGTAGTCCAGATCGTAAGTCTGCGATAGCGCAGGCAACATCACATTCAGGCCGTGAGTCACCGCCCCGGCGGCAATCCAGAACATTAGCGCCTGTAAGATGATGATGATCCAACCGCGAGAACCAAAACCATTGCGATCGGCGGCTGAAGATTGCGTATCGTTGTTGATGGAACATGCAGTCATTTTAGTTAATGCAATATTGTTTTTTTGCCCTGTCATAAAGTGTGCTCCCACGGCGCGAACAGGATAATGCGCGCTGGCGCCGTTATTAGGCCGGCATAATCGTCAACCGCTCGGCGACGATCAGCCGGGGTTCGACCTGTTGTTGGATCGCTTCGGGCGTCATTCCTTCCAGCAATTCGACCAGCATCAATCCATCGCGCGTGACGTCAATCACGCACTGTTCGGTGACGATATGGTTCACACAACCTTTGCCGGTCAGCGGATAACTGCACGAATTCACGATCTTTGGTTTGCCGTCCCTGGTACACAGCTCCATGGTGATAATCACTTTGCGGGCGCCGTTCACCAGATCCATCGCGCCGCCCATGCCGAATACCCGGCCGGGTTGCGCCCAGTTGGCCAGATCGCCGTTCTCCGCCACCTGCAATCCGCCCAATACCGTCGCCGCCAGTTTGCCGGAGCGCACCAGCGCGAAGGATTCGGCGCTATCGAATGCGCAGGCGCCAGGCACCGGCACAAAGCGCAGCGCGGTGGCGTTGGAGAAACCTTCCACCGCCAGCAGCCCGTCGACCAGCGGCCCCATGCCGACCAATCCGTTTTCGGTGTGGAACATCACGCCGGGCGGCGCATAGTCGCTGCACAGGCTGGGAATACCGATACCGAGATTGATGACGTCGCCGTCCGAAAAATATTGCGCGGCGCGCCGGGCTATCCTGTCACGCGCGTTCATGGCCGTTCTCCTTGCATTGTCAGAATCTTGTCCACATAGGCGCCGGGGGTGATGATGCGATCGATGTCGAGTTCATCGACATCCACCAGCATGTCGGCGTCCACCAGCGTCAGGCGGGCGGCTTTGGCGACCAGCGGATTGAAGTTGCGCATAGTGCCGCGATAGGTCAGGTTGCCCAGCGGATCGGCGGTGCGGGCGCGCACCAGGCCGATATCCGCCTGTAGCGCCGTTTCCAGCAGATAGCGTTCGCCGTCCGCCAGCACGGACTGCTTGCCCTCCTCCACCATCGTGCCGATGCCGGTTTTGGTCAGCACCCCGCCCAGCCCCGATCCGCCGCAGCGCATCCGTTCGGCCAGGCTGCCCTGCGGCACCAGTTCCAGTTCGATTTTTCCGGCGGCGACCAGCGCCACCGTTTCGGTGTTGCGCCCGATATGCGACGCGATCAGTTTGTCCACCAGACCGTGATGAATCAGGCGGCCCACGGTAAGATCCGCGTCGCCGGAATCGTTGGATATCAGGGTGAAATGCCGCGCGCCGCTGTCGATCACGCACTGAATCAGGCGGTTCGGCACGCCGTGATTAGCGAAACCGCCGCACATGAGCGTTTGTCCATCCTGAAACAGGCCGGTGATCTCATCTATTGAAGCGAATTTTCCCAGCATCGTTATTCCCTCGTCAGCAGAACCGCAACGCCCTGACCGCCGCCGACGCAGAAAGTAATGACGGCGTTGTTCAGTTGACGGCGCTGCATGTCGTAAACGGCTTTGGCGGCCAGAATGGCGCCGCTGCCGGCCAGCGGATGGCCGAGCGCAATCGCCCCGCCGTTCGGGTTAACCCGCGCCGGATCCATGCCGATATCGCGGATACAGGCCAGCGACTGCGCGGCAAAGGCTTCATTCAGTTCCCACAGATCGATGTCCTTCACCGCCAGACCGGTTTGTTTCAGCAGTTTGGCGGTGGCCGGCACCGGCCCCAGCCCCATAACATTGGGATCGACCCCGGCGGCGGCATAGCCGCGGAATACCGCCAGAACCGGCAGTCCCTGCGCCTGCGCCAGCGAACGTTCCATCACCACCAGCGCGCCGGCGCCGTCGCTCATCGGCGAGCTGTTGCCCGCGGTCACGATGCCCTCGTCGCAAAAACAGGGGCGCAGGGCGGACAGCGCGTCCAGCGAGCAGTCGGGACGCACCGACTCATCGCGATCAATCACGATTTCCCGCCCTTTCCTGTCCGGTATAGTCACCGGCGTCACCTGCCCGTCGAAGCGGCCTTCTCGCCAGGCGGCGGCGGCCAGTTGATGGCTGCGCAGCGAAAATTCATCCAGTTCCCGGCGGGTGAGTTCATAGCGCCGGGCGATGTTTTCCGCCGTGACGCCCATCGACGGATTGCCCAGCCGGTCCGGCGAGGTGTGAATATCCACAAAGCGCGGCGGCTGCACCGAATAGGCGATTTCCGTTTTTTCCAGCGACCAGGTGCGTCGGGAATCACTCTCCACGCCCCCGACCACCACCGTTTCGGCAAAGCCCGCCATGATCTGAATCGCGCCATAGGCCAGCGCGTTTAACGAGGCGGCGCACTGCCGATCGAGCGTAATGCCCGGCACCGTGATGGGCAGCCCGGCTTCCAGCGCCGCCATCCGCCCCATGTTGTTGATTTCGTGGTTCATTAAGTTGGCGAAGATGACATCATCAATGCTCTCCGGGGCGATACCGGCCCGGCGCACCGCCTCTTTCACCACCTGCGCGCCCAGCTTATGCGCCGGCACCGGCGCCAACGCGCCGCGACACCTGCCGATCGGCGTACGAACCGCCGCAACAATCACTGCTTCTTTCATAATCTTTTCCCGCTGTAACCGCATGGATAACTACAGAGGACGGATCCCCAGTATTTTTCTGGCGCTGGCCGGCGTGGCGACCTGTTTGCCAAACAGACGAATGGCCTGTGCGGCGCGCTCGACCAGTTGCGGATTGGTGGCTTTTACCCCTTTGCTGAAGTAGACGTTGTCTTCCAGACCGACCCGCACATGGCCGCCCAGCGCCAGAGCGGCGAACAGGATCGGCAAATGATGCTTGCCGACGCCAAAGGCCGACCAGGTGGCGTCTGCGGGAATATGCGCGACCAGATAGTTCAGGTTCTCGATGGTGGCGGGCATACCGCCCGGTACGCCGAGACAGAATTGATAATGCAGGGGGGACGACAGTTTGCCCTGCTCGGCAAAGTAACCCGCCACGCCGAGCATGCCGCTGTCGAAGATTTCCACTTCCGGTTTGATCGCCCGCTCGGTGAGGATTTCGCCCAGCTTGCCGAGGAACTGCGGAGAGTTGATGAACACGCCGCCGGGCATCCAGTTAAACGAGCCGGCATCCCAGGAGGCCATCTCAATGCCTTGCAGACGGGAAACGTGTTCCATCCGTTGCGCGTCGCTGGCGCGATGATCGCCGGAGGTGGTGCAATTGATGATCACGTCGCAGTCCTGGTAGCCGCGCAGCAAACGGAGGGTTTCGGCGAACCTGTCGCAGTCCATGGTGCCTTGTCCCTGGTCGTCGCGCATATGCAGATGCACGATGGCGGCGCCCTGTTGCCAGCAGCGATAAGCGTCGGCGGCGATTTCTTCCGGCGTCAGCGGGATATGTTCATTGATCTCTTTTGGCGTTACCGCGCCGGTCAGCGCGGCGGAAATGATAACGTCGTTGCCTGTGTTCATGGATTTTCCCCGGTCATGGATTTTATAGTTTTAAATCAAAAGGTTGACCACTTACGTCCGCTATTTTGACGGCGGCGGGGCCGCCGCCGCGCGCTATCTGGCCGGGTGACCGTAGGGACGGCCACCGTGGATGCAATGGCGAGGACGTATACAGCGCCTGTGAAGGCCGGTTGACGCTTACTTGATTTCGTCTTCTTCCTGACCGCCGTTGATACGCGGACGAATGACCTTGCCTTTTTTCTCAGCGGCCTTGACCAGCTCCGCCTCTTCATGCGCCCACAACCAGTAATTGGCTTCGTGCGGCGAGTGTTCCGTGGCGGTAACGAACATTTCGGTGGCGAAGGCGTTACGCAGTTCGTTGGCGATGTCTTCCTTCCAGGCTTTGCGCAGTTGCTGAGTGGTGATGCGGCGAGTCACGCGGGTGCCGGTGCGCATAATCAGTTCGGCGATTTCCCAGGCGCGGTCATAAGCGGCTTCCGTATCGGGACAAATTTCGTTAACCATCCCGAGGGAAAGCGCCTTGCGCGCGGTGATGATTTCGCCGGTCAGTTCGGCGTAGGCATAACGCTTGCGTCCCATCAATTCGCGCCAGGCGATTTGGATACCGTCGCCGGGTACCATATTGACGCGGAAGTGCATTTCCGTGGTCCATGCATCCTCGGTACACAGGGTGATATCGCTGAACAGCACCAGATCGGTATGGAAAGCCGCGCCGTTCCATACGCCGATGGTCGGCACCTCGACGTCGAACACCTGCCCTTCAATGTCATTGGTGCCGTCATAGTACTGATATTCATACATTTTCCACGCTTCATCGGGCGCGGAGGAGAACTCGGTGGCCGGCAGCCAGTTGCCGTTTTCATCCAAGCGGCCGATGCCTTTCATAAAATCCTTGCCGGTGCCGCCGAGGATGATGATTTCGTTGTCCGGGTCTCTGCCGGCCCAGTCGAAGAAATAGTGCAGCGCCTGATGCGCAGGCGCGCCCCATTGCAGGCTATCGCCATTGGTATGCAGGCGGGCTTCCAGGATGCCGTTCTGCCGCTTCATGGTGAAACAGTGTTTGAGTTTTTCCGAATACTCTTCGAAAGGCATATGGGGGATGGTGCCTAACTCCTTGTGTGACATTTCTTTACGTTTTCCGGCATCGGACTCATAATTGGCTTTAATCACCATGATTTATTTACTCCTGTCTCTCTTTATTGGCATTTATTAGAAACAACGTCGATTTAAGTGATGTCATTCACATTTCACCTCTGATGTTTCCCGACAATAAAAACCTAACACCGGCCCGATATCGGTAGAAATTCTTTTTATTTTTACGGTTATGCATTTTCAACATAGCCATTGAATATAAAATGAAAATAAATTAATTTACCCTTAAAAAACAAGGGAAATAACGGAAATTAAAACAAAAATTGAAAATATAAACAGACAAAAAACAGCGTGCCAATAGCGTATTAATGAGACATTAATCACATTTAATTAATGTCGATTAAATTTCACCTATTGGCGCTATTTTCAGACGACGGGAAGTTGAGGGTGGATAAATTAATAAATAATTTATCCGGCGAATTCATTTAGCGGGAAAGTATTCCTTTCATGTAAAAAACATTTAAATTCATTTAAAAAAAGAGAAATACAGGGATTAGTATTTTTATTATCCCAAACCAGTTCCAGGTTAAACCAGTAATCCTGCTCCAGCACATCCAGTAATACGCTGTTGGCGCCGAGTAGATAGCCGCGATGCTTCGGCATCAGCAAGGCGACCCGATCCCTGAACTCCAGATTAAAACAACAGGTTTTGAGATTGGGATACTCTTTATCCAGTTTAAAATCAATGTTATAGCAATCGAAAAAGCGGGTACTGTAGGCTTCGGACAACAAAAAATCTCGGGGATCGATGCGAATGATCGGCCATTCGCTCACTTCCCGCAGCGACACGCGTCCCCGCCCGGCCAGCGGATGATTTTTATTGACCGCCACGCATATCGGATCGGTTTGAAAGGAGAGTGAGTTAAACTTTTTATTTTCCAGAAAGTTAGGCCGCAATAAAAAGCCCAGATCGCAGGTGTGTTCTTCCAGCAGCAGCAAAGCTTCATCCAATTCGCTATCACGACACTCGACGGTAATATCCGGGTGGTTGCGCTGGAACAGGGTTAACAACTCCACCAGCACGTTCTGGATCGCTTCGCCCAGAAAGGTGATGGTCAGCCGGCGTCGGCTTTTGCCGGTAAACGCGTTAACAATGGAGACGGAACTCTCATATTGCTGAATCACTTTACGCGCTTCCACCGACAACAATTTCCCGGTCGAGGTCAGCTCAACGCTGTGGGTATCACGGCGGAACAGTTCAGCACCGAATTGTTCTTCCAGCGATTTCATATGACGGCTTAAAACCGGCTGGGTGATATTCATTTTCTGCGCCGCCCGACTGAAGTTAAGCAATTCCGACAACAGAATAAATTCGTATAACAGCTGCATTTTCATCGCAAATGACTTCCACTTAACGCGTGACCTGGCCCACGGGGTGCCACTATAGCGAAATCGCGGCGCATGAACTGTGAAAGCAATCAAAGAGCGTCGCCCGCCGGCACGGTTTTGACCTGACCGCGACACGAATCCGCACCGCGCGCCACGCCGACTGCTATGCTGTGATCACCGGTTGCATTCACTGTATATCAATGCGTTTATCGTCAAGCCATGCCACATGATCAGGGGATCCCAATGACCAGCAGAACGATTAAATTTCAACACCCCGCCTACAGAGACGATATTGCCGATCTCTCGACGGTGCGGCCGCTTCCCGGTCCCCACGTCGAGCAAATTGATCCCTTCCTGTTTTTGAATCATCACGGGCCGCAGGTATATCAACCGAATAATGCGGGTCTGCCGTTTGGCCCGCATCCGCATCGCGGCTTCGAGACGGTCACCTTCATTCTGGCCGGCGAACTGTCTCATCTGGACAGCGGCGGTCATGAAAATATCATCGGCGCCGGCGGCGTACAGTGGATGACGGCCGGTTCCGGCCTGATACACGCGGAGCTGTCGCCGGAATCCTTTAAACGCAGCGGCGGCCTGCTGGAGATCCTTCAACTGTGGGTGAATCTGCCGGCCAGACTGAAAATGACCAAACCGGCCTATATCGGCCTACAGAAAGATCAGATCCCGGAAATTCCGCTTGATGGCGGCCGGGTAAAGGTCAAACTGGCGTCCGGCGAGTTTGCCGGAACCACAGGGCCGATCGCCTCGCTGACCGGTATCTCGCTGATGACCGTCGCCATGCAACCCAAGGGCGCCGTAACGCTGCCGGCACCGCCGGGACACAATGTATTTCTCTATACCGTGCGCGGCAATACGGCCATCGACGGCGTGCCGATCAATCCCCAGCATCTGATTGAATTGAATGATGATGGCGATGCGGTCAATATCACGGCGTTCACGGATGCGCTGATCCTGTACGGACACGCCGCCCCGCTGAACGAACCGGTCGTCGCGCACGGTCCTTTTGTGATGAATAGCCGGGAAGAGATCTCGCAGGCGATTCGCGACTATCAGTCCGGGGCATTCGGCAACGTGACGCCGGGAACAAGGTAGATTGGCGTTCTCCGATCTGCGCCCGGCGCGCGGATAGCGAGTTAACCCGCTATCCGCGCGTCCTTCGCTTATTTGAGCCGCTGGCCATTGACGCTGTTTTCTTCCGTCTCGCCGTCCAGCGCCTTGATCAGATTATCCACCGCGCACGCGGCCATGTTATAGCGCGTTTCATGCGTCGCCGAACCGATGTGCGGCAACGCCACCACGTTTGACAACCTCAGCAGCTCGGAGTCGGCGGGCAGCGGCTCGACCTCGAACACATCCAGCCCGGCTGCGCGAATGACGCCGTTTTTCAACGCCTCAATCAGCGCGGGCTGATCGACAATGCGTCCGCGCGCGCCATTAATTAAAATGGCGCTCGACTTCATCCGGCGTAAACGCTCGGCGTTGATCAGATGATGCGTCTGCTCGCTATAGGGCAGCGTGATCGCCACAAAATCCGACTCGGCCAGCAGCGTATCCAGTTCGCAGCGTCGGGCGCCCAGCGTTTGCTCCACCTGAAGGTTGGGCCGATCGTTCCAGTACAACACCTGCATGGCGAATCCGGCGCTGGCGCGACGGGCCAGCGCCGAACCGATACGCCCCATTCCCAGAATGCCGATGGTTTTGTGATGAACGTCGGTGCCGTAATATTCGCTGCCGATGCTGCGCCGCCAACGGCCCGCCTTGACCAGTTCCCCCATCTCCTGCGCCCGGCGGGCGGTCATCAGGATCAGGGTGAATACGGTGTCGGCCGTTGTTTCCGTCAACACCGTCGGCGTGTGCATCAGCACTATCCCGCGCCGGGTCAGATCCTCGACGTCAAACTGATCGTAGCCCACGGAAATGGTGCTGATGACCTTAAGCTGCGGCGCATGATCGAGTAACGCGGCGCGCACCGGCACGCTGGCGCCAATCATGCCCCTGGCGTCGCTTAGCGCGCGAATCACGTCGGACTGATTGGCGGCATTGATGCCGTCAAAAAAGCGCACGTCAAAGCGCTCCGTCAGTCGTTGATGCAAGTCTTGCGGGATTTTTTTATACAATACAATCGGTTGTTTCATGTATAACGTCTCCTGACGGTCAGCGGTCAAACTACCGCCGTCACCTGTTTTTGCGCCTCGGACGGTTTAACAATGATGGTGAGCCAAACCGAAACGAGCAGCGCGCCGGCCATAAAGACATAAGAGGCGGCAGGCGATCCGGTGGCGCCGTTGAGATAGCCCACGAACCAGGAGCCAAAAAACGAGCCCAGCGCCCCCATGCTATTGATTAGCGCCATCGCGCCGCCGGCGACATTGCGCGGCAACATTTCCGGGATAATGGCGAAGAACGGGCCGTACGGCGCATACATGGCCGCGCCGGCAATCACCAACATGGCGTAAGACCACCAGAAATGATCCGCCCCCAGCAGATAAGAGCCGACAAACGCCAACGCGCCGATCAACAACAGCGGCCAGACGAACAGCTTGCGGTTCTGCATTTTGTCGGAAGCCCAGGAAACCACCAGCATGGCGATCGTCGCCGCCAGATAGGGAACCGCGGACAGCCAGCCGGCTTCGACCATGCCCATATCGGAACCGTGGCGTAAAATCGAGGGTAACCACAGCACAAAACCATATACGCCGATACTCCAGGCAAAATACTGTGCGCACAGCAGAACGACATTGCGCGAACGGAAGGCTTCGGCGTAGTTACGCACCACTTTGATATTCTGTTGCTCCGCCAGTAATTGCGCCTGCAACGCCGATTTTTCCTCGTTGCTCAGCCAACTCACCTCATCGGGTTTATCCTTGACCAACACCCACCAGCAAAACGCCCAGATAATCGCCGGAACGCCTTCTATGATGAACATTTCACGCCAGCCATAAGCGTGGATCAAATAGCCGGAAACCACCGACATCCATAGCACCGTGACCGGATTGCCCAGAATCAGGAAGGTGTTGGCGCGGGAACGCTCCGCTTTGGTGAACCAGTTGCTGATATAAATCAGCATGGCCGGCATGACGGCGGCTTCGACAATCCCCAGTGCAAAGCGGATAGCGGCCAGCGCGGGGATATTGCTGACCATGCCGGTCAGCGAAGCGCAGCCGCCCCACAGGATCAGACACCAGAAGATCAGCTTGCGCACGCTGCGCCGTTCGGCGTAGATCGCGCCCGGAATCTGGAAAAAGAAGTATCCCAGGAAAAACAGCGCGCCCAGCAGCGAGGCCATGCCTTTGGTAATGCCGAGATCATCATTGATGCCGGCGGCGGAAGCGAAACTGAAATTGGCGCGATCCAGATAAGCCAGGCTGTAGGTGATAAAAATCACCGGCATCAGGTACCACCAGCGTTTCTGAGAAAGTACGGGATTTTTCATTATTGTCATCCTCAATATTTATCAGTCGGGCGTCCGTACCTAGGTGTAGGGTTCCAGTGATAGAGGTTGATACGGAATTGACCGGCGACTTACTCCGCCAGTTGCGCGCGGGTCGGCAGCCCTTCGCTATCGCCAATGGCCTGTACCGCCAACGCGCCGATTCGGTTGCCGCGCATCACGGCTTGCGCCATGCTTTTCTCTTCCAGCAGCGCGCTGATGACGCCGACCGCGAAACCGTCTCCGGCCCCCACGGTGTCGACGACATTCTCCACGCGCACGGCGGCGACATGCTGCCGCTGCCCGTCGCGGGTTTTAAACCAGGCGCCGTCCGGCCCCAGCTTGATGATGACGGCCTTCACCCCCTGGGACAGATAGAAATCGGCAATCTCTTCCGGCGTCTGCTTTCCGGTCAAGTTCTGCCCCTCTTTCAGGCCGGGCAGCACCCAATCCGCCAGACATGCCAGCTCGTTGAGCTTTTCACGCATCACCCGCTGATTCGGCCACAACACCGGGCGCAGATTGGGATCAAACGACAGGGTTTTCCCCATGGCGCGCATTTCCCGCGCCGCATGGTTGGCCAGCGTCAGCGAACTGTCGGAGATGGCCGCCGCGACGCCGCTGAGATGCAAATGGCGCGCGCGCATAAAATATTCGCGATCAAAATCGCTTACCGCCAGGTGGCTGGCGGCCGAGCCGCGGCGGAAATACTCCACGATGGGATCGGTTCCATTTTCAGCCCGCGATTTAAGCTGAAAGCCGGTAGGAAAACGCGCATCCAACGTGACGCACTGATGATCGATCCCCTCTTTTTCCAGCGTATCCAGGGTAAAATGACCGAAAGAGTCATTTCCCACCCGGCTGACCCAACCCACCTTGAGCCCCATCCGCGACAGACCGATGGAAACATTCAGCTCCGCGCCCGCAATACGTTTGGTGAAGTGGCCGGCCTGCCGTAGCTCGCCGCTTTCATTGGCGACAAACATCGCCATGGCTTCACCGTAGGTAATCACATCCAGTGGAAGAGTGGTGCTCATCTTTAATTCTCCCTCAGTAAATTAACGTAATGCCGGGTAACCGCCGTCAAATCCTGACCGACCAAAGGAAACTCAATACCGCGCATCGCCTGCTGCGGCAACAGGGCAAGCAATGAACGCCAGCTACCGTCGCTGTTGTCCAGATCGACGGCATGCCACTGGCGATTCCGCTGTTGCGCCGCTTTGACGTGGATATAGCCGACATATTCGGCCAGGCGGACGGCGGCCTGATTTGCGTCTTCATCCACCCAGCGCCAGTTCGCCATATCAAAAGTCATGCGGATCGGCGAACCGCTCTGCCGGACGTCGGTGAAAAACGCCTGTAGCGGCGGCAAAACGCCGTACGCTTTGGTCTGGTCGTTTTCCACCACCACCTGAACCGACCGGCCGCCGAGGCTGGCATTCAGTTCGCGCAAGTCATAACCGGCGCGATAACCGCCCAGCGAAAATTTGACCGCCCGCGCCTTCAGCGCACCGGCCTCCGCAAGCCGCGTTTCCAGCCCAGGATTCAGATCGCCATTGTCGGAGAACAACCCCTCAGGCACGGAATAGAGCGTAAATAATTGATGCCGGGCAATGCGCTCAGCCAGCGCGGGCAAGGTTTGTAACTCCTTATCCGTCAACAACTCCCGTCGTATTTCCACACCGTCGGCGCCCGACTCGGCGATAATCGGCAGCAGCGCGGCCTGACCGCCCAGTTGTTTTACCCGCTCGCTGCCATAAGCCGCCGTAACCACCACAATTTCTCTTTTCATCTCGACTCCCGTGAGCACCAATGCATTGCCCTCTGTTTTCCTGTGGCCATAGTAAATGGTATCGGTTCCATTAAAAATCGCGCCACGAACAGAATGTGAACAAAATCACAGCATAATTATTTTTTATATTTAATTTCAAATAGATAAAATCATCTCCCCGGACGACTGGGCATCGATATCGGGCGCAGGCTATAAATGGAAATAGCGGCTTTGTTACGCAGGAATATTCTCTGGTATGACATATTTCAGGAATACCAATGGCGGTTTACGGTTTCAGCAGGCTGATCCCCGCCTACTGCCGCGGGGATGACGAGGGAGATGCGGGGATGACGAGGGAGATGCGGGGATGACGGGGGAGATGCGGGGATGACGAGGAGAGATGCGGGATGACGAGGGGAGATGCGGGGATGACGAGGGAGGTGCGGGGATGACGGGTTGTGTTTGCGGGAATGACGGGCGTCGCAGATACCATGTTGATATCAGCCGATGGCTGTCTACGGTTCCGGGGAGTGCGGAATACTCTGCTGCGTTATGCCTGCGCCGGCGGGTAGCGTTTTGATTTTTTATCCGAAAACAATTGTTCAAAAGATTTGGTGGGATAAAACAGCGCATGGTCATTCTCACCGACAAGAGGGATGAAGCCAAGTGCCGCATAAAAACGCCTGGCCTTGTCGTTAAGCGCTTCAACAAAAAGCCCATAGATACCCACAGCCTTAGAAGCCTGCCAGACGATTTTCATGGCGTGTGTAACCAAAGTCACGCCATACCCTTGTCCTTGCAGTGACTTGTCAATAGCCAGACGACCCAGGGTTACGCTTGGCGTATTGCGATAAGGGACTTTTTTTTGTTGTGCCTTTGACGGCAGCGTGCCTCTTTCGAAGCAACTGCCGGACAATGTGTAATATCCCAGGATTTTCGCCCCTTCATCTCTGAGAACATAGGCTCTTAAAATCTGTCCGGCGTGCTGCCGCTTGAGATGATCTTTTAAAAATACATTCAGCGACGCTTCACCGCAATCAAAATTCAAAAAATCATATTGAAAATCATCGGTGATCATCTCTATCGTCAGCTTGCTCACAGCTTCTACTCCATGTGTTGTAGACGCTTCGCCGCTCGTTTCAGCTTGTCATTCGGTGCTTGCGGATTGTCAATGGCATCCATAACCAAGTTCCACGATTCTTCGTTAAGAACTAATCGACGATGCTGTTGTATAACTTCCGCCGCACGTTCTGCGGCACTGCTAACCATGAACTGGGTCATCGTCAGGTTAGATAGAGCCGCCGCTTCTTCGATCATGCTTTTGTCGTCATCGGTTAATCTTAAGTCGATACGCTGCTTTTTAAGTGCGGACATTGTTTCTCTCCTCGGCTACTCAAGTTGTTAAGTAGCCACTTACTCCTGGTCTCCAGGGGCGACCAACACGGTCTTTATGGCTTCTTGCCATGTACACTTATTCTTTTAGGCCTCTGCTTCTTTTGCCTAATTTGAACGCTTAGCTCATGTACGGAAATATTCCGTACATGAAATATAGCGACAATTGACAATACAATCAACTGCGGCGAGGTAAAACCTCGGGCGGTTGTGATAATCTGTGGCAAGGTCATATCCAGAGGATAGCGTGGTGAGAAGTAAGGGAAACCGTACAACAATCAGCGACGTAGCCAAAGCGGCGCAAACCGGGAAAACCAGCGTGTCGCGCTACCTGAACGGCGAGCAGCGCCTGTTATCGGACGCCCTTAAACTTCGCATCGAGAACGCGATCCGGCAACTGAATTACAGCCCCAGCCAGATGGCGCGCGGCCTCAAAAAAGGACAAACCCGCCTGATCGGCATCATCATCGCGGACATCACTAATCCTTATTCCGTCGACGTGCTGCGCGGCGTGGAAGACGCCTGCCAAAAGCACGGCTTTACCCTGCTGATGTGCAACACCAATAATGAAGTGGATCAGGAGCAGCATTATCTGCAATTGTTCAGCAGCTACAGCGTGGAAGGCATCGTGGTAAACGCGGTGGGCATGCGGGAGGACGCGTTTGCCAGACTACAGCACTCTTCATTGCCGATGGTACTGGTTGACCGCAAAATTCCCGGCTTATCATGCGATATGGTCGGGCTGGATAATCCGGCGGCGACCGTCGAAGCCACCCGCCATTTGATCGAACAGGGATTTGAAGCGTTTTTATTCCTCAGCGAACCCCTGGGGCTGGTCAACACCCGCCAGGAGCGTTTGACGGCTTTTCAGCAGACCATGCGGGATAACCCGTCATTAGTGGCTTGCCACAACGACGTGGCGCTAAGCGACCAGGAACGACTGGATGCCCTCCTGCATGAGTTTTGTCACGACCACCGCGGAATGCGTAAGGCGGTGATTTCAGCGAATGGCGCTCTGACCCTGCAAATTGCGCGCGCAATGCGTCGGCTGCGCCTGAACTGGGGAAATGATATCGGCTTTCTGGGCTTTGATGACATGGAGTGGGCGGAAGTCGCCGGCATCACCACGCTCAAACAACCGACCTACCAGATAGGCCGGGCCGCGCTTGAGCAGTTGCTGTCGCGCATTCGCGGCAACAACGACCCCATCGTGGAAAAAACCTTCCCCGGTACGCTGGTGATCCGCGGTTCCACCGCCCGCTGACCCTATCGCGGCGACCAGAACGAGAGGCGCCCCCGCTCGGCAGCGGCGTCCCCCGCCCCGCCGAGCGCTGACATACAGCTCATCGCCCGGCGAATCGCATCTAATCCCGCAATCGCGCGCGCAGCGTCGCCGACGGTTTCTCATTAAATAAGCGCTGATAATCGTTGGCGAACTGACTTAAGTGCCAGAATCCCCACTGCATCGCCGCGTCCTTAACCGTGTCGCAGCGCGAAAAGGGACTGATTAATTCACGCCGCACCGCATTGAGCCGCAGCATTTTCAGCCAGGCATTCGGACCAACGCCCAGGGTTTCGCAAAAGGCGTTCTGCAAGGTGCGGCGGCTGACGAACAGTTCCCGGCACAGATCGGGAACCGTCACCGGTTCCGACATCCGGCTCAGCGCATATTCACGCGCGCGGGAAACCAGACGCCGGTAGCCCGTTCGCCGGTCGGTCGTGCTGGCAGGCGGCGGACAGGCGCTTTCCAACAGCGCGATCACCGCCGTCAGCAGATTATCGTTAAGGACTTTGCTGACGCTCTGCATCCCTTGCGGATCCCGGCTGCCGTGGCGCAGCGCCTGATGGATGTACGCCCATAAAGCCTTTTTCTTGTCAGTATCCACCCTCAGCGCCGAGGGTTCTTGCAACAGTTGAAAGAACTGCGCCTGCTCCGCCAGCATACCGGTGTGTTTTAACAGCACGTCATAGGAGATCACCACGCCCAGGATCGCGTATTCGTTCGGCGTATTCAGCTCAAACTCTTTGCCGCCCGGACTCAGCGCGATGCTGCCTTCGTCGATGGGCTGCGATCCGATAGCGCCGGTCTCGCCGCAGGCGAGCGGGATCCCCAGCCAGAATGCATCCGGCCACACCATGCAGGACTGCCGTAACGCCAGATTGGTGTATTCGTGGCAGAATTGAACGCCGTCGAACAGCAGTTCCGTCAGTTCGCCGCGAAAATGTCCGGGATGAAGCTGATCGTAAAGCTGCTGCCACGCCGTAATGGTGCAGGATTGCGCGTAGACATCCTGCGTATAATGTTGATGTACGTATTCATCTTCAGCTTGCGATGCCGGTTTCACCGCTGAGGGATAACGCATGGCATCCAGAGAATGCAAGTTGGGGCGTTTGTTCGTCATTGTACGCTCCTCGACAATTACCGTAACGGTATCCACAACATGCGCCGACCACCACAATCCGGCACGGATGACGATACTTTATGTCATGTTCGGGCGAATTACCGTGACGTCGACGATACCCTGATATCCTCGGCGCCGCCGGACATTCGCCCGATGCACTCTTCTTTCATTACGCCCTTTTCACCGCGGCCGTCGCCTCATTATCGCCATGGCGGCCACGGAATGGCGACGCGATCGCATCAGACGATGCGGAACATATCCACCATCACACAGCGACGCCGGCGGACAAAGGTGCTGGCCGAGGTCACGCCTTCGCCGGTCGGCGTGGAGATGGTCATCGAGGTACAGCCTTCGCCGCCCAGTCCCAGACCGGCGATACAGGGGCCGTTTTTCACAAAGATGCTGGTATTCATGATGCTGGCCATGTGGTGCATATTATTCACATTGGTGGAATGTATCGCGGCGGTATGCTGACAGCCGCCTTCCAGCTTCACCGCCAGCTCAATCGCTTCTTTCACGTTTCTGGCCCGCACCACCGGCAATACCGGCATCATCATTTCGGTGACGGCAAACGGATGCGCGGCGTCGGTTTCCGCCAGCAACAGACGCGTTTGCTCGCCGACTTCCAGGCCGATGCCGGCCGCGATTTTCGCCGCGTCGCGGCCAACCCATTCACGATTGACCACCCCTTTGCCATTCTCGCCGATGTTCGACAATAGCTGCGGCAGCAACTGCCCGACTTCGTCGTCGCTCAGCAATACGGCCTGATAACGCTGCAATTCCGCCAACAGCGCATCCGCGACGCTTTCAACCACAATCAGCACTTTTTCGTCGGCGCAGATGATGTTGTTATCGAAAGACGCGCCGCGAACGATAGAACGCGCCGCCCGGGCGAGATCCGCCGTCTCATCCACCACCACCGGCGGATTGCCCGCGCCCGCGGCGATCAGTCGTTTGTCGGTATGTTTACGCGCCGCTTCCACCACCGCTTCGCCGCCGGTCACCACCAGCAGGCCGATGCCGGGGTACTTAAACAGCCGCTGCGCGGTTTCGATGTCGGGATTCGCCACGCTGACCAGCAGATTGGCCGGCCCGCCCGCCGCCACGATCGCTTTGTTCAGCAGGCTGATGGCATGCAGGGAGACCTTTTTCGCCGACGGGTGCGGCGCGAAGACCACGCTGTTGCCGGCTGAAATCATACTGATCGCGTTATTGATGATCGTCGCGGCCGGGTTGGTGGACGGCGTGACCGAGGCGACCACGCCCCAGGGCGCATTCTCAATCAGGGTCAGGCCGTTGTCGCCCGTCAACACTTCCGCCGCCAGGCATTCCAGACCCGGCGTGCCGCGCGCCTGGGACACATTCTTGGTATATTTATCAATCACCCGGCCCATACCGGTTTCGGCGACGGCCATTTCCGCCAGCACCTGCGCGTAGCGTTCGCCCGCGTGGCGCATCGCGTCGATAACCCGTTGACGCAGTGCCATGCTGTTCAGCATTTTCTGCGCCATCGTCGCGGCGTATACCGCATCGTCCAGCGAGTCGAACACGCCGGCTTGCGGTATATTCATTACCTTTTCAGTCGTTAGCTGTTCCATACTCACTTTTCCTCTTCATTATGCTGTTATGCCGTTTCTTCCAACCGTGGACGGCGAAAAGTACGGAGGTGAATTCAGTCACGGCGTTCAATGACGACGTCGCACCGACCGCGTGCCGTCCAAATACCGCTTATTCCTGACGGAGAACGGCTTATCGCGCATCGTCCGGGAAGGCAATGAGGAACATCAGGCGCAACCGGCCTCCTGGAGGGACTTGGCGGAAAGCGTTCCATTGCCATTGCGTCTCCTCATTGACCTGACATCGATTCTGTCAACAATTCGCCAAAGGAAATAACAAATTTCGGCAAGGGGAATGAAAGATTGAAGTGGATCACTTAAATAGCGGGATTTTACGCTCGAACGCGGCCGTAAAAGCGCGCCGGGAGGGGCGATCGGCGATCGCCCGCTGACAAATCATCACCGTTCGCCGGCGCGGAATTATCCTCGCGACGTCAATTGCGCCAGCACGGCTTCCGTCTCGCCGAGCAGTTGCTCGCCGTCGGCCTGTGAAAAAACCAGCGGCGGACGAATTTTCAGTATGTTGGCCGAGTAGCCGGTGGCCGAGATCAACACCCGCCGCTCGCGCAGCCCGTTAACAATCGCCGCCGCCAACGGCGCATCCGGGGTTTTCCGCTCAGGATCGCCGACCATTTCCACGCCGATATAGAGCCCGGCGCCGCGAACATCGCCAATCTGCGGATAACGGCGGGCAAGTTCGCGGAAGCCGGCGCGCAGGAACGTGCCGACCCGGCTGGCGTTTTCCTGCAACCGCTCGTCGCGGATCACATCAAACGTCGCCTGCGCGGCGGCGATCGCCACCGAATTGCCGCCAAAGGTGTTGAAGTAACGCTGGTCGCGGCCGAAACGCTCGACGGCCTCATGGGTGACGGCCACCGCCGCCACCGGATAGCCATTGCCCATCGGTTTTCCCAGGGTAATGATGTCCGGATCGAGACCGTGGCGCTGAAATCCCCACAGCTTATCGCCGGTGCGGGCGAAACCGGACTGCACTTCGTCGGCGATAAACAACCCGCCCGCCGCGCGCACCACTTCGGCGACCGGCGCCAGCAGATCGGCGGGGTCGGTATAAATACCGTCGGACGAAAACACCGAGTCGGCAATAAAGGCCGCCAACCCTTCGCCATAACGCTGTAATTCGGCAATCTGCGCGGCCACCTCTTCCGCCATCCGCCGCCCCATTTCCGCGCGGGAAAGGCGATAGGAATCCGGCGCCGGCACGCGGCGCACCCACTGGCCGAGCGGCGAATGCCCGCCCAGCGACGGCGAAATACCGGCCGTCAGGAACGAGTTGCCGTGGTAGGCTTCGGCAGTGATGATCACACCCTGCCGGCCGGTGTAATGGCGGGCGATGCGCAGCGCCAGATCGTTGGCTTCCGAGCCGGTGCAGGCAAACATCATGTGACCCTGCTCCGATATCCGTCCGCCGAACGTAGGCAGCAGTTGTTCGGCGTAATCCAGAATCCCGTCCTGAATATAGCGGGTATGAGTGCAGAGTGTCCGCATCTGGTTATTGACGGCGTCGGCGACCCTGGGATGCGCATGTCCGACCGAAACCACGTTATTGTAGGCGTCCAGATATTCATTGCCGTTGCGGTCATACAGCCGCACGCCCCGGCCCCGGCTCACATCCACCGGCTGCTGATAGAAAAGGCGGTAGGCCGGCCCCAGCAGGCGAGTGCGCCGCTCAATGGCGGCGCGGTCAGCCGGATCGAGATGGTCAAGATTATCGGGATTAAAGGCATTGACCATTTTACCGCGGCCGGCATGGGAATCAGTCATGGTGTTCTCCTGAAAACGGAATCATCGACATAAACGTTGTTGAAAGCTCATCGCTGGAGCGGGCCAGCAGCCAGGCCAGTTGTCCCCAGCCCGGTTCGGTATTACGCAAAACATAGCGGGCGTTATCCGGGAAACGCCGCGCGCGCCACTGCGTAATCAGCGCCCGGGCGATCGCGCGCCCCATCACCAGATGAGGCAATAACGCCAGTTCTTCGCGGCTAAGCGGCGCCAGTCTCAGATAACCGCGCAGCAGATCGCGCCCGTCGGCGAACAGGTCGTCCGGCGGGTTGGCGGCGGCGTCCCGCGGCAGTTGATTCAGCAACGCGGTGGCGACATCAATGGCGACGGCGGTGTATACCGTATCGCCGAAATCAATGATGCCGGTAACGAAATCGGGCCGGCCGGCATCGACGATAATATTCGACCGGCTGAAATCATTATGCAGCACCTGGCAAGGCAGCGACCGAATACGTTCCGACAGATGCAGAAAACGTGCCATTCCGCGCTCAAGCAGCTGTTGTTGTTGTTTATTTTCCACCGACGCCAGCAGCGGTCGCAGATTGGCCAGATTTTTCACATCCCACAGCAACGTGCGGCGCGCGGCGGGATGCTCGAACCGGGCCATCGCCAGCCGCAAGCGGGCCAGCGCTTCCCCCACTTTTTCCCGCTGCCGGGGCGAAGCCTCGACGCTGTCCAGCGGCGTCCCGGCCAGATACGTCAGCAAGCGCGCATAGCGCCGCTGACCCGCGGCATCGGTTATCCGCACCATCATATTGTCCTGAACATCGGCTATCGGCGCGGGTACCGGCAGCCGGTCGTCCGTCTGCCGCAAAAAATTCAGCAGCGCTGTTTGCAACTGTATCTCATCCGCCGGCTCGGCGGGATTGGCGACTTTGAGAATATATTGCCGACCGTGGGTATCGGTTAGCCGAAACGTATCATCCTTTTCGGTGGCCAGACGCCTGACCCGCCCCTCGATGCCGAAATGCGCGCGGGCAAGCTGTAATGCCTCATCATCGCTCATGCTGATAAATCCGGTCGTCAGACCGCTGTCGTCCGCCGCGATATCAATGTCGTCTGAATCTATCGCCATATACTGTTTATCCCAATTGATTGCGATATTGTCGATTGTCGACAATCGTGCCGTATAAAGCAAGCATAGCGTCGACAATCGCCAACCGTCGCCTATATAATCCGGACATCACTGATTCCTGAGCGCCATGTCCGCCTATGATAAAACGTTCCCGCTTAAAACCGCTGACGAAAAACTCCATCGAAACCCAGACCACCGACAGTCTGCGCAGCTACATCCTTTCCGGTTCGGTTAAACCGGGCGATCGCCTTACCGAAACCTCGCTGGCCGAACAGCTCGGCGTAGGGCGCGCCACCGTCAGAAGCGCATTTCAGCGCCTGTCGGGAGAAGGCATTCTGGTGCAGATCCCCTATACCGGCTGGGAAGTCTCCTCGCTGTCGATCAACGACGTGTGGGAGCTGTGGACGCTGCGCGGCAGTCTGGAAGGACTGGCGGCGCGTCTGGCGGCCGAACACACCGACCCGGCGCAACGCCAGGCCATCGAACGCGCATACCGGCGTCTGGAAGACGACTGTGCGGCGGGCGATATGAAAGACATCAGCGAAAGCGACATGCATTTGCACCACACCATCGTCAACGCCGCCAATCACCAACGGCTGGCTCACCAGTACACGCTGGTGGAGCAGCAGGTGCGCTTGTACATTATGACCAGCAATGTCTATACCTCCGACGGTCCCGCCGACATCTTTTCTCAACACACGCCGATGGTCGAAGCGCTGCTGGCCGGCGACGGGCCGCGCGCGTCGCAGGAAGCCTGGCGGCATAACGAAACCGAAGGGAAAAAACTGTCGGACTGGCTGAAACAGCAAAACGGGCAGGACGCCGCCATCCGTTGACGCCCCGCCGCGTCGGCTCAGTCAGGTATGCCGGCCAGCGGCAAACGCGGACTGCGTGCTTCGATATCCGCCCCCGCCGCCAGACACAGATCTTCGCGAAAACGCCCCGACACGATCTGAATCCCCAACGGCGTCTTATCGGGCAGATAGCCGGTACACAGGCTTAGCGCGGGCAGGCCGGTGACGGGCAGCCCGATCATCGGCAACTGCGAACGCCATACGTGCTGATAGGCGGCCTCGCCCTGCAAATCCAGATTATTGGCAAACGGCAGCGAAGCGCTGACCGGCAGCAGCACAACCGGGTATTGTTGCAGAAAAACGCCCCATTCGCGGGCGATGCCCAGCCGACGCGACAAAGCCTGTGAAAATTCCGTGATGCCGATATTCTCGGCTATCGCTTTCTGTCCGGCCAGCGCGGCGATGGCGCCGGGATCGCCTTCCCGCTCCGCCGCGGCAACCATACCGGCATAGCCATCGCCCATCCACAGCGTAATCTGGATCGCCACCGCTTCTTCCAGCGACACCAGTTCATCCACCTCATCGACGATCCACCCCGCGTCTCTCAGCTTGTCCGCCGACTCAAGCAGCGACCGACAGATTTCCGGCGCGGTGTCGATACCGTCGGGGCGCAGACATACCGCGGCGCGGCGCGGCGCATCGGGGCCATGCAGCGGCGCAGGCACCCACCAGGGATCGTCGACGCTGCCGACCGACATCGCCCGCAGCGCCAGCGACAGATCCGCCACGCTGCGGGCGATCGGCCCGGAGACCGCCATAATCTGGCCGCCGATGGTGCGTTCGGCGCCGGACGCATTGTAAGCGGCGATGCGGCCAAACGACGGACGCAGACCGTGAACCCCGCAGGCATAGGCCGGATAGCGGATCGAACCGGCGATATCCGTACCATGACCGATGGCGGCGATCCCCGCCGCCACCGACGCCGCCGCGCCGCCGGACGAACCGCCCGGCGTCAGCGCGGCATTACGCGGATTAAGGGTGGCGCCGTGCAGCTGATTATCGGTGAACCAACGGTAGCTGAACGCGGGCGTATTGGTGCGCCCGATGCTCAGCGCCCCGGCCGACAGCAGGCTGGTGACCACCGGGCTATCGCGCGTGGCGATCAGGTTTTTCTGCGCTTTCAAGCCGTTGGTATTGACATAGCCCGTTTGGTCCACATTCACCTTGATGGTAACCGGCACCCCGGCCAGCGGCCCGACCGGTTCGCCGGTCGCCAGCTTTTTGTCCACCGCCCGCGCCTGCGCCAGCGTATCTTCCGGGCGGTAATCCACCACCGCATTAATGGCGGGATTCACCGCCTCCAGCCGTTGCAGGCTGGCGAGCGCCACCTCCCGGGCGCTGATATCGCGCAATTGAATCAGACTGGCGATTTCGCTGGCCGAGAGTTGCCACAGTTCGGATGTCGTTTTCATGCTGGTTTCCTTGTTTCATCAGAGAAAGCATCGGATAAAGGCGGTAAGATCGGCAGACGGCGGTCTACGCGCCTGCCGGACAAAAATTCTGGAAATCCCAATTCCGCCCCGGCGCCGCCTCAATCAGCGAACGCGTATAGCTATGGCTGGGTCGGCTCAGTACCGTAACGGCGTCGCCGGCTTCCACGATCTCCCCCTTTTTCATCACCACGATGGAATGACAGATTTGCGCCGCCACCCGCAGGTCGTGAGTGATGAACAGGATGGCGACGCCGGTGCGTCGGCGTATTTCCTCCAGCAGATCCAATACCTGCGCCTGCACGGAGACATCCAGCGCCGACACCGCTTCGTCCGCCACCAGCACGTCAGGCTCCATCACCACCGCGCGCGCAATGCATAAGCGCTGGCGTTGCCCGCCGGAAAATTGATGCGGATAGCGCGACATCACCTCTGCCGATAGACCCACCATTTCCAACGCCTTGCCGGCGATATCCAGCGCCTGCCGGCGCGGCGTGCCGAAATTGATCAGCCCTTCAATCAGCGAATCGCCCACCGTGCGGCGCGGATTGAGCGAGCGGTAAGGGTCCTGGAAGATAAACTGTATCTTGCGCCGCAACCCACGCATCTCCGCGGCTCGGGTTTTCACCAGATCGGTGTTCCCCAGCATAATGCTGCCGCCGCTCGGCTCCTGTAACCGCACCAGACAACGCGCCACCGACGATTTTCCCGAGCCGGACTCGCCCACCACGCCCAGCACCTCGCCGCGGCGAATGCGGAAGCTGACGTTGTTGGCGGCCACCACTCGCCGGGTCGCGCCCATGAATTTTTTCTCTTCGTAAATCTTGTCCAACCCGATGACTTCGATGGCGTCCGGCGTCATCGGTCGGGAAGCATGCCGGGGCAACAGGCTGGGAACGGAAGAAACCAACATCCGGGTGTACGCCTGGGCGGGACGAATAAGAATGTCGTCACGGCTGCCGCTTTCCACCCGCTCTCCGCGATTCATCACCACAATGCGATCGGCAATTTCCGATACCACGCCGAAATCATGCGTAATGAATACCACCGCCGTTTGCTGGCTGTGCTGCAACTCCTTAATCAACGTCAGGATCTGCTTTTGCGTGGTCACATCCAGCGCGGTGGTCGGCTCATCGCAGATCAGCACCCGCGGTTTGAGGATCAGCGCCATGGCGATCACGATACGCTGACGCTGTCCTCCCGACAGTTGATGCGGGTAGCTGTGGTAAATACGCTCGATATCCGGCAGGTGAACCGCCGCCAACATCGCCATAATCTGCTGTTTGCGCGCCTGGGCGGGCAGTGGGGTGTGAATACGCAGTACCTCATCGATCTGCTTACCGACTTTCTGCACCGGATTCAGCGCGGTCATCGGTTCCTGAAACACCATGCCGACAGTGGAAGCGCGCAGCGCCCTCAGGCGCGACGGACTGGCCTGCACCACATCCTCGCCGTCCACCAGAATGCGGCCCGCCGTCACGGTCAACGCCCCGACCGGCAGCAGCCCCATAATCGCCAGCGACGTCACCGATTTTCCCGAGCCGGATTCGCCGACAATGCAGACCGTCTCGCCGGCGAACACCTGATAGGACACCTTCTCCACCACCGCCCGACCTTCGCCGGCCTTACCGGTTCTTACGGTAACCGACTGCACGTCCAGCACCGGATCTGTACTCTGAGACGCATCAGAGGATTGAATTGGCTCCATGGATACTCCTGTTCTTGTGAGGCTTGTCGTTCAACCCGTTTTGACAAACAAAAGTCATCAAACCAGGAATCAACGCATTGCTATAACCGTTTCGCCATGCGGGGATCGAGCGCGTCGCGCACCGCGTCCCCCAGCACATTCACGCTCAATACCGTCAGCGATACCAGGATCCCCGGATAGAGGATCATGCCCGGCAGCATCATAAAGTAGACCCGGCCGTCGGCCATGATGTTGCCCCAGGAAGGGATCTCCGGCGGAATGCCCGCGCCGAGGAAGCTCAGGATGGCTTCGGTCAGGATCGCGGAGGCGAAAATGTAGGTTCCCTGAACGATCAGCGGCGCCACCGTAGACGGCATCATGTGCCGCCACATAATGACCGGCACCGGCGTCCCCAGAATAATCGCCGCCTCGACGTAGGATTCGTTGCGAACGCCCATGATGACGCTGCGCACCATCCGCACCACGCGCGGAATTTCAGGAATGGAAATCGCCACCAGCACGGTAAACAGGCTGGCGCCCGACAGGGAAACCAGCGCGATGGCCAGCAGAATGCCGGGAATGGCCATCAGCCCATCCATAATGCGCATCACAATGGCGTCGACCAGCCGGAAATAGCCGGCGACCACGCCGATCGCCAATCCGATGACCACGCTGATGCACACCGCCCCCAGCCCGACCACTAATGATTGCCGGGCGCCGAACACCACGCGGGCGAAAATATCGCGGCCCAGCGCGTCGGTACCCAGCCAGTGCAGCGCAGACGGCGTTTTAAGCCGTTGCGACGGATCGATATCAATCGGGTTGTAGTGGCTTATCCAGGGCGCGAGCAGCGCCAGCGCCACCACGATCAGCAGCACGGCGGCGCCCAGCATCACCGGCCAGGTCAGCAAGCCGGCGCGAAGCTGGGCCGATATCCCGCCCGTCGACGCGGCCGGAACCACCGAGGTTTCTGAACTCATTGCCATTCTCCTGTTCGGCTTAATAACGGATACGCGGATCAATCAGGGCATAGAGCAGGTCGATAACCAGATTGATGACGATGTACAGCGTGGAGAAGATCAGGATCAGCGCCTGAATGATGGGATAGTCGCGCGCCTGCACCGACTCCAGCACCAGTCGTCCGAGTCCCGGAATATTGAATACCGACTCGGTGACCACCACGCCGCCGATCAGCATGGCGATACTGACGCCGATGATGGTGACGATCGGCACCGCCGCATTGCGCAGCGCGTGATGAATCAGCACCCCGCGCTCATTCAGCCCTTTCGCCCGCGCGGTGCGGATAAAATCCTCCCCCATCACTTCAATCACGCTGGTGCGTACGATGCGGGCAATCAATGCGATATAGGCCGTGCTCAGCGCCAGCGTCGGCAGGATCAGCCGCTCCAGAAACGGCCAAATGCCTTCGCTCAGCGGCCGATAGCCCTGCACCGGCAGCCAGCCCAGCCAGCGCGCAAACACCAGAATCAAGGTATAACCGAAGATGAACACCGGTACGGAGAAGCCGATAACCGAACCGGCCATGATCAGGCGATCCAGCGGTTTGCCCTGTTGCCACGCCGCCATAATGCCCAGCGGGATCGCCACCACGATGGCCACCACGATGGTGGAAAGGCACAGAGCCAGCGACGGGGCGAAACGATCGGCGATCATGGCGGATACCGGCGTGCCGGGAATCAGCGAGACGCCCAGGTCGCCGCGCAATAGTCCGCCCACCCAGATAAGGAACTGTTGCAGCACCGGTTTATCCAACCCCATGGCGGTACGGATATTCGCCAGTTGCTCCGGCGTCGCGCTGTCTCCGGCCAGAATCAGCGCCGGATCGCCGGAAGTCAGCCGCAACAGCAGAAAGACGATGACCGCGACGATGCACAATACCGGCAGCGTGGCCGCCAGTCGTTGTAAAATAAATCGAGGCATAGCGATTACCTGTCGTGTTGGGAATAAGGCGCCCGGCGGCAACGCCGGGCTTCGCGGATTTAGTTACCGGTTTTGGTCATATTCCAGAACACCGGGACGGTGGTATTCACCTGATCTTTCACATTCGCGCGCCGGGCGGTCACCACCGAGCGCTCGCCCAGCGGAATGGCCGCCACTTCCTCCAGCAGCGTTTTCTGCAATGCTTCGGCGTACTGTTTTTTGTCGCTGTCGCTGGTGCTCAACGCAATTTTCAGTCGCAATGCTTCCGCGGCGGGAATATCGGGCCAGCCGAACCAGGCCTGCGGCCCGTTGGCCGCGGCGGTGATCGAGCCGACCGGATCGGAG
Source organism: Brenneria sp. L4-2C (assembly GCF_040240335.1). Classification (NCBI taxonomy): domain Bacteria; kingdom Pseudomonadati; phylum Pseudomonadota; class Gammaproteobacteria; order Enterobacterales; family Pectobacteriaceae; genus Brenneria; species Brenneria sp. L4-2C. The sequence goes on along the minus strand of NZ_JBEIAC010000004.1, from coordinate 311,617 downwards.
ATATCGGCGATGGTGTTGTAAGTGCTGAAGATATTCCAGCCGCCATTGGCGGGTTTCTCTTTCGAGGCGCGGCGCACCGTCACGGTCTGCCAGTCCATCGCCTGCAACTGCACGTTAAAACCGGCCTGACGCAGCGACTGGGCGAATACCGGCGGCATCGCCGCCAGCGACTGGACGTCCGTGGCGTGCAGAATAACGACCGGCGTGCCGTCATAGTTGGCCTGTTTCAGCAGCTCGGCGGCTTTGGCCGGGTTGCCTTTCACCAAAAGGTCCGCCCCGACCGAACCGGCATACGGCGTGTCGCAGCCAAAGTACGCCGGACAGGTGTGATAATATTTGGGATTGCCGCTTTGCGCCTGCAATACCGCCTCCTGATCCATCGCGACCAGGGCGGCCTGACGGATCAGCTTGTTATCGAACGGCGGCTGAAGGAAATTGAGCCGGGCCACATTCTGCGAGCCTTGCAGCTTATATTCGGTCAGCGTGACCTCGTCGTTGTTCTCCAGCATCGGCAACAGATCCATCGGTAAATCCTCGATGAAATCCACCTCGCCGGAAAGCAGCGCATTCACCGACGTCATGGTATCCGGCATGGAGATCCATTTGACCCGATCGACCTTCACCACCTTGCCGCCCGCCAGCCCGCTGGCCGGCTCTTTACGCGGCACATAGTCGGCGAATTTCTCAAATACCGCCTGTACGCCGGGACGGTATTCGCCGGCGATGAAGCGGAACGGGCCGGAGCCGACCGCTTCTTTGATCGGTTCGCCCGGCGGCTGATCGGCCAGCCGTTTTGGCAGCATAAACGGCGCCACGCCGCTGGATTTGGCCAATGCCTGTAGCGCGATGGCCGTCGGCTGTTTGAACGTCATCGAGAAGCTTTTGTCATCGATCACCTGAATATTTTCCAGCAGGCCGTTCATCACCTGCCCCAGCTTATCCAACTGCGCCCAGCGCTGGATGGATGCCACGCAGTCTGCGGCGACCACCGGTTGCCCGTCATGCCATTTCAGGCCGTCGCGCAGCGCGAAAGTATAGGTTTTGCCGTCTGGCGACACGTCCCATTTTTCCGCCATCTGCGGCTGGATGTTATTGTCGGCATCAAGCGCCAGCAGCGTGTCATAAACCATGTAGGCATAGTCACGCACGATATAGGCCGTCGTGATGTTGGGATCCAACGCGCGCAGGCTGGCATGCATCACGGCGTTAACGGTGGCCGCCTGAGCGACGGTTGAAGCGAACCCTAGCGATGCAGCCATTAACGCGTAACGGGCATAACGCCGTAGCGGTAATCTCGAACTGGTCATGTAAAGCTCCTGGATCGTTTGATGGAAATGGCGTTATCCTCTGACGGGATATTGTCGACAATCGACGATACAGACAGAAGCAATTATCGTTCCAGCTTGCAAACCCGAGATAAGCCGATCATTTGCGCGTTACTGGTGCAATTTTGTTCACCTGATTTCGCCGTTGCGCACCGGCACAGTGCAACCGCGCCGGATACATCAGGCCGGTATTGAATCCAATACAGCGAGGAGAAGACATTGCGTATCGTATATGGCGGTTTTGAGCATGAAACCAACACCTTTGCCCCCAGCCCCGCCGACTGGCGGATGTTCGAACAGGGCGGCGGCTGGCCGGGCATGACGCAGGGCGAGGCGGTATGGCCGAGCATCCGCGGCAAGAATATTCCCGCCGCCGGCTTCGTCGCCCAGGCGCTGGCGCACGGCGATGAGGCGATCCCGACGGTGTGGGCGGCGGCCAGCCCTTCCGGCCCGGTCACCCGCGATGCGTTCGAGCGTATTTCGGCGCTGATCCTTGAGGGTATCCGCTCGGCGCTGCCCGTTGACGCAGTCTATCTGGATCTGCATGGCGCGATGGCGGCCGAACACCTCGACGATGGCGAAGGCGAATTGCTGCGACGCGTGCGGGCGCTGGTCGGGGCGGCCATTCCGGTGGTGGCAAGTTTGGATCTGCATGCCAACGTCAGTCGGGCGATGTTGGATAACGCGGATTACCTGGTGGCCTTCCGCACCTATCCCCATGTGGATATGGCCGATACCGGGGTACGCGCCTGGAATTTGCTGATGCGGCATCGGGCGACGGGCGACAAGCCGGCCAAAGCCGTACGGCGCATCCCGTTTCTGATTCCCATCAGTTGGCAATGTACCGATCTGGCGCCCGCCAGCGAGCTTTATCAACAGTTGGCGGCGCTGGAAACAGAGCAGACGCATCTGTCCTTTACCATGGGATTCCCGGCGGCGGATTTTGCCGAATGCACGCCGGCGATCTGGGCCTATGCGCCGGATCAGGCGCAGGCCGATCGGCTGGCCGATACGCTGTATCACGCGGTGTGCGCCGCCGAATCCCGCTTTAGCGACAAAACCTATACGCCGGATGAAGCGGTGCGATACGCCATGCGTCGGGCGGCGCAGGGCTCGCGGCCGATCGTGATAGCCGACGCCCAGGACAATCCCGGCGCGGGCAGTAACTCCGATACCACGGGAATGCTGCGCGCGCTGGTGCGCAATCAGGCGAACCGCGCCGCCATCGGCCTGATGGTGGATCCCGCCGCGATGAAAGACATCGAGGCCGCCGGCGCCGGCAATAGCCTCACCCTTGCGTTGGGCGGACACGCCGGTCTGAGCGACGACGAACCGTTTAGCGCCACTTTTTTTATCGAACGAATCATGTCCGGCCGCTTCAAGGCCACCGGCCCCTATTTCGGCGGCTTCGATATGGATCTCGGCCCCAGCGCCTGTCTGAAGATCGGCAACGTCCGCGTGGTGGTCTCCACCCACAAGGCGCAAATGGCCGATCAAGCCATGTTTCGCTTTGCCGGAATTGAAACCACCGAACAGGATATTCTGGTGGTCAAAAGCGCGGTACATTTTCGCGCGGATTTTTCCACCATCGCCGCGGAGATTATCGTGGCGGTGGCGCCGGGGTTCATGCCCGTGGATCTGACAACCTTGCCCTGGCGGCATCTGCCTGAGGGTCTGCGGTTAATGCCGATGGGACGCCCTTTTCAGGCCCCGCGTTAAACCCCGGCCGGATGACGGCGCAGCAGCAGCCGTCATCCGGCCATTTTCGCTTCCTCGCCCATCAGGCCTTCTCCCGGCGCGCTGATTGAACCGCGGGGAAATTAATGATGCCGCGCCATATTGGTTATTGAACGGGGAACATTGATGCGTGCTACACTTTTCTACAAAATCAGTGTGGTTTCTACTTGGAATGGTTTCAGACCCTCTTCGTGTACTGTCAGTCAAACAAATCCGACAATATCAGGGAAATGAAAGAATAGAGACGTAATGGAAAAAAACAATCATAGCCCCGCCCCTGGATACGTGTATCTGTTAATCGTCGCCTGGTTACTCCCCATCTTACTGGGCATGGTCTTCAGCTATATCATTGCAAAGCAGGATGTAAAACAGGATCTGAAAATAACCAATCTGGTGATCATGCATCAGGCGGAAGCCATTAGCCGGCAGGCCTGGAGCATGGTGGATAGCCTGATGGTTTACGAGGGGCAACCCTGCGAGCGCATTTTTCCCGAACTGATATACCAGGGTACGCTCTCCGCCTACTTTCGTTCGGTGGGACTGTTGCAGGGAGAGAATATGTACTGTTCCTCCGTTTCCGGCGACAGCCTTATCCCGTTAAACAACATTATCCAGCATCCGCTGCCGACCCCGATGCCCGAGCGCTGGAATATTTCGCTGCCGGAGACAAGGCGCGTCCAGAAACGGCCGGCGGTGATTTTCGCCCGACAGCTTTCCGACTCGTTCGGCGCCTTCGCTCTGGTTGATTCGCAGTATTTGATCGACTTTATGAACGCCATGGGCAATACCCGGCAATATCTGCTGAGCATCTGCTTCGGCGACGGCTATAAAATTCAGGAAGGACACGCCATTGTGGATGATAATCCGCTGATCGCGCCAATGTCCGCCGCCGCCGTCTCACCCCGTTATCCGATTAAGGTCAGCGCGGCGTTGCCGGCCTCGGAGTTGGTCAAGTCATGGCGGCGCGCCTTTATCGCCTTTCTGCCGCTGGCGCTGATTTTGTCTGTGATCTTTACCGCCATTATCCGTTCATGGCAGAAACGCAAAATGTCGCTGCGCGACGAACTGCGCAAGGGCATGCTCAACGACGAGTTCGCCGTGCATTATCAACCGATCTACGATATGACGACCCGAAGCTGTATCGGCGTGGAAGCGCTGATGCGCTGGTATCGGCCCGGCGGCAGAAGCATCAGTCCGGATGTCTTTATTCCTTCCGCCGAGGCCGAGGGCTTAATCATTCCGCTGACGCACCATATGTTCAGACTGCTGGCCGCCGATGTAAAACACTGGCAAGTGCCTGAAGGATTTCATCTGGACGTGAATATCGCGGCCGAGCATATGCAACATGCGGATTTTGTGGACGACATTCGCCGTCTCGCGGAGATGCTGTCGCCGCATAAGATGCGCATCACGCTGGAAATCACCGAACGCAGCCTCATCACGAATACGCAGGATGTGGTGGAAAAGCTGACGCTACTGCGGCGGGAGGGGTTCATTATCGCCATTGACGATTTTGGCACTGGTCACTGTTCCTTGTCCTACCTGCAAATGTTTCCGCTGGATTACCTGAAGATCGATAAGGCCTTCGTCGGAACCATCGACTCGGCCCATAGCGATACGCCGGTGCTCGACGCGATTATCGGCCTGAGCCGCAGGCTGGATCTGGATATGGTGGCGGAAGGGGTGAATACCCGGCACGAATACCGCTACCTGAAGCAGAACGGCGTCAAATATTTACAGGGCTACCTGTACGCCCGGCCGATGGACAGCCGGACATTTATGACATGGCTGCGGAGGCGCAGGGTACGCGCGATTCCTCATTCCTCCCCCGCGTCATCCCCCACGTCATCCCCGCGGCAGTAGGCGGGGAGCAGCTTCTGCAACCGTAAACCGCCATTGACTGATTCCCGCCTGCGCGAGAATGACGAAAAAAGTATCCCGTCGTCCCCCGAGTCATCCCCACGTCAGCAGGCGGGGATCAGCCTCTGCAACCGTAAACCGCCATTGACCGATTCCCGCCTGCGCGAGAATGACGAAAAAAGTATCCCGTCGTCCCCCACGTCATCCCCGAGTCATCCCCGCGGCAGTAGGCGGGGATCAGCTTCTGCAATCGTAAACCGCCATTGACCGATTCCCGCCTGCGCGAGAATGACGAAAAAAGTACCCCGTCGTCCCCCACGTCGTCCCCGCTTCATCCCCGAGTCATCCCAACGTCATCCCCGCAGCAGTAGGCGGGGATCAGCTTCTGCAACCGTAAACCGCATTGACCGATTCCCGCCTGCGCGAGAATGACGAAAAAGTACCCCGTCGTCCCCCACGTCATCCCCGCAGCAGTAGGCGGGGATCAACCTCTGCAACCGTAAACCGCTATTAACCGATTCCCGCCTGCGCGAGAATGACGAAAAAAGTACCCCGTCGTCCCCCTCGTCGTCCCCCTCGTCATCCCCGCGGTAGTAGGCGGGGATCAGCTTCTGCAACCGTAAACCACCATTGACTGATTCCCGCCTGCGTGAGAATGACGAAAAAAGTATCCCGTCGTCCCCTACGTCATCCCCGAGTCATCCCCGAGTCATCCCCGCGGCAGTAGGCGGGGATCAGCCTCTGCAACCGTAAACCGCCATTGACCGATTCCCGCCTGCGCGAGAATGACGAGAAAAGTACCCCGTCATCCCCCGCGTCATCCCCACGTCATCCCCGCAGCAGTAGGCGGGGATCAGCTTCTGCAACCGTAAACCGCCATTGACCGATTCCCGCCTGCGCGAGAATGACGAAAAAAGTATCCCGTCGTCCCCCTCGTCATCCCCGAGTCATCCCCAAGCCATCCCCGCGTCATCCCCGCGGTAGTAGGCGGGGATCAGCCTCTGCAACCGTAAACCGTCATTGACCGATTCCCGCCTGCGCGAGAATGACGAAAAAAGTATCCCGTCGTCCCCCACGCCATCCCCGCGGTAGTAGGCGGGGATCAACCTCTGCAACCGTAAACCGCCATCGCTTGACGCCCTGTTATTTTCCGTCGGGCAACGCATAGGCGATAATATAATCGCCGAGTTTGGTGCCGAACGAGCCATGCCCGCCCGCGGCGATGACCACATACTGCTTGCCGTTAACCGCATAGGTCATCGGCGTGGCCTGGCCGCCGGCCGGCAGACGCGCTTCCCATAGCTGTTCGCCATTCGTCACGTTGAAAGCGCGCAGATAGTTATCGGCCGTCGCCGCGATAAAGAAGACATTGCCGGCGGTCGAGACCGGCGCGCCCAGCATCGGCATGCCGACCTTAAACGGCAGCGGCAATGGCGAGCTGTCGCGCACGGTGCCGATGCGCTTTTTCCACACGATATCGTTGGTTTTCAGGTCAATGGCCGAGATATAACCCCAGGAGGGCTGTTTGCAGGGGATCCCCAGAGGCGACAGAAAAGCGTTCAGCTTGACGCCGAACGGCACGCCGTACTGCGGCTGAATCCCCGCTTCCGAACCGGAACCGCCTTGCTCGCCGACGCCCGGTTGCGCCGGATTATTCGGGCCGCGGGGAATCAGTTGAGAAACGAACGGCAGCGCCATCGGGTTGGCGACGGCAATCTGACGGTCGGTATCAACCGAAATGCCGCCCCATTCGAACATGCCCAGATTGCCGGGGAAAACCAGCGTCCCCTGCTCGGATGGCGGCGTAAACGGCCCTTCATAACGCAAGCGGTGGAACATCACGCGGCAGACCAACTGATCGTAAAGGGTCGCCCCCCACATATCCTTGCCGGTCAACGGCTGCTGAGGACGGAAGGTCAGCGCGGAATAAGGCTGGGTGGGAGAAAGACGATCGCCTTTGGCCGGGCCTTGCGGCACCGGGGTTTCCGGCGCGGGCGACACGGTTGCGCCGGTACGGCGATCCAGCACGAAAATGTTGCCGGTCTTGGCCGGAACATACACCACCGGCACGGTATTACCGTTCTTATCGGTAATGTCCGCCAGACTTGGCTGCGCCGGTACGTCCATATCCCACAAATCGTGGTGAACCGTCTGATAGAACCACGCCAGTTTGCCGGTCGTCGCATTCAGCGCCAGCAGGCCGCTGGCGAAACGCTCCATTTCCGGCGAACGATGACCGCCCCAGATATCCGGCGTCGCCACGCCGATCGGCAGATAAACCAAATCCAGCGCGGCGTCATAAGCGGCCGGCGCCCAGGAGTTCGGCGAGTTCGGCGTATAAACCTGCTCCCCTTGCGGGATCTTGTTCGGATCTTTGCTGCCGGTATCGAATACCCACAGCAGCTTGCCGCTATTCACATCGAAACCCCGGATCACGCCGGAAGGTTCGCGCGTAGAGTAGTTATCGGTGACCGCGCCGGCGATAATCACCACGCTGTCGGTCACAATCGGCGGCGACGTCGGCTCATAGGCGCCGGCGCGGGCATATGGCATATTGCTTTGCAGATTCAGCTTGCCGTGCTCCGCAAAGTCGGGACACAGTTCGCCGCTTTGCGCGTCCAGCGCGTACAGGTTGCCGTCGTTGACCGGCAGCAGGATGCGGCGCGAGCAGAGCGCGGGTTTGGCGTCCGTCGCATTGACCTGCGCCGGCGTTTGGTGATAAGACACGCCGCGGCAGGTAACGTGCTGAAATGAGGGATTAGTCGCCAGTTGCGGATCAAAATGCCATTTTTCTTTGCCGGTCACCGCATCCAGCGCGAACAGCCTTTGGTGCGGCGTACATAGATAAAGGGTATCGTCGATCTTGATCGGCGTAACTTCATCGGTGATTTCTTCCGGATCGCCGACCCTTTTCAAATCGCCGGTGCGAAACCGCCAGACTTCCTGCAATTGACCGACGTTTTTATCGTTAATCTGCGTCAGCGGCGAATAGCGGGTGCCGGCTTGCGTGCGGCCGTAAGCGGGCCAGTCGTCGTCGGGTATCCCGCCGGCCGGGCGGTCGGCGGCGGCGCTTTGATCCGCGCTCAGCGAGCCGTTAATCTCCTGCGGATCGTTGAATATCGCATACGCCAGCACAATGACGGCGATCGCCAACGAGACGCCCAGCGCGCCGCGCGCCAGCGGCCCTTGACCGGTCAGGCCGCGGTAGATAAAGGGCAGCGCAATCCACAGGCCGAAAAAGAAGGTGACGTCCAGACGCGGCGTCAGCGCCCAGAAATCAGGCCCGACTTCCCAAAGCGACCAGAGCGTGGTGCCAAGCAGGAAAACCGCATACAGCAGCAGCGCGACGACGCGGCGGCGATGCAACAGCCAGGCGGTCGCCAGCATAATCAGCCCGGCGATCAGGTAATACCATGAACCATGAAGTTTGACCAACCAGATACCGCCGATGAGCAGGTAGAGGCCGGTCAGGACGGAGAACAAAACGGTGAGGGTTATCAGTATCCGCGATAACCCGGCTTTACGTTGCATAGCATTAACCTTACAGAAATTTAAAGTTACTCCTTTACAGGTTACGCCAAATATTAAAAATAACCCTTTGCCGGACGGATATTTATCATCGGCTCACCCGCCGTTTTCCCCCGCCGGGCAGGCGCGCCTTATCAAGCGTAAGCCTGCGGTCGATCGGCCCCGCGCAGGAAAATGTAAGCAATAATGATATTCACGCCGCGCGCCGGCGAGGTTGCAAGGCAAACGCCTCATTCATAGGTAATCGCGGCGAAAAGCAGATGCGCGTCCGCGGAGTCGGGCCGGACGTCGACGGCGCAGTCGTTCCACCATGCGCCCTGTCCGCGCGCGCAGGTGGCATCCCCTATGCGCCAGCGGCCGGCTATCACCCAGCAAACCCCGGCGACGGCCTGCTGCGGCCGTCGGGTGGCGATCACCGTCGCCCGACATACCCCGCGGCGCGTCATAACGTTGAAATCCAGACTTTCCGGGCCGGACAAACGGGCGTTCACCGCCGCTTCGCCGGCAAAGGCGAAAGGCTGGTACAGCGCCAGCGGCTGGTCAAACGCCCCCGGCGACGCCAGCGCCACGCCCTCGCCTTGCAATAGGGTAATCACACGGTCGACCCCCGGAAAAAAAGAGAAAGCGCCGCTGGCGGCGATGCTGGCGATACTGGCGCGCCAGGCGAATGACGCCGCGCGGGGCGGAAAGCTGACGATCTCCCGCGTTTCGCCGCCGCCATTACGCCAGCGCGTCACCGGCAGGCTCTCGGTATCATAAAATTCGATCATGGATTCCGCTCTGTTGGGTGCGGGGACGACGCCGTCGTCCCGATAATTATGCCAAGCGGCCGAGGCGAATATCCCTCAGCGCGTCGTTACCGGCCTTCGCGGGCAAACGCCAGCGCCGACTGTAGCATGGTCTGAAGATGGGTTTGCAGCGCGCGGGCCTTTTGCGGTTGCCAGCGCCAGGGCGGCGTTTCATCCATATAGCTGCTCTGCGCCAGCTCCATCTGCACCGCGTGTACGCCCTGATGCGGCTGACCATAGTGGCGGGTGATATAGCCGCCGGTATAGCGTCCGTTTTCCACCTGCGTGAACGGCGAGGCGGCGCGCGCGACCGCCGCGATACGCTGCTGCAATGCGGGCGCGCAGCTCGCGCCTTTATTGGTGCCGATATTGAAATCGGGCAGGCGTCCGTCGAAAAACTGCGGCAACACGGAACGAATGGAATGCGCGTCCCACAGCACGACGCGGGGAAAGCGGGCTTTCAGTCGCGTCAGTTCCTCCTCCAGCTTATCGTGCCAGGGCTGCCAGTAACGGCGGCGACGCGCCTGCACCTCTTCGGGAGACGGCGCGGCGCCCGGCAGATACACCGGCCCGCCGTCAAACCGCGTCTCCGGACACAGCCCGGTGGTGGCCTGCCCCGGATAAAGGCTGGCGCCGTCCGGCGGCCGGTTGAGATCGACCACATAGCGGGAGCAGGTGGCCTGTAGCCACGACGCCCCCATTTCTCTGGCAAAAGCATAAAGCTGCTCGATGTGCCAGTCGGTATCGGGTACCGTCCGCGCTTCAGGCGTCAGGTCGCCGGCCAGCTCGTCGGGCAGCCAGACGCCGGTATGGGGCATGGTGATCAATAAGGGTTCGCTGCCCTGATGGAAAATAAACGGCGCTACGCTAGTCATAATGTCAATCTCCCGGTCAAATTTGCTGCAATAACTGCCGACGTACATCGACGAACGCCGCCAGCGCCGACGGATGCAGCAGGTGCTGACGATCCACCCGCTGACGCCCCCCGGTCCATACCCGTTGTACCGCCGAACTGCGCGAACTGCCGAACAGATGGCCGGCCAGAATGTTGTCCGCGGACAGCAGCGCCAGCGCGGCGTGCTGCGCGTCCAGTTCCACCAGATCGGCGCGCTGACCGGCGGCAAGCCCGGCCACATTGCGCCCGCTGGCCTGCGCGCCGCCATGCAGCGCGCCCAGATACAGGCTGGCGGCGACATCGCTCTGCCGTTGGTCGGCGCAGACATTGCGCTGACGGAACTGCAAACGTTGAGAATATTCCAGCATCAGCAGCTCTTCCGCGGCGCTGACGGCGACATTGCTGTCGGAACCGATGCCCCAGCGGCCGTCATGCTGACGCCACTGAGGAAAATCAAACATCCCGTCGCCCAGATTGGCTTCGGTGGTAGGACACAGTCCGACCACCGCGCCGCTGCCGGCGGCGCGTCGATACTCCTGCGCCGTCATATGGGTGGCATGGATCAAGCACCAGCGACGGTCGACCGGCTGGTGTTCCAGCAACCACTCGACGGGCCGCAGACCGCTCCAGGCAACGCAGTCATCCACCTCCTTGCGCTGTTCGGCGACATGGATATGGATCGGCGCGCGCGCATCCATCTGGTCGATACCGCTCAGCAGTTGCGTCAACGCCTGTGCGGAGATGGCGCGCAGCGAATGCGGCGCGACGCCCAGCCGCACCTGAGCGTCGCGCGTCAGCGGCATCAGTTGTTGCCATAGCGTAAGAAACTGTTCGGTGTCGTTGATAAAACGCCGCTGCTTCGCCTCCGGCGGCTGAGCGCCGAAACCGCTGTTCTGGTAGCACACCGGCAGCAGCGTCAGTCCGATGCCGGTGCGCGTCGCCGCGTTGATCAGGCTGCGGCACAGCGTCGTCGGATCGGCATAGGGTCTGCCGTCGGGCTGATGATGCACATAGTGAAACTCGCATACCGAGGTGTAACCCGCCTCCAGCATTTCGCTGTACAACCAGGTGGCGACGATCTCCAACTGCTCCGGTGAAATCTTCGCCGCAAAGTCATACATCAGATTACGCCAGCTCCAGAAGCTGTCCTGTTGCTGTCGCCGATACTCCGTCAGTCCGCCGAAAGCGCGCTGGAAAGCGTGCGAGTGCAGGTTGACCATGCCCGGCAGCAGCCAGCCGGCCTGTTCAACGTCGGGCGGACGGCGGCAATCCGGGACAACCCGGCTGATCACGCCCTGCTCGTCCCACGCGATCAATACGTCGCGCTGCCAGCCGTCATTCAGCAACGCGTGTTGGGCAAAAAGTTGATTCGTTATCATGATGATTGGTTGCCTGGTGAAGAAAAGAGTTCGGTCCGGCGCCTTAGTGCTGGGACAAGACCGACTGAAGAAATCGCTGGGTGCGCTCGCAGCGCGGCGCGCCGAAAATCTGCGCCGGCGTCCCGGACTCAATAATGCCGCCGCCGTCCATCACCACCACCCGATCGGCGACTTCGCGCGCAAACCCCATTTCATGGGTGACGACAATCATGGTCATGCCTTCCTGCGCCAGCAATTTCATCACCTGGAGCACTTCGCCCACCAATTCAGGATCGAGCGCCGAGGTCGGTTCATCGAACAGCATCACCGTCGGCGACATCGCCAGCGCGCGGGCAATCGCCACCCGCTGTTTCTGTCCGCCCGACAGGCTGCCGGGCATCGCCTGCGCCTTGGCGGCCAGACCGACTTTCTCCAGCAGTTGCAGCGCCTGCTGACGAACGGCGGCTTTGCTCATATCGCGCAGCATCAGCGGCGCCACGCAGATGTTCTCCAGCACCGACAAATGCGGAAACAGGTTGAAGGACTGGAATACCATGCCGACCTCTTTGCGCAGTTGGTTGAGCTGCGGTTCGGCCAGCATCTTTCCTCCGCTGATCAGCGGCCGCCCGCACAGCGTGACGTCGCCCTCTTCCGGGTGTTCAAGACCGTTGCAGCAGCGCAGGAACGTGCTTTTCCCCGAGCCGCTGGGGCCGATAATCACCACGACTTCGCCGGGGAACACGTCGAAATCAATGCCGCGCAGCACCGTATTGTCGCCAAAACGTTTGCCGAGACGACGGATGGTGATCAGCGCGGACGCCTCTATAGATTGACGGTCGGTCATTACTGCACCCCCTTCATATGATGACGTTTCTCAAAATAACGCAGCGCCACAACGGAAATGCCGGTCAGGACAAAGTACACGCCGGCCACCACCAGATAGGTTTCCAGATCGCGGTAAGAGTTGCTGATAACCGTCGTGCCGGCCTGCATCACATCCTGAATGGTGATCAGGGAAACCAGCGCGGAGTTTTTGATCAGCGCGATAAATTCATTGCCCAGCGGCGGGATCATGCGCACCAGCGCCTGCGGCAGAATGATTTTGTACATCGCCTGTACGCCGGACATGCCCAGCGAGCGCGCCGCTTCGTTCTGACCGCGTTCGATAGAGGTGATCGCCCCCCTGACGATTTCCGAAATATAGGCGCTGGAGTAGAGCCCGAGGCCGATAACGCCGCAGAAAAAGGACGGCAACATCACGCCGAAACGCGGCAGGCCGTAATACCAGATAAACAGTTGCACCAGCAGCGGCGTACCGCGAATTAAGGTTACGTAGGCGCTGGAGGCGGCATACAGAATGCGCCGGTGCGGGTTAAGCCGGGCGATGCCGACCAGCAGACCGAGCGAACACCCGACCAGCAGCGCGCACAGGGTAATTTCGATCGTCACCAGCGTGCCGGCCAACAGGGCGTCGCTGCTGGCGAATACCGGCGCAAAGTCGAGGTCTAGATTCATAAAAAATGTCCTGTGGTACGTGGCGGTTTTGCGGGCGTGATGCGACGCCCGCGGCGGTTACGCGTTAGTGGGTGGGAAACCATTTATCCAGCAGACGCTGGTAGACGCCGTTCGCCTTGAGCGTCTCGACGGCGCCGTCGATATCGTCGCGCAGCTGCGTCAGATCTTTACGCACCGCGATCCCGTATTCTTCGGTGGTTAACTGGTCGGCAAGAATCCGTACCCCGCCTTTGGTGCGCGCATATTGGAAGGCGGCCGGCTTGCCGGTCACCGCGGCATCGACGCGGCCGATGCTGACCAGGTTGAACATCTGCTGGTTTTTCTCTACTTCCACCAGACGAACCTCCGGCATATTGCCGTGCAGCCATGCCACCGACTTGGTGCCGACCTGAACGCTGACGCTTTTCCCTTTCAGATCGTCATGGGTTTTGATCGCGGCGTTGTTCTCTTTCACCACCACCACCAGTCCGCCGGTCAGATAGGGTTTGGTGAAGTTCACCACCTGCGCCCGTTCCGGCGTAATGTAAATACCGGAGACCGCGATATCGGCCCGCTGCGAAGTCACGCTGGGGATCAACCCCTTGAAATCCACGTTCGTCCACTGTACCGGCCGATTCAACTGCTTGCCGATAGCCTCCACCAGTTCAATATCGAAACCGCTGAACTTGTTGTTTTCCATAAACTCCAGCGGCGGGAAAGTCGCATCCGTGACGGCTTTAATGGGTTCCCCCTGTTGTGCGAAGGTCAGACCGGGAATACAGGACAGTCCGATGGCGAACAGGGTGTTTAACAAAGCACGACGGGTAACAGACATACATGATTTCCTCTGGTTAAACGACGCGATGGATCCCCTGCGGGCCACAGCGTCAAAAATCGTTTAAATGCTGATGAATACGTTCGACGGCCGCCGCCGTCAGGCCAATCAGATCCGCCTGCTTGCCGGCCACCCGCTGCGAAGGCGCCATCAGACTCAACGCGCCAAGCAGTTTGCGGTTGGGCGCCAGTAACGGAAAACTGACGCCCCAGACACCGGCATCCACTTCACTGTCGCTGTCGACATAGCCCCGCTCGCGGATCGCCGCTAACTGCCGCGCTATCGCGGCGCGCTGTTCGGGATGCGGAAACTCCAGCGGCAGAATGTGGCGCAGTTCGGCTTCAGGCAGATGCGCCAGCAGACACTTCGCGGTCGCGCCGGCCCGCAGCGGCACGCTGCGCCCCTTCTCGAAGGAACAGCGCAGCGACTGCGTCGCTTCAATCATGCTGACGCAGATCGCCTGCCGGTTCATCGCCACGGTGATGGCGACCGTCTCCTGCGAGGCGTCGGACAGCCAGCGCATCTCCGCCTGCGCGCACTGCGTCAGCAACGCGGTTTCATCAAACCCCATCGCCAATTGCAAACTCACCGGCCCCGGCGCGTACAGATTCCCGCTTTCCATGACAAACCCCCAGCGGCGGAGGATCGCCAACTGCCGGTACAGCGTACTTTTGGCCAATCCGGTCATCTTCATCAGTTCGGTGGCGCTGGCCGGTCGGCCGAACTGCGCGATGGTTTTAAGGATCATCAGCACCCGCTCCTGCGCGCTGATAACGTCTTCCGCCTGACCGGCAGTGGTTTGAGAAACTTTCGGCATCATGCATCCCCGGTATGCGCAGCAATAAAATCGGGTGACGGCTCCCACCCTGATATGACTAAAGCAGGGGGCGTGCCATATTTTGGGAAATAAACTCCCATATAATGGGAATTAAAATAAATACAATGAATTAACAGGAGTAAAAAAGGCAAAAAACAGCGAAAAAAACGCTATTCGGCGTGATGAAAAAAATTTTCCCCGCGTGGCGATCGCCGGCCGCGGCCAATGGCTGCACCATATTGATGAACGCAAAGCACCAAAATGGCGCACAGGCTGCGGACAGCGATCTATGCGTCTGCCGCCCAGACGGCGCAGAGCGATAGCGTGCGTATGCAACCGCCGCCAAATAAGTGATAGATTTTGCTATACGTTACCCACAGTTATGTCAGAATTTGCCTGCCAAGTTCCAAGCCCAGGAGAATCCCCCGTTAATGAGCACTCAGCAAATCATCGCAAACAGTTATCCGCTGTTGACGCCGGAGCTACAAAGAGCGGCGGAATTTACGCTTCAGCACGCCAACGAACTGGTGGTGCTTTCTATGCGCGCATTCGCCAAACAGGCGGGCGTTCAACCGGCGACCTTGTTGCGTCTGGCGAAAAAGCTGGGGTTTGCCGGCTGGAGCGAACTGAAAAACGCCTTCATTGACGACATGGGGCTTAGCAATGAACCCTACGGCAAAAAAGCGCAAAAGCTGATCGATCAGGGGGAGGACAACGCGCTGTATGAGGAAATATTTAAATCCCATCTCGCCAACCTCGGGCAAACGGCATCGATTAACCCCGAAGCGATGAAAAAAGCGGCGTCCTTGCTGGATAAGGCGGAAAACGTTTATATCTGCGGGTTTCGCGCCAGCTTCTCCATCGCTTATTCGCTCTACTACATCTATCGCCTGTTTAAGAAAAACGTCTTTCTGATCGACGGGCATGCCAGCAACATAGAAATGTTTACCCGCGATTTGACCCCGGCAGACGCCATGCTTGTGATTGGTTTCGCCCCTTACTCGAAAGAGACGGTCAGGGTATTCAACGCCGCCAGGCAGGCGGGATGCCAAACGGTATCCATCACCGATGCGCTTATCTCTCCGCTGGCGCTGGAAGCGGATGCCGCGCTCCTTTTCCACACCGGCAGCCCCTCCTTCTTCCCGTCCGTCCTCTCCGGCATGGCTATCAGTGAATGCCTGCTGGCGCTGTTGGTGGCCAAACATGGGCAGCAGGCGGTGAAAGACATCGAGAACGCGGAAAGTCATCTGATCGATACCGGCGCCTATATCATGCCGGGCAAACAGCAATAATATTTCCCCTCGCCCACGCAGATAACCGCCATGCGCTGAATACCAGGCTAATCAGCGTCTGGATCATTTTTCAGCGCAAATGATACAAATGAATTAATTTTATATTGACCAGTTCCATTTGAATCATGCAAGATGAACGCATGACACCCCTTTTCGCCATTCAAGGTCTGGTAACATGAGCCGTATTATTCATCGCAGTCTGCTGTCAACACCGATCGTGGCGGCATCCGCACAAGGCGCCTATATCACGGATATCAACGGTAAACGTTATCTGGATGCCTGCGGCGGCGCGGCCGTATCCTGTCTGGGTCACGCGCATCCTGATGTTCTGGCGGCAATACATCGCCAAATCGATACCTTGGCCTATGCCCACACCAGCTTTTTCACCAGCGAGGCGGCGGAACAGTTGGCGGACAATCTGGTCGCCAATGCGCCGGGCGATCTCAATCACGCCTACTTCGTATCGGGCGGTTCTGAAGCCGTGGAAACGGCGCTCAAGATCGCCAGACAATATTTTGTCGAAATAGGCCAGCCGGAACGCACCCTGTTTATCGCGCGCAAGCAAAGCTATCACGGCAACACCCTGGGCGCGCTGGCGGTCGGCGGCAACGAATGGCGGCGTAAAAAGTTCGCCCCGCTGCTGATGAATGTCGCCCGCGTCTCGGCCTGCAATGAATACCGCGACAAAGGCGCAGACGAAACCCAGGCGCAATACACCGCAAGATTACTGAAAGAACTGGAAGACGCCATCATTGAGAACGGCGCGGAAAAAATCATCGCTTTCTGCGCCGAAACCGTGGTCGGCGCGACGACCGGCGCGACGCCGCCGACGCCGGGCTACCTGTCCGGCGTGCGCAAAATCTGCGATAAGTACGGCATTCTTTATATCGCGGATGAAGTGATGTGCGGAATGGGCCGCACCGGCACGCTGTATGCGTTTGAACAAGATAACGCCGTACCGGACATCGTGACGATCGCCAAAGGTCTGGGCGGCGGTTATCAGCCGATTGGCGCGGTTCTGACGACAGATAAAATCGTCGACGCCATCAAAGCCGGCAGCGGTCTGTTTCAGCATGGACATACCTACATTTGTCACCCGACGGCCGCGGCGGCCGCGCTGGCGGTGCAGCAGGTCATCCAACGCGACAACCTGCTGGCGGATGTCAAATCGCGCGGACAATATCTGCAAAAGAGCCTGCGCGAAGTCTTGGGGGGATACGATCATGTCGGCGATATTCGCGGCCGGGGGCTGTTTATCGGGGTTGAGCTGGTTAAAAACCGCGCAAGTAAAGAAACCTTTGATCCGGACAGCAAACTCCATGCGGCCATTAAGCGCGCATGCATGGCGAAAGGATTGCTGGTCTACCCGATGGGCGGAACGGTCGATGGCCGATATGGCGATCATATCTTAATCGCGCCGCCGTTTATCGTTAGCGAAAGCCAGTTGGATTTTGTGGTTGAAACGTTAGCCGCCGTCATCCCTGAAGAAATTCAACGTGTGGGAGCGAACCAATAATATGCCGCCGATGAACCGAATGCCGGCCCTGGATTCAGCCAGTTGGGACGCTGAACAAAGAAAACTGGCCGAGGAAATTATCAACGGCCCGCGCGGCGCGCTATTACCGCCTTTCGAACCGCTATTGCGCAGCCCGGAATTAATGAGCCACGCCCAGAAAATGGGAGAATACCTTCGTTATCGCAGCGCAATTGGCCCGCGGCTTTCCGAACTGGCTATTCTCATTACCGCCAGAAACTGGTCGCAAGAGGTGGAATGGGCGATTCATGCGCCAATCGCGGAAAAACAGGGGATCGCCAAAGAGGCGATTGAACGCTTAAATCACCGGCGGGATCCTGAGTTTTATTTAGAAGATGAAAAAGTGGTGTATGAATTCTGCCAGGAACTGCATAACAAAAAAAACATCAGCGATGCCACCTGGCATAAAGCGGTAACATTATTTGGCGAACGCGGCGTGATTGATCTGATCGGTATCAATGGCTATTACACTTTTTTGTCCATGATTATGAATTCATCACACACGCCGGCGCCGGAAACGGTATATCCACTTTTAAAAGAGCAGCAAAAGATATAATAATAAAAACACTAAAATGAGTGCGAAAATATGACCTTCACCAGGGAATCATTATTTTAGTGCAACGATTGGATCATTTTGGTGAAAAAATAAAATACATGAATTACATAAAAATAACGTGTTTAAACTAAAAATAAAAAACCTTTTAAATCAATAATATAAAAACAATAAAAACACAATAAAAAGACGGAAGATAATGCATCCTGGCATACCTCTTGCTAAATACTTATGTCAGTACACAGGTTTATATACTCTAACTAATTCGAGTTGCAGCAAGGCGGCTAACGCCCATGCAATTTTAAGCAGGACGAGTATAATTATCTTACAATGAGGTATTAATTATGAATTTTTTCAGCAAGTCATTATTCGTCTCAGGCGCAATTCTGGTCAGCAGTTTTGCTATTTCCGCTCACGCTCAAGACAAATTACTCGTTGGCGTGGATACCGCGTTTGTTCCCTTCGAGTTCAAACAAAACGATAAATATGTCGGCTTTGATATTGATCTCTGGGACGCCATCGCCCAGAAAATGGGCGTCGATTACGACTTAAGACCGATGGATTTCGGTGGTTTAATCCCCGGACTGCAATCCAGGAATATTGATGTCGCCATGGCCGGAATCACCATTACGCCGGCGCGTAAACAAGTGGTGGATTTCAGCGACGGATATTACGATGCCGACCTGCTTATCACGGTTAAAACCAGCGACGATTCAATCATTAAATTCAAAGATTTAACGGGTAAAAAGGTGGGACTTAAGCAGGGAACCGCCGCGGCGAATTATATGAAAGCCAATGTAAAAGCCAACTATGTCGAATTCCCGAATATTGATAATGCCTATCTGGATCTACAGGCCGGTAATATTCAGGCCGTGGTGCATGATACCCCCAACGTTCTCTATTATGTGAAAACGGCAGGCAACGGAAAAGTAAAATCAACCGGCGAAACAGACAGTATGCTACCTCAGCAATATGGTTTTGCCTTGCAGAAAAACAGCAAATATACCGCTGAAGTGAATAAAGCGCTGGCGGAATTAAAACAAGACGGAACTTATAATAAAATCTATATCAAATGGTTTGATAAAGCGCCCAAATAAGCATAAATACCGGCCGGGAGTCTATTCCCGGCCGACTGCTGCGTAGTTGAATTGGATATAAGCATGAATTTTGAATTTAAATATGTATGGGAAGCGATCCCCATACTTCTGCAAGGGTTGGAGTTAACGTTATTCATTTCCGTCATTGGATTGATCGGCGGTTTCGTCATCGGCCTGATCGCCGGAATATGCCGGGCATTAGGGGGGAAAATAACGAAAACCCTTTCATTATTTTTCGTTGAGATTATTCGCGGAACGCCCATTATGGTTCAGGTGATGTTCATCTATTTCGCCTTGCCGATGATCTTACCCGTGCGTATTGATCCCATTACCGCGGCGGTGACGACTATTATCATCAACTCCGGCGCTTATATTGCAGAAATTACCCGCGGCGCGATTTTATCTATTAATAAAGGTTTCCGCGAAGCGAGCCTGGCCATGGGGCTATCGCAAAGAGATACCTTAATTCATGTCATCATGCCGCTCGCGCTGCGAAGAATGATCCCGGCGCTGGGCAACCAATGGATTATCAGTATCAAAGACACCTCTTTATTCATTGTTATCGGCGTGGCGGAATTAACCAGACAAGGTCAGGAGATCATCGCCGGAAATTTCCGCGCGCTGGAAGTATGGAGCGCGGTCGCCGTACTTTACCTGCTGGTCACGATTTGCCTGAGCGTTGTACTTAAACGGTTGGAAAAAAGGATGCACATACTATGAGTATCGTTGAATTTCAAAAGGTCGCCAAAAACTTCGGCGATACCCAGGTGTTGCATGATATCAACCTGAAAATCGAAAAAGGCGAAGTCGTGGTGATCATCGGCCCTTCGGGTTCCGGCAAATCAACGCTGCTGCGCTGCATCAATAAGCTGGAGGAGATCTCGTCGGGCGCGCTGCTGGTGGCCGGCATGCACATTACCGATGCGCATGTTAATGAATGCGATATTCGCCGTGAGGCCGGCATGGTTTTTCAGCAGTTCCACCTTTTCCCGCATCTGACCGCCCTGGAGAATGTCATGTTCGGTCCGATACGCGTGCGCAAAAGCAGTAAAAAAGACGCCAGGGCGCTGGCTAAACAGCTATTGGATAAGGTCGGTCTGGCTGAACGGGCGGATCACTACCCGGCCGAACTGTCCGGCGGCCAGCAACAGCGGGTTGCCATCGCCAGAGCGCTGGCGGTTAAACCGCAGATGATGCTATTCGATGAACCGACGTCCGCGTTGGACCCGGAACTTCGTCACGAGGTGCTCAAGGTGATGCAGTCCCTGGCGGAAGAAGGGATGACCATGGTGATTGTGACCCATGAAATCGACTTCGCCCGTAAGGTGGCCTCGCGTCTTATTTTTATCGACAACGGCACCATCGCCGAGGATGGCCCGCCGGCGGAACTGCTTACCGCATCCAGAAGCGAACGCCTGAAAACGTTCCTGCAACACGTGTCATAATTAGACATTGACGACGATTCGTTAGCGACGAGATTGCGATATCCGGGCTTATCGTACCGGGGCCATGTTCAGCAATCGGCATAATCCCTGGTCAATAAACAGTAAAGAGAGAACGATGAAGATGATGACTATCGCTGGCGATCGTTACCAGATTGGCCGCCGGTTGGGCGAACTGGGGCGCCGGGCGTATCAGGAAAAAGTGCGGGCCACCAGCCTGTGGAAAAAAATTGCCGCGTTGCAACAATCGCCTCAGGCGTTGAGCATGCAGGCGTTGGTGCGAACTGATTTTCCCGATTGTTGGCAGGAGTTGGAAGGACTGGCTTCAGGTCTGGCGTGTTCCGTCAGTGAGGTCTTTGCCTGGAACTGCCGCGGAGATTTACTTCCCTCAACGTCTGACGGTTGCAGCACGGTGCTGGGGAGAAGCGCGCACAACGATCTGATCATCGCCCATAATGAAGACGGCTTCCCTCAGTTAAGAGAAGATTGCGCCATCGTGAATATTCAGCCCAGTCAGGGGTTGGCCTTTACCAGCTTTTACTATCCCGGTTCCCTCTGCGGCCATACCTTTGCCGTTAACCAGCGGGGGTTGGTCATGACGATCAACAATATTCGCGCGCAGGTGCGGCCCATCGGTTATCCCAGACAGATTCTTGCCCGGGCCGCGCTGGATACGGATACGCTTGACGACGCGCTTGCCATTCTGACGAGCGAGAAGCGTTCAGGCGCGTTTCATCACAGTCTGGCCCAATGCGGCGATCCCCGGTTAATCAGCGTCGAAGCAACCGGTTCAGGCTTCAGCATTCGGCAAGTGACCGGAACGCACGGCCACGCCAATCACCTGATAGAACCTGCGATGAGCGGCGTTGAACAGCTCGTCACTCAGAGTTCAGCCAGCCGTCAGCGGCGTCTGAACGACTGGTTGCGTGAGCGCGGCGACACGCCGCTCGAATGCGCTGAGGCGCTGGCGATATTAAGCGACCGGCAGGATGCAGCGCTGCCCATTTTCCGTCAGGACCCCGCCGATCCGGATGAGGAAAATACCCTGGCGACCGCCATCTTTACGCTCTCACCTCAGGCGGTTGAATGGCGTGTGTATACTCAGGATCGCCAGAATGCGCGTCTGGAGGGCATGATCAGGCGTTAAATGCACATGGGTCGGATACGGCGTCGGCCGCCGTATCTGCCTGTCCGGCGGCCGGTCGCAACCGATACTGTTATTTAATCGCGCGACTAATGCGCTACGGCATTTGCCGGTCTGTTTACCGTCTCGGATAAAGTAAATGCCGATATAATGGTAAACGTCAGCGCAATGCCGCCTAACACCAAATAGGTGTCGTTAAAGCCGATACGATCGTATAAGCCGCCGGCTATAGACGATAAAAATATCTGCATCAACTGCTTGGAAAACTGAAAACCAACCAGATAAATCGTGGCGGACAGGCGAGTATCGAACGTATTGGAAATATATTTAAAGATACCGATCAATAAAAAAGGCACTTCAAACGCATGCAGCATTTTCAGGATCACAATCTCCACGATCGATGTCGCGAAAGCCGAGCCAAAAATACGCACCGACATAATCACGCCGGCCAGCAGCAATGAGTTTTTCGCCCCGATGCGATTAATGATCCACGGCGTTAAAAACATGATCAGCGCATTAGCCGCTTCACCGGCCGTAGTGACAAAGCCGAATATCCGATTGCCCTGCTCCGCCGTGGCGAAGAAAGATTTAAAAAAGTTGGCGAACTGTTGATCGAAAACATCATAAATACACGCCACGCCTAATACATACAGCACCATCAGCCAAAACTTACGCAGCTTGAACAGATCAACCACTAATCTCATATTAAACTGCGGCGCGTTGGCGCCTAACGCGCTCATCACCTCAACGGTCTTATTATTATCGGTTTTAGCCATCAATAGCAGCACAGCCAGGATAATGGCGGCCCCCGATCCCATCCAGAAGACGATATCCGGGTTCACGCTAAATAATATCCCCGCGGTCGACGCGCAAATTCCCCAGCCGAAACAGCCGAACATCCGCGCCTTGCCGTATTCAAAATGACTTTGACGACTAATTCGTTCGATATAAGCCTCAACGGCGCCGGAACCGGCGTTAAATACAAATCCGATATAGACGCCCCCTAATAACGCGCCCAACACGATATTCGCCTTCAACATCGGCGCGAAGACAAACAGAAAAAAAGGCGCGAAAAAGAGCAACAGGAAGGTAATCACCCACAGCAGGTGTTTTTTAATACCCAGTTTATCAGACAAGATGCCAAGAACAGGTTGAAATATAATGGCGAATAGCGACAGGCTGGAAAAAACAATCCCGGTTTCCGTTTTATTTAACCCGATTACCTCATGCAGCCATATGGGTAAAAAGGGGAAACAGGTCGCCATAATGAAGAAATAAAGGAAGAAAAACGTGCCGAATAGCCAAAAAGTTCGATTATTAATATAATAGCATGAAGTTGTATTCATTTTAGTTTCCCTATATCAACGCTATATAAAACATCGAGACGGGCAGAAATAATATTTGTTCCTGCTCATTGATCTTAACTTTCCCTGTACATTCGTTAGGTATCGACATCAAATCGAGCCGCCGGACGGGGTAAGGTCGTTATCTCCGGGGTCATAAAACGCCGCCGGATCGTCTCCCGGTAAAAAATTTCCGCCTCAGGCGAATAGCGTGCAATCACTCCTGACTTATCGCTGGTTTCGCGACTCATTACTCCCCCCACAGGCGCTTCTTGATGAAGCCATACTGGATCCGAAACGTTTAGACAGACAACCGAAACGATTCGGATTTGTGATTTGGGTATAAAAATAACTATTCTGTTCGGGAGTCGACACGCCGAAATACCAGAGCGGACGATGATGCAATATGCGCCAGATCCTGCTTATCGCCAGCCGCATCCTGCGCTACCCTGTGCGGCTCGCCTGTACCGGCAACCCTGTATATAGAGAACGCCGGGGGCGTGTCTTACGGCGCATTTCGGCAAACGGATATCGGACGGCCGACATATGTTATGCCTTTTTATTCATTGCGTTGCGTCGGGATTGCGCCTATATCACGCATAAAAAGAAGAGTCAGGTAATAAAGTATGCATCTGGATTTACGGCAATTGCGCAATTTTCTAGCCCTGGCGGAGCACGAAAGTTTTGTGCAGGCGGCGGAAGCCGTTTGTCTGTCGCAGTCGGCATTTAGCCGCAGCATTCAAACGCTGGAACAAACCATGGGCCACCCGCTGATCGATCGGCAAAGCAAGCGGTTTGCCCTGACGTGGCAGGGGAAAAAACTGCTGCCTTTCGCGCGCCGTATGCAGGAACTGTCCTGGGAGTTGATCAATGATATGCAGCAAATCAGCGATGAGGGCGGCGGCGAGCTGACGTTTGGCTGCGGCCCGGCGCCGGCGGTGGCGCTAATCCCGCGCGCGGTGGCGCAATTCCACCGGCTGCGGCCGCGGGATCGGGTGGCCTACAGCGTGGATAACTGGCAGTCGTTGCGTCAGCGTCTGTTAGCCGATGAATGGCCGTTTTTCGTCGCCGATACCTGGCACGCCGAGTTGGAAACCACGTTTCGCGTCCAGCCGTTAAGCCAGCAGCGCTGCTTTTTTATCTGTCACCGCACGCACCCGCTGGCCCGACAGGAAGCGGTCACCCCGGATGAACTGCTGCGCTTCCCGCTGGCGTCGCCCTATCTGCCGGTCGGCATGCGTAAAATTCTGGCGACGCTGACCGGTCAGCCCGATTTCCGCCCGCAGATTCAATGCGATCATATCTATTCGCTGTTCAACGTGCTGTCCCAGACCGAAGCCATCAGTTTCGCCAGCGAAGACGGCCTGGCGCTGGGTCGGCAAAGCCACCAACTGGTGGAGATTCCCCTGACGGAGACGCCGCCGGAATGGGGCGAAATGCGCACCCGTTTCGGCATTATCTCCAACCTGCAAAAGACCCTCCCGCCGCTGGCGCAACTGATGATAGACACGCTGCTTGAGCAGGACCGGCAGCGCCAGTCCGATGACTACTGCGCCTGACCGGCGGCGTTATATTGCGGCCAGACCGCGGCCTGCGGCTGTTCTGCCAGCGCCTTATCGACAAAACCGCCGGCGAACCATTCATCGACCGGGTAATCGCGACGGATCAAGCCGGCGTTTTTCGCCCGCTGAATGCTGTCGGCAAAGCTGCTGCGTAAAAACGCATCCAGACGCGGAGAACTCTGGAAATTGAGATCGTTTGGATTCAACTCTTCCTCAAACAGCGCCTTGGGGATCTGGCTCTGTTCCGCCATCAGCGCGATATAGTCCGGCAAATGCGCGGGATCGGCGATCCAACGCGCGTTTTCCACCAGCACGTCGACCAATTGCTGAGTCGCCTGCGGATAACGCTGAATAAAGTCCTCGGTCGCCAGCACCGCGGCCTGCGTGGTATTGGCGCGTCCCAGCTCGCTGCTGTTCGCCACAATGTTGATGCCCTGTTTACGCAGGGTCAGCAGTCCGACGCCGCCCCATGCCGCATCCACGCGCTTGGCGGCCAGCGCCGCTTTACTGGCCGTCCAGTCCAGATTAATCACCCGGACATCCCGCTCATTGAGGCCGGCGCTTTTCAACGCCCGTTCGAAAGAGAGCTGATCCGCCGTTCCCTTATAGACCGCTACGCGCTTGCCGCGTAAATCTTCAATTCGCTGAATGCCCGATTCCGGCGTCGCCGCCAGATAGGAATTCGAGCCGCGCGATCCCACCAATACCTTGGTCGGCAAGCCGCCCGCCCGGCCGATAATCGCCGCCAAATCGCCCAGGTAGACAACATCCAACTGCTGGTTGGCCAGCGCTTCGTTAACCGCCGGCCCCGCGCCTTTGAAAAACGACCAGTTAATTTTTATTCCCTGCGGTTCAAACACCGCTTCCAACTGGCCGCGAATATGCGCCAGCCCCAGCGGGCCACGGATAAACGGCTTGCTGCCCGCGCTTTGATCGGGCAGGCCGATACGGATCTCCGTCGGCTGGTTTTCCGCGGCCTGAGCGCCGGCGGAAAACATCAGGCCGGCCAGCATCAGCGAACCGACTATGCGCTGAGCGGCTCTCCGCCAGCGGCTTACTGCTTTTTTCTGCATTACCGAACTCCACTAATCAAGACTGTTGCCATCAAACTAGCGAAACACGGCGACGCGTTTTAAATAACATTTCCTGCTTTATTCAGTAAAAAAAATCATATGGCCGATCAGTTTCCGCCAGCCTGCCGGCGGCGGCGCATCAACCGCTGGGCGCCGATGCCGGTAAATAACGGGCGCGGCGAGAAAAGCCGGCGCAGGCGCGGCTGGAAACCTGGCGGTGAGAAATACGCCTTCAGACGGCAATCATGCAGATATGCATTTTTTGCACGTCCGCTATCGGATTAATGCATTGGCCTTCGGCGCTAAAACCTGTTTTTTATTCTTTATTAATCCGCCCCGGCTGGTTTCAATAAAGAAAATGAATAAGGTTATTGTGCTGAAAATGTTTCCATTGACCTGGCCCACGCTGCCGAAAGCAGCGTTTTATCCTCTGGTCGTGCCGCTCGGCCTGCTGTTGCTGTGGTTCATCAGCAGCCGGCATGGCTGGATGCCGCCGCAGATCCTGCCCTCGCCGGCGATGGTCGCCCGCACGGCGGCCGAACTTTGGCAGGGCGACCTGCTGTCGCAGTTGCTCGTCAGCCTGCGTCATCTGTTCGCCGGCCTGCTGGCGGGCGTGCTCGCGGGTACCCTGCTGGGGGCGCTGATGGGCGCCTCGCCGCGCGCCGCCGGTCTGCTGCACCCGACGGTCTATGCCCTGGCGCAAATCCCGACGCTGGGCTGGATCCCGCTGTTCATGGTGCTGTTCGGCATCGACGACGGCCTGAAGCTGGCCGTGATCGTCAAAGCGGTGATTGTGCCGGTCACGCTGCATACCCAGAGCGGCGTGAGCAACATTCCCCATGCATTACTGGAAGTCGCCCGCACCCTGCGCCTGCCCTGGCGGCAGCGGCTGATTCGCCTGACGCTGCCGGCCATGCTGCCGGTGTGGCTGGTCGGCCTGCGGCTGGCGCTGTCGCAAGCCTGGGTATCGCTGATCGTGGTGGAACTGCTGGCGTCGTCCCAGGGCATTGGTTATCTGCTGGTCTGGGGGCGCCAGCTATTTCAACTGGATATCGTGTTCGTCTGTATCGCGGTCATCGGTCTGGCCGGGCTGGCGATGGAATGGACGATCAACCGACTGGAGCAGCGGCTGGTCTACTGGCCGCATCCGCCGGTCAGCCGGCTGAACGCTCAGCCCTCTCGCTGGCTGAACGGTTTACTTTTGCCCGTCGCGCTGCTGGCGCTCTGGCGTCACGCCAGCCTGGCCGGCTGGGTCGACGCCGCGCTGCTGCCGCCGCCGTCCGACGTGCTGCACACTCTGATTCAGGGGCTGCGCGACGGCGTATTGCTGGACGCCATGCGCCACAGCCTGATGCGCGCGCTGGCCGGCGCCGCAGTCGGCGTCAGCGCCGGTCTGCTGCTTGGCATTGTGCTGGGTCTCAGCCCGCGCGCCGATGCAATGATTACCCCCACTGTCGCCACGCTGCGCCAGATTGCGCTGTTCGCCTGGCTGCCGTTGCTGACCGCCTGGGTCGGCAACGGGGAAGCGGGCAAGGTGGCGTTCGTGGCGCTGGCCGCCTTCTTTCCCATGCTGGTCGCCAGCCATCGGGGAATTCGGCAGCGCTCGCTGCAACTCCAGGAGGTGGCGCAGGTGCTGCAACTTTCGCTGGCGCTACGGCTGCGCGTGCTGATCCTGCCGGGCGCGGCGCCGGCCATTTTCGCCGGTTTACGCCTGTCGCTGATTTATGCCTGGCTCGGCACCATCGGCGCGGAATATTTCATGGCGTCGAACATCGGTATCGGCAGCCTGATGATTAACGCCCAGCAGTTGCTGGATATGCCTACCATCATCAGCGGCATGTTGCTGATCGGCATCACCGGCGCCGCCATCGATCGCGCCGGTCTCAGTCTGGAAAAACGCATGACCCGCTGGCGCACCGCAGGAGAATCCGCATGAGTTCCATCGACATCAACCACCCGCCGGTGGTGCAATTTGAACATTTGACCAAGCAATTCAATGTGAAAGGCCAGCCGATGACGGTCATCGAGGACTTTTCGCTCGCCCTCTATAGCGGCGAGCTGGTGGCTATCGTCGGCAGCAGCGGCTGCGGCAAATCCACGCTGCTTCGCATGCTGGTCGGGCTGGATAACGACTATCAGGGCGACATTCTGGTCGACGGCAAGGCGGTCAACGGCATCAGCCGCGACCGCGGTATGGTATTTCAGGAGCCGCGACTGTTTCCCTGGCTGACGGTGCGACAAAACATCGCGCTGGGACTGGCGCAGGAAAAACAAAGCCAGGCAACGCGCGAACGGCTGATCGACCATTTTATTCAGTTGGTTCACCTCGGCGAGTTTGCCGACGCCCTGCCCGCCCAGCTCTCCGGCGGCATGGCGCAACGCGTCGCCATCGCCCGCGGGCTGGTGGCCAACCCGCGCATCCTGATGCTGGATGAACCCTTTGGCGCGCTGGACGCCCTGACCCGTCAACAGATGCAGCAGGAACTGCGGCGCATCCATCAGGCGGAAGGCACCACGACGCTGCTGGTGACGCACGATGTGGAAGAAGCGGTCTACCTGGCCGACCGCGTCGTGGTGCTGGCGCCGCGCCCCGGCCGCATCCGCCATATCGCCGCCCTCAGCCAGCCGCACCCCCGTCGGCGGGACAGTCCGGCTTTTCATCAACAGTGCGGCGAGCTGCTGTCGCTGTTAACGCATCCCGACATGCCGGCGTCGCCGGAACCCTCACTGACCTCTTTCTGAATGGAGCTTTACCATGGGACATCCTTCCGTCTACCCCACCGGCACCACTATCTATGACCCGGAGAAAGCCTGGGGCGGTTATACCGTCTTTCAGGCGCTGGAAAGCGGCGCCGTGCTGATCGACATGAACGGCGCCGAACTGCGCCTGTGGGAAGGCCTGCACGGTTTTCCCAATAAAATCCTGCCCGGCGGCTACATTCTGGGCCACAGCGGCGAACGCGATCCGCGCTACGGCATGCAGGATATGGTCGATCTGATCCAGGTCGACTGGGAGGGCAATATCGTCTGGAAATTCAACGGCTATGAAAAGATCGCCGATCCCGACCTGCCCGTCGAATGGATGGCGCGCGCCCATCATGACTATCAGCGCAGCGGCAATCCGGTGGGCTACTATGCGCCGGGGCTGGAGCCTCAGTCGATTGGCGGCAATACGCTGATTCTGGCGCACAAAAACCTGCGCAACGATCGCATCAGCGATAAATTGCTGCTCGACGACACCATCATTGAAGTGGATTGGCAGGGCAATATCCTGTGGGAGTGGCGTTGCAGCGATCACTTCGATGAATTGGGCTTTGACGACGCGGCGAAAAGCGCCATCTACAATAACCCCAATATGCGCAAGAGCGGCGGCGGCATGGGCGACTGGATGCACATCAATTCGATGTCGGCGCTCGGCCCCAACCCATGGTTCGATCAGGGCGATACCCGCTTCCATCCCGATAACATCATCTGGGACGCGCGTGAATCCAATATTATCGCCATCATCGATAAGCAAAGCGGCGACATCGTCTGGAAACTGGGGCCGGACTACAACACGCCGGAGCTGAAGCATCTGGGCTGGATTATCGGCCAGCATCACGCCCACATGATCCCCGCCGGATTGCCCGGCGCAGGCAATATTCTGGTGTTCGACAACGGCGGCTGGGCGGGTTACGGCGCGCCGAATCCGGCGTCCGCCGACGGCGTTAAAAACGCCTGGCGCGACTACTCGCGCATACTGGAAATCAACCCGGTGACGCTGGATATCGTCTGGCGCTATTCCCCCTATGAAGCCGGGCTGCCGCAGCCGACCGACGCGTTCCGCTTCTACAGCCCTTATATCAGCAATATTCAGCGCCTGCCCAACGGCAATACGTTCATCAACGAAGGGGCGAACGGACGCATTTTCGAGGTGACGGCGGAACACGATATCGTGTGGGAATATATCTCGCCGTACTGGGGGAAAACCGTCAACACCAATATGCTTTATCGCGCCTATCGCGTGCCTTATGACTGGGTGCCGCAACTGGCGCGTCCGCAGGAGACCCCGGTAGAAGCGCCGGATAACACGCGCTTTCGTCAGCCGGGCGCCGCGCAGCCCGGATTCGCCAGCGTGATCCGCGTCGACGGCGTCCGTCCTTACAAGAAAAGCGGCGATGCGCTGTGCGTGGCGACCGACAGCGAAGACCTGAAGCGCAGCCCCAAATTGTTTACCGTCAATCGTTCGCGCTTCACGCCGCTGGACGAAAGCGCATGGGAAGATCTCAGCCGGCAGCCGACGCCGCAGATCTTGCTGGTCGGCGCGGAGCGCTGCGTCCACTGTAAGAGCCTGTATAAACAGCTGGAGACGGTGCTGGACGAAGCGGCGTACCGCCAGCTAGACAGTCACTATCTGGATGCCGATCGTCATGTCGAACTGGCGCAACGCCTCGCGGTGCGATCGCTGCCGACGCTGCTGTGGCTGGAACAGGGCGAGGTCAAAGCGCGCGTCAACGGCGTTCAGCAACCGCAGGCGCTGCGCCAGTGGCTGAGCAATGTCGGATAACCCTGAGTCAGGCATTGATAACCTAGACCTCCCCTTCGCCTGTCTTTTATACACAAATGCAGGGAGCGCTGATGGGGTTGGTTGTTATGCGGCGTAAAAAATTATGCTGAGGAGATAGCAGGCTTAGGATGAGCCGCATGGATGCGGCGAAAGCTTGCGCCACGTCGGGAACGTGTCGCAAGCGGTCCGTTAAGCCTGATACCGACGAAGGCACCGCGCAGCGGCATAATTTAGCCGCAAGCCCGGGTTCATAGGGGGGTGGCGTTTGACCCCCCTATGTCGGGCGCGTGCTACGACGTAGCATGGAAATGGCGGCATTGTGGCGCACGAAACTGCCTCTGAGTCCGCATAAAAACGTGACTAAAAAACAGTCGCCGAGGAGGAAAACCGCAACGATATCCGGTCATCGGAAAATAATTACGTTCGGGCGACCCTGCGCAATATTTCTTTTGCATTATCTCGTTTCATTTTGTTATGTTATTACATAACGAAAAACAATGACGATATTCAGTGATAATGACGAACAGCGACAACCCGGCCGATAGCGTATTAGAGGTGGATAACCTCGGTCTGTCCATTGGCGCGGAATGCAAAATCAGCGGACTCACCTTTCGCCTGCGCGCCGGAGAAAAAGTTTGTCTGATCGGCGCATCCGGTTCCGGTAAATCGTTAACCGCCAAAATGGTGATCGGCACGCCGCCGGCGGGCTGTCGCATCAGCGGACAAATCCGGGTCAACGGCGTAGACGTGACGCACCGACACGCCCTTGCCCGGCCGGTTGGCGCACGCGTGTCCGCGGTATTTCAGGACTCGTCCACCGCGCTCAACCCGCTGATGACGCTGGGCAAACAGTTGTCGCTGGCGTTGGCGGCCTCATCGCCGGCTGAACTCGCCCTGCTGCTCGACGACATGGGACTGGGCGATATTCCCAACCTGCAACAGCGTTTTCCAGCCGAGTTGTCCGGCGGTCAGCGCCAGCGCGTCTGCATTGCATTGGCGCTGTTGGGACGCACCCGTTTGCTGGTGGCCGATGAACCGACGACCGCGCTGGATGTCATTAGCCAACAGCAGGTACTACGGGTGTTGCAGGAGCGATGCGCGCAACCTTCCGCGCCCGCCCTGCTCTTTATCACGCATGATATCGCCGTCGCCGCGCAGCTTTGCCAGCGCGGGCTGGTGATGGAACAGGGCCGTCTGGTTGAAGACGGCAGCATGGCGCAATTACTGAATGCGCCGCGACATCCTTATACGCGTCGTCTGGTCAGCGCCGCTCGCCAGGCCGATCTGTCTCTGCCCGACGTGGGAGCCCTTGCCGGATGAGCCGACATCTACACGACGTTTCCATCCCCTTTTTAAGTATGGAACGCGTCAGCCGTTATCGCGCCGCGCCGCGGTTCCCGTGGCGAAAAGCCGCTGCCGGCAACGCCATCTTTCTCGATCTGTCGCTAAGCCTGCAACGCCGTGAACATGTTGGTCTGGTCGGCGTATCCGGCTGCGGCAAATCCACGTTGCTGAAAACGCTGCTGGCGTTGGACACGCCGGACAGCGGCACGATACACTGCGACGGCCAATTGGTGCGGCCCGGTTCCGTTCGCTCGCTGCTGTGGTATCGCCGTCGCGTGCAGTACATTCCGCAGGATCCGGCCGGCTCGCTGGATCCGCGCAAACCGGTCGCCTCGCTGATTGCCGAGCCATTGAAACGTCTGAGATGCGGCGAAGACATTTCGTCATGCGTGCGCGACGTGATGGATCAGGTCGGCCTGAGCGTCGGCTTATTGGCGACCCCTGCCGGTCTGCTGTCGGGCGGACAGGCCCAGCGAGTCGCGATAGCCCGCGCGCTGGTGACGCGTCCTGATTTTTTACTGGCTGACGAACCCATTAGCGGGCTGGATTTACCGCTGCGGGAACAGATAAAAAGCCTGCTACAGCAGGTGACGTTGCAAAATAATATGGGATTGCTGATGGTGTCGCACGACATCTCAATGATCGCCGGTTTGTGCGAACGCATGCTGGTCATGGACGAGGGACGTATTATCGAAGATCGCCCGACGCCCGATGTGCTGGCGGCGCCGCGGCATCCGCAGACTCGTCGGTTACTGGCGGCCATCCCTTCGTTAACTACGCCCTTTCACACCGTCGCCGACCGTGCGGCGATGTGAAAAATGCAAGGCATATACCCCATCGATTTCACGCTGCCGGGTATTTTGAATTAATGGATGATTCTATGTCAGATCTCGCAAACAACCGTGCCGTTCAGCCTTACCCGCCGCTATTACTGGGCAGCCAGTTGGTTTTCAATATCGGTTTTTATGCCGTCGTTCCCTTTCTGGCCATCTTCCTGCGTGACGACATGCTGCTTTCCGGCTGGACGATCGGGCTGATTATCGGCTTAAGAACCTTTTCGCAGCAGGGCATGTTTCTGGTTGGCGGCGCGCTGGCCGACCGGTTCGGCGCGCGGGGCATTATTCTGTGCGGCTGCGTGGTGCGCATTGCCGGCTACCTGTTGCTGGCGCTGTCGGATTCGCTGTGGCCGATTATCCTCGGCGCCTGTCTGACCGGCGTGGGGGGCGCGCTGTTCTCGCCGTCGATTGAAGCGCTGATGGCGCAGGCGGGAACCCACAGTGAAAAACAGGGCAAACGCAGCCGTTCGGAATGGTTCGCGCTGTTCGCCATCTGCGGCGAACTGGGCGCGGTGCTCGGCCCGTTGCTCGGCTCCATGCTGGCCGGATATGGTTTCCAGCGAGTCGCGCTGGCCGGCGCACTGGTCTTTTTACTGGCGCTGTTCATCCTGTTTTTCAGCCTGCCCGCAACGCCGCGCAACCAGTCAACCCTGCATATTGCGCCCTGGTGGCAGACTTTCCGCCAGCGACGTTTTGTGGCGTTCATCATCGCCTACAGCGCCTATCTGTTCAGTTATAACCAGCTCTATCTGGCGCTGCCGGTGGAACTGCATCGCGCCGGCGGCAGCGAAAAGGATCTCGGTCCGCTGTTCGTGCTGGCCTCGCTGATGGTGATCGCCCTGCAACTGCCGCTGGCGCGGTTCGCCCGCCGTCAGGGCGCGGCCCGTATGCTGCCGCTGGGATTCGCCCTGCTGTCGGCGTCGTTTTTCAGCGTCGCGCTGTTTGCTCCCCTCGCGCCGGCAGAAGGCTGGCTGCGCCTGCTGCCGGCCATCTGCCTGATTAGCCTGTTGACGCTGGGGCAGATGCTTATCGTTCCCGTCGGCATGGATCTTATTCCGCATTTCGCCAATAACCATAACCTCGGCGCACACTACGGCGCGCTGGCGTCGATGGGCGGCGTGGCGGTGCTGACCGGCAATTTTCTACTCGGCGCGCAGCTTGACCTCGCGCTGACGCCATCGCCGCAGGCGGCGATCCCCTGGCTGATGCTGGCGACCGTTCCGTTGTGCAGCGCATTGGCGATGGTGCTGATTTGCCGTCCTTTTAAACATCCTCATTTTTTAAATCAATAGGATATCCGATGAATGCTCGCACCTTACGGCCGCTTTCCGGTCTGCTTTGCGCTACCCTGCTGCTTGCCGGCTGCTTCAATGAACCCGAGGAGAAACAGGCCGCCGATGGCGGCGGCCGCTTAAAGCTGGCGATGCTGCAACCGCCGCGTTCCGGCCTGACCCCGTTGAGCGATGATGCCTTTAAACTGTCGCGCTGGAGCACGGCGGAGACGCTGGTGACGCTGGATCCGCTCGGCGAAGCGCAGCCGGCGCTCGCCACGCAATGGCGGCAAATCGATGATAAAAGCTGGCGTTTTGAACTACGCCCGAACGTCCGTTTTCATGACGACAGCGCGCTGAACGCCGCGACGGTGGTCAACGCGCTCACGGTCGCCGCTTCCGCCGCGCCGAAACCGCGCATCCTTGACGGCGTTCAGATGACCGTCGCGGCGGACGGCGATAATGCGGTCATCGTATCCACCGCCACACCGGATCCGCTGCTGCCGCAGCGTCTTTCCAGCCCGCAGTTGGCCATTTTATCCACCCGCGCTTATGGCGAAAACGGCGTGGTTAACCCGCAGAACGCCGGCAGCGGCCCCTTTGTGCTGCGCAGCGTGAACGGCACCAGCGGCGCCGCGCTGGACAGATTCGAGGGATACTGGGGCGACAAAGCGCAGGCCGACGGCATCGACGTCAGTTTTGTGCCGGACGGCGCGGCGCGCGCCGCCGCATTACGTACCGGCGCGGCCGATATCGTGGAAGCGATTCCGGTCTCTCAGGCGCCGTTGCTGGATCAGAAACTGGTGCATGAAGTTCCGATGCCGCGCACCAATACGCTTTACCTCAATACCCAGCAGGGAGCGATGCAAGATCCGGCGTTGCGCGCGGCGGTGCGTAACGCGGTGAATCGCCAGCAACTGGTGGACAACGTTTATGAAAAACGCGCGGACGTCGCTCAAGGATTGCTGGGGCCGGCGCTGCCGTGGGCCGCTACGCTGCGTCAGCCGGTCGCCAATCCGGTCGCGGCGGCGGCGCCCAACGGCGTCAGCATCACGCTGGCGACCTTTAGCGATCGCGCAGAACTGCCCGAAGTCGCGGTGTATCTGGCGCAACAGCTTACCGCCGCCGGTTTCACGGTAAAACAGGTGGTGCGCGAATATGCCCAGATTGAGTCCGACGCGCTGGCGGGCAAATTCGATGCCTTCATTTTGTCCCGCGCCACGGTGCTGGACTCCGGCGATCCGGTGGCCTACCTGTATAGCGATTTCTCCTGCGAAGGCTCTTTCAATATTTCCCAGCTCTGCCGCCCGGAAATCGACCAGGCTTTGCGGCAGGCGGCCGCCATTCCGGCGGGCGATGCCCGACGTCAGGCGATTATGCGCGCGGAAAATCTGATTTTAGCCAGCGACGCGGCCATCCCGATGCTGCATGAACGGGTGATCCAGGGCGAAAGCGCACAGGTCGTCGATGCGCTGCGCGATCCGCGCGAACGCGCCTTGATCAACAGCGCCACCCGCATCGACCCGAAGAAAACAACCGAGTAACGCCCGTATCGCCCTAATGAGTGAAAATCCGTCATGAGTGAACCTTTATATTGCCGCACCTGCGCCGGGGTCGGCCGCACCCTGCCGCCCCGTTACGGCATGCTGATCCCGTTGTTTTCCCGCCTGCTGACGCTGGCGGGCATCGTCGCGCTGATTGGCATCTTGCCGTGGCTGTCGGGGCAGGATCCGGCGTTGGCGCTGCTGCGCGCGCGTTCCGGCGATCAGGAAGCCACGGCGGAAACCCTGAATGCGATCCGCCAGGCGCTGGGTCTGGATCAGGGGCCGTTGCGACTGCTGGCGAACTGGCTTGGCGGCTTACTGCGCGGCGACGCGGGCAATTCATGGGTATCGGGGCGTCCGGTCTTACCGGGGATGTTGCAGGCGGCGGGCGTCTCGTTGACTTTGATGGCGTCGGCCGCGCTGGTCGCCTTTTCGCTGGCGGCGTTGCTGTGCGCCAACACGTTCCGGCAAGGGTTGCGGGGACGGATCCGTCGCTCAAACGGTCTGTTCGCCGCCATGTTCACCGCGCTGCCGGAATTTCTGCTGGCCTCGTTCCTGTTGATTGTCGGCGCGGTCTGGCTGCAATGGTTTCCGCCTTACGGCTGGAATGGGCCGTATTATGCGGTATTGCCGTCGCTGGCGCTGGGCATTCCCGCCGGCGGCTATCTTGGCCGCATTATTGCCGATGCGCTGACGGCGACATTCAGCGAGAGCTGGCTGACGACCTGGAACGTGGCGGGGATCGGCCGCCGCCACCTTGCGCTGGCGGTGCTGAAGCGCACCTTGCCGAGCGTCATGCCGCTGGTGGGACTGGTTTTAGTCTCCCTGACCGGCGGCGCCATCGCGGTGGAAAAAGTGTTCGCCATACCGGGACTGGGCCGCGCGACGCTGGGCGCGGCGGCGGCGCAGGATCTGCCCGCGCTACAGGCGGGCGTGCTGATTTTACTGGTTATCGCGTCGATTGCCGGCATGGCCGCCGCCGGCGTGCGGTGGCTGATACTTGGCCGCGCGCTGAACAGCGGCGCGATGCCGGTGCCGGCGGAAAACCAGATGACGGCCTCGCGCTATGCCATCTGGCTGCCGGTCGTTTGTCTGCTGCTGTTAATCGCGCTGCTGATCGCCGGGCTGCCGCGCGATCCCTATACCTCCGCGTTTTTACGTTTGCAAACGCCCTCTTTCGCCCTGCCGTTCGGCGCCGATGCCATGGGGCGCGACCTGCTGGCCCGCGTCGCCCACGGTACGCTGAATACCTGCCTGCTGGCGTTCATGGTGTCGCTGGCCTGCCTGGCGATTGGCTTATTGATCGGGCTGTTCCCGCGCCTGTTCATCGGCCCGGTGGAAGTGACCAATGCCCTGCCCCCGGTGATCGCCGGCCTGCTGGTGGCGGCCATCAATGGCCCGACGGCGGCGGGCGCGGCGATTGCGGTGACCGCGGTCAGTTGGGCGCCGCTGGCGGCGCACACCGCGGCGCTGGTGTCTGAAATAAGCGCCCGCCCTTACATTCGCATGCTGCCCGTGATCGGCGTCGGGCCGGCGCGGCGCAGTCTGTTTTACGTCTTGCCGGCGCTGGCCGGGCCGTTGTTCCGTCATGCCATGCTGCGGCTGCCGGGTATCGCGCTGGCGCTGGCCTCGCTGGGATTTCTGGGGCTGGGGGCACCGCCGCCGACGCCGGAATGGGGACGCGTGCTGGCGGAAGGCATGCCCTATATCGAACGGGCATTCTGGGGAGTGCTGGCGCCCGCCGCCGCCTTGAGCATTCTGTCGATCCTGGCGGTCAGCGCCGCCAATCTGTCCGGCGCGACAAAACATTAAAAAACCAAAGGTTCGTTTTTACTTTGACTTTCAGCTAGCCTGTTACAACATGACTAGCTGAAAATCAAAAAAACCAATGGAGAAACGAGTATGGGTAACAACGGATCCAGCGCGAACCTCACAACCGCTGAGGCGCTTGATAAACTGGAAGCGTTGTACGACAACGCAGTTTCAGCACTGCGTGATGCCATAGGGGATTTTATCAACCACGATAAATTACCTGATGTGAAGGCGCGCGCCGAGGGGCTGTTCGCCTATCCTGAACTGCGCGTCAAATGGGACGGCATCTCGACCGGTCACCCCAAACACCGAGCCTATGGACGCTTTACCCGACCGGGCAACTATGCCACCACTATTACCCGACCCGCCTTTTTCCGCCACTATCTGCAAGAACAGTTGACGCTGCTGGAAGAGGAATACGCCGCCAGCATTGAGGTGGTTCCCTCGCAGCAGGAGATCCCCTTTCCTTATGTCCTGGACGGCTCCGATCTTATCCTCGATCGCTCGATGAGCGCCGGGATCGCCAAGCATTTCCCGACGACCGAGCTGTCGAAAATCGGCGATGAAACCGCAGACGGGTTATTCCACGCCACCACAACCACCTCTCCGCTGTCGCATTTCGACGCGCTGAGAACTGATTTTTCTTTGGCGCGGCTGCGCCACTATACCGGTACCGACGTGGAGGCGTTTCAACCTTTCGTTCTGTTCACCAACTATACCCGCTATGTGGATGAATTCGTGCTCTGGGCCTGTAAACAGATTACCGATCCGGATAGTCCGTATGAAGCCCTGGCCTGCGCCGGCGACGTTTTTATCACCCCGCAGACCCCGGAGCCGGAACAAACCGTTTCCGACCTTACCTGGAAAAAACATCAGATGCCGGCCTACCATCTGATTTCACGCAACGGCAAAGGCATTACGCTGGTCAACATCGGCGTCGGCCCGTCCAATGCCAAAACCATCTGCGACCACCTCGCCGTGCTGCGTCCGCACGCCTGGCTGATGATCGGCCACTGCGGCGGCCTGCGTGAAAGTCAAACCATCGGCGATTACGTGCTGGCGCATGCTTATCTGCGTGACGATCACGTGCTGGATTCCGTGTTGCCGCCCGATATTCCGATTCCGAGCATCGCCGAAGTCCAGCGCGCGCTTTATGACGCCACCAAGACGGTAAGCGGCATGCCCGGCGAGGAAGTGAAACAACGCCTGCGCACCGGTACGGTGGTCACCACCGACGATCGCAATTGGGAGCTGAGATATTCGGCCTCCGCGCTGCGCTTTAATCTCAGCCGCGCGGTGGCCGTCGATATGGAAAGCGCGACCATTGCCGCGCAGGGTTACCGTTTCCGGGTGCCTTACGGCACGTTGCTCTGTGTTTCGGACAAACCGTTGCACGGTGAAATCAAACTGCCCGGTCAGGCTAACCGTTTCTATGAAGGCGCGATTTCGGAGCACCTGCAAATCGGCATCTGCGCCATCGATCTGCTGCGTGCGGAAGGCGACCGTCTGCATTCACGCAAACTGCGCACCTTCAACGAACCGCCTTTCCGTTAAATGCGGGGCAGTATGCCCGCGGGTATGCTGCCGACTACCTTTTTTTTGATAATTCCTTGATTTCCTGCGTCTCTTTCGCATCGATACTTAACTCCGCCGTCGGCCTTAGCAACAGACGGCGCAGCCCGATGGGATCTCCCGTTTCAATACAATAGCCGTATTCGCCGGTGCGAATACGTTGCAATGCCGCATCGATTTTCGGCAACAAACGGCTTTCACGATCGATCTGCCGAAACAGCATTCTCAGCTCTTCCTCTCTGGTCGCCTTATCTCCGTCATCACCGTACTGTTCGCTGAATTGGATCGCGCTTTTCAGTTCATCAATGTGGTTAAGCAGGCTGGCGCGTTCGTTGATAAGCCGGCTTTTAAAAAAATCCAGCTGCTGCTGGTTCATGTAATCTGCCGACGGCATGGCCAAAATTTGTAATTCTTCATTTTGCGATGATTTAGGCATCTTTGCCTCCAAAGATAGAATCCACTCTTTTGTTATGTTATAACAAACCAATATTATTGATGACAGGCAACCATAATGCAAAAACACGCCTACCTGTTGTTCCTTTTCCTTGTTGCGGCGAAATCCCCCGCCTTTCAGGCCAAAATCGCGCCGCAAGACCTTCCGTCCGCTGGCGAGCTAAACAATCTTGAGAATAGGTTGTATCACGTGTCTGCAATGACGATGCAAACGCTCCATCCGGGCGTATGCAGCGCCGTTTCCATTGATGGTTGCGGCTGTCCTTTCTGCGTACAGTTGAGAAACATCGGCCGCTAAACCCGGTTGTTCAACCTCGCAATGCTTTGCGGCCAGGGATCGTCGAATTCGCCGCCGCGCCGCCAGTACTCGATTTCGTCTTCCGTCAGAAAACAAGTTCGCAACGCCGGCACAAAGCGCGCCAACGCCCGCCGTTGGCCGATGAGCGTTAAGCGACAGCGGCGATCGCCGAAACGTCCCGGCATCAAGTCTAGTTGCTGTTGTAATATCTGTCGTTCGGATTGACTCAACCGGTTATCGCGATGGTTAAGTATTCCCGCTTTCCAGTAGCTGATGAACTCCAGACCGATGGCGCCGGCGGCCTGATTCCACAACAACGCGAGATCGTCGCGGCCCGGCAGCCAGAAAAAGCCTTTACTGCGATGAATGCCGACGCCGAGCGCCTGGTGATAAACCTGCCACAATCGCTGCGGATGAAATGGCCGCTCGTCCTCGACCACCTGGCAGGCAAGATCATAAGGATGACGGCTGGCGGAATTCGACGTTGCAAGCTCATCTTCCAGTTCGGCAATCAGCTTTTCGACGCGATGGAAATCATAGTCCGGCCAGGACAGTAAATCATTCAGCCTGATATTGCCCCAGCAAGAGGAGAGAATATCGACGTAAGGGTTCAATGGATGAACAGCCTGAGCGATATCCCGCACCGTTTCCGCCGCCAGCCGATCGGCTTTCGTCAGCAGCAGTTGGCTGCAAAACATGATTTGCTCCGCCAACAGGTTGTCAATGGTACGCGTCCCGTGCGCCAGGTTTTGTTGCAGCCGGGGGATCAACCGCGTTCCTGTCGCATAGTCCTGTTGCAGCATGAGCGCATCCACCAGCGTGATAACCCCTTTCAGCGCCACGGCAGGATGAGTATGGAAGTATTTGATCAGGGGCAGCGGATGGCTGCTGCCGGACGTTTCCAGCAGGATATGGGCGGGCTGATTTTTCGCCAGCATAGCGCATAACGCGCGATCCAGTTTCGCGATCCCGCTGACGCTGCTGATGTCATCCGCCGAAATACTGACAAAGTTGCTGTGCTGTTGATCGACGATTTCAGTATTGGCGATCAGTACGCCATCCACATCCAGTTCACTCATATCGTTAACGACGATACCGAGCGGTATGCCGTGTTGATGCGACTGGACCAGCAAACTTTTCAGCAAGGTGGTTTTTCCTGCCCCTAAAAAGCCGTTTAAGAGGGTCAATGGGATTTTCATGATGGCATCCAACTCTCGTGCCGGGTGATACAGGCAGGTTTATGCCGGGTCGGTTTTTTTCTGCGCGCTACGGGCATCATTGCGAACCCTGTTATCAAACGGTAAACATTGGTGTTATGTTATAACATATCCAGTTCTGTTTCCATATCAGGCCGCGTGGTCATCGCCAAAATACAGTGCGCCAAAACGCCAGCCCAACCAACGGCGCAGGAATAAAAAAACGGCCCCTTAGCGACTGGCAACCGTATCCAGCGCTAAGGGGCCGTTCAATGACTCATCGCCTTAATTAATTTTGGGATGCTGGTCGATCAGCGTTTTTCTTTTTGTCTGCAACTCGGCGATTTGCTCATCAATATCTTCTATTTTCTGTTCAATATTGTCGTGATGCTCCTGCAATAGCTCTTTCGCCTCGGCCCGGTCTGAAGCCGCGGGCGTTGCGCCTTTCAACGGTCGGTTCGCCGTTTCTTTCATCGATATCCCGGTGACCAGCCCAATGACGGCTATCACCATCAAATAATAAGCCGGCATATAGAGGTTACCGGTTGATTCCACCAGCCATGCCGCCGCCGTAGGCGTAAAACCGGCGACGAGAACGGAAATATTAAATGAAATGGCCAACGCGCTGTAACGTATATGCGTCGGGAACAGCGCGGGTAAAATAGACGCCATCACGCCGGTAAAAGAGTTAAGCAGCACGGCCAGAATTAACAGTCCGCAAAAAATAAGGCCAATCACGCCGCTGTTAATCAGCATGAAACTCGGGATGGATAACAGGAGAAGACCGATGCTGCCGCAGATAATAAACGGCTTACGTCCGAATTTGTCACTCATTAACCCCATTACCGGCTGGACAAACAGCATACCGAGCATCACGGCGATGATAATCATGACGCCATGGTCTTCCGAATAATGGAGACTGTGTGACAGGTAACTCGGCATATAGGTCAGCAGCATGTAGTAGGTGACGTTGGTGACAATCACCACGCCCACGCACATCAGTAAACCCCGCCACTGTTTGGTGGCAATCTCCCTGAATGACACTTTGGGCGCCGACTGTAAGCTGTCTTTCGATTCTTTATCTAGTTTATCAACATGCTGTTGAAAGGCGGGCGTTTCCTCCAGCGCATGGCGCAAATAGATCCCAATCAGTCCTAAAGGACCGGCAATAAAGAACGGAATACGCCATCCCCACTCGAGGAAATCCGCTTCGCCGACAATCGACGAAATCACCACGACCACGCCCGCGCCTAACACAAAGCCGGCGATCGAACCGAAATCAAGCCAACTGCCTAAAAATCCGCGCTTCCTATCTGGCGAATATTCGGCGACGAATATCGCAGCGCCGGTATATTCCCCGCCGACGGAAAAGCCCTGCGCCAATTTGGCCAGCAGCAATAATATCGGCGCCCAGATGCCTATGGATGCATAAGACGGAATCAAACCGATACAGAACGTACTGACCGCCATAATGATAATGGTTACCGACAAAACTTTCTGCCGGCCAAATTTATCGCCCATCGCGCCGAAGAATACCCCGCCCAACGGTCTGACAAGAAAAGGCACCGAAAAAGTCGCCAGCGCGGCGATCATCTGTACGCCCGGATCCGCGCCGGGGAAAAATACCCGACCGAGCGCATAGGCAACGAAACCATAAACGCCGAAATCGAACCACTCCATCGCATTGCCAAGCGCCGCGGCCGTAATGGCCTTTTTAAGCTTGGCGTCATCAATTATCGTGATGTCCTGTATTTTCATTGGCACACGACGTTTCTTTTTTAATACCATCTATAACTCCATTTGTTTAAAAAACAACCGCCCATTTAAAAACGTCAATGCGCGATTGCAACAATTCTTGCCCAAAATCATTTGATTATAGGATATTTCAAAAATGACGCCCGTTATTCGCAGCGATTGAAAACGACCTGACGATTGCATTGCGGGATAAATAACGGAGTAGTAATTTCATCTTGAAATGACGGAATTGCAGCGTACTGAATAGCGCTATAATAACACAATCAGGGTAACGCGGGGAGGCGGCTAATATTTACCCCGCCTCACGCTCTCAGGTAGTGGGGTTACCCTCACAGCTTCTCCCGGAACAGGGAGAAGCTGGATAGCGGTTATTTAACGTGAACGACGGGCCGCAATAATCTCTTCCGTCACATTGCGCGGCGCTTCCACATAGTGCTTAAACTCCATGGTGTAGGTGGCGCGCCCCTGCGACATCGAGCGCAGCGCGGTGGAATAGCCGAACATTTCAGATAGCGGCACCTCGGCGCGGA
Source organism: Brenneria sp. L4-2C (assembly GCF_040240335.1). NCBI lineage: Bacteria > Pseudomonadati > Pseudomonadota > Gammaproteobacteria > Enterobacterales > Pectobacteriaceae > Brenneria > Brenneria sp. L4-2C. The sequence goes on along the minus strand of NZ_JBEIAC010000004.1, from coordinate 268,783 downwards.
TAATCCGTCCGGTGATCATCTCTTCCATCCCCTGCACCAGACCGCGGCGAGACGACAGGTCGCCCATGACGCTGCCGGCGTACTCTTCCGGCGTTTCAACCTCAACCTTCATGACCGGCTCCAGGATCACCGGATTGGCGCGTTTGACCGCCTCGCGGAAACCGAAAATCGCCGCCATCTTGAACGCCATTTCCGAAGAGTCCACTTCATGGTAAGAACCGAACGTCAGCGTAACTTTGACGTCGACAATCGGATACCCCGCCAGAACGCCGGTCATCATCGCTTCACGGACGCCCTTTTCCACTGACGGAATAAATTCTCGCGGCACCACCCCGCCCTTGGTCGCATCCTCAAACACAAAACCCTTGCCCGCTTCCTGCGGCTCCACCGTCAGCACCACATGCCCGTACTGACCTTTACCGCCGGACTGCCGGACAAACTTCCCTTCCACATCCGTCACTTTGCTGCGTATCGTTTCGCGGTAGGTCACCTGCGGCCTGCCGATATTGGCGTCCACCCCGAACTCACGCCTCATGCGATCGACGATGATCTCCAGATGCAGTTCCCCCATGCCGGAAATGATGGTCTGACCGGATTCCTCGTCGGTTTTCAGGCGGAATGAGGGATCTTCCGACGCCAGCCGTTGCAGCGCAATCCCCATTTTTTCCTGATCGGCTTTGGTTTTCGGCTCTATCGCCAGCGAAATCACCGGCTCAGGGAATTCCATGCGTTCCAGCGTCAGTATCGCATCCGGATCGCACAGGGTTTCCCCGGTGGTCACCTCCTTCAGACCGACGCAGGCGGCAATGTCCCCGGCTCGGATTTCATCCACCTCATGACGGGCATTGGCATGCATCTGGACGATACGTCCGATGCGCTCTTTCTTGCCCCTTACCGGGTTATACACGCTGTCGCCTTTTTTCAGCACGCCCGAATAGACCCGGATAAACGTCAGTTGGCCGACATAGGGATCGGTCATCAGCTTGAACGCCAGCGCCGCGAACTTATCGTTGTCGTCGGCATGACGCACCGCCACGTTGCCTTTTTCATCAGTCCCGCTGACCGGGGGAATGTCCAGCGGCGACGGCATCAGCTCAATAATGGCGTCCAGCATGCGCTGCACCCCTTTATTTTTAAATGCGCTACCGCACAGCATCGGCTGAATTTCACCGGCAATGGTGCGGATGCGCAGACCAAGCGTGATTTCCTCTTCGCTCAACGCCGCACCCTCCAGATACTTGGTCATTAATTCGTCAGACGCCTCCGCCGCCGCCGTGACCATTTTCTCCCGCCATTCCTGCGCCGTCGGCAACAGGTCATGCGGGATCGCCTCATAGCTAAAGGTCATGCCTTGGGAGGCTTCATCCCAAATGATGGCGCGCATCTTGATCAGGTCGACCACGCCAATAAAATGCTCTTCGCTGCCAATGGGAATAACGATCGGCACTGGATTAGCTTTCAGCCGGTCAATCATCATCTGATAAACACGGAAATAGTTGGCGCCGGGGCGGTCCATTTTGTTGACGAACGCCAGACGCGGCACATGATATTTGTTGGCCTGACGCCACACTGTCTCCGACTGGGGCTGTACGCCGCCGACAGAGTCGTACACCATCACCGCGCCATCCAGCACACGCATGGATCGTTCCACTTCAATCGTGAAATCCACGTGTCCGGGCGTGTCGATAATATTGATCCGATGCTGAGGATAACGGCGATCCATCCCCTGCCAGAAACAGGTCACCGCCGCCGACGTAATGGTAATACCGCGTTCCTGCTCCTGCGCCATCCAGTCGGTGGTCGCCGCGCCATCGTGTACTTCGCCCATTTTGTGACTGACCCCGGTATAAAACAGAATACGTTCCGTGGTGGTGGTTTTACCGGCATCGATATGGGCGGAAATGCCGATATTGCGATAGCGTTCAATGGGGGTTGTACGTGCCATATAACATCCTTAATTAGTTAAACTAATCCTGGGCTGGCAGTTGCCTGTCTGCGGCAGAACTCGGTAGAAATATCGATGAACAATATAGTCCAATTGTACGAGTATGTACGAACTATTACTGCAATCGGTTTTGCCTGATAACCCTCAGTCATGAAAAATGACGCTGCGTCCTACTACCTGATTATTACTGCCCGGAAAAATTTTGCCGCAAAGCGACGACCGTTTATTCCCGCACTCGCCCGCCCCGAAACGCTTCACGGCGCTGGCGTTGAACGTTAAATCCAATGATTTCAAAGGACATAGCGCCATTCCTGTGGTAACCGGAAGAATGAAAGCTGACTCACATATCTAGTCCCTCAATATTGTCACCTCCGGACATGCGCCCTATAAGTAGATTGACCGGGAATGACCGACCGAATAAATAAAGACGAACCTGTCTGACAAATTTTTGGGACTAAAAAAGGACAAACATCGATGAATAAAACGCTCGCGATCGGGCTGATGATTATCTCTTCGCTCTGCCATGCCGCTCTTGCCGGCGAGCCCGAAGTTACGCTAGATAGCGGGCGTATCATCGGCACCACCGCGCAGGGCGTCGATGCTTTCAAAGGCATTCCCTTTGCCGCGCCGCCGGTCGGCGAACTACGCTGGCAACCGCCGCAGCCGGTTGCGCGCTGGACGGACGTGCGTCCGGCGAGCGCATACGGTAAAGATTGCATGCAGGAGCATTTTCCCGGCGATGCCGCTCCGCTTGGCGTCGGATTCAGCGAGGATTGCCTGACGGTTAACGTGTGGCGCCCCGTCAACGCGCATGGACCACTGCCGGTGATGGTGTGGATCTATGGCGGCGGTTTCGTCAACGGCGGTTCATCACCCAGCGTCTATGCCGGTGAAGCGTTTGCACGACAGGGCGTGGTATTCGTCAGCTTCAACTATCGCGTCGGCCGTTTTGGTTTCTTCGCCCATCCCGCCTTGGCCGACCAGCCGCTGCGCGGCAATTACGGCCTGATGGATCAGATTGCGGCGCTGAAATGGGTGCAAAAAAATATCGCTCAATTTAAGGGGGATGCGCAAAACATCACGCTGTTCGGTGAATCCGCCGGCGGGTTCGCCATCCATTCGCTGCTCACCACCGATTTGGCGCAAGGGCTGTTTCACAAGGCTATTATTCAATCGGGCGGCGGCAGACATAATCTGACGATCGCTCAAGACTGGGCCAAAGCGGAGCAAGCCGGGCTGGCGTTTGCGCAAGCCAATGGCATCCGCGGGGAAAAAGAACACGCGCTGGCGGCGTTACGCAGCATTCCGGCGGACAAGGTGGTCAACGGCCTGAATATGGCGACGATGACGTCAGCGGATTACTCCGGCCCGATGCTCGACGGCAAACTGATCGGCGGCGAACCACAGGATCTTTATCGCCAGGGGGCATTTCAGCGCGTACCGCTGATAATTGGCGCAACCGACGCCGATGTCGGCTTTCCTCCCAGGGTGGAAACCCTGGATGAGGCGGTGGCGGTTTTTGCCGCAGCCGATCGCCGACAAGCCAGGCTGGCTTATCGGGACATGACGCCTCAGGCGGTCGCTCAGGCGATTGCCAGCGATACGCTGATGGTTGAGCCTGCGCGTTTTGTCGCCCGCATCTGGGATAAGGCCGGGATTCCGGTATGGCAGTATCGTTTTGGCTATGTCGCGGACAGTATGCGCGCGCAATGGCCGGCCGCGGTGCATGCCAGCGAGATCCCTTATGTGTTTAATACGCTGACCGCGCGCTACGGAGATCGGCTCACGGCAAAGGATCGCGCCGTCGCCCGGCAAATGCAGCAGTACTGGGTGAATTTTGCCCGTACCGGTCGGCCGGATAGCGCCAATCTGCCAGCATGGGAGCGCTATCGCCAGCAACAAGACAACATTCTGATCGTTCCGGCCAACGGCGCGGAACACATCATAGAACAGGCCGACCCGTGGAAAGAGCGCCTGGATAGGGTGGAAAAGCTGGCGCAACCTGAGTCGCATTAACGTTATCACGGTAGGGCGTCGCACTGCGCCAGGAAAAATCGTTTCCCTGATTAATTTTCAGGATCGAATGGAGCCTTACCGGATAACTGCGCCATCTCTTCATCCGAAAGCCGGGTAATCTGCTGAATTTTTTCTCTGTCCATACCGCTTTGCAGCAATTGGCGAGCGATGTGGCAAGCGCTGACTTTCATGCCTTTTTCTATGCCTTTTTCTATGCCGCGCTTTTCTCCCTGCTTCAGCCCTTGCTGGATACCTTTCTCAAAACCAATCTTCTCAAGCTGTTGTGCAATCGTCATGATCTCTTCCTTATCCGCGGATAGCGCGTCAGTCACGGTATCGATAAACTTTGCCGGTCTGGAGGTATTGCCAGTCTGCGCAATATAAAACAACAGCGCCCGTTTCTGCGCCAGCGGCACCTGCCAGCGTTCAAATAATAACCCGATATCCCGCGCCAGTTCCAGCATATCCCTGGTACGAATATGCTTCTGAACCAACTCCAGCAACGCCGCGCGTCGATGCGTTTTAATTTCCTCATCCGGCATGACGGTCAGATCTATCAGCGGGAATGCGTCGCCGTAAATTTGTGCGGCCAACTGCGGATTATCAAAACCATCCAGCCAGCGCAGACTATAGGGATAAGGAGAGCGTTTACCGTGATAAAACAGTAACGGCACCACCAGCGGTAATTGTTTATGTCCCTGTTCCAGATGCTGCTGCATCGCCGCCAGGCAGTAGCGCAACAAGCGAAATGCCATGAGTTTTTCCGGCCTGCTCTGGTGTTCAATAAGGCAATAAATATAGCCTTTCCCCGCGGAGGTATGCAGTGAGTAGAGCACATCCGATACCCTTGAACGCAGCTTGTCATCAATAAATGACGCCGGCTCCAACCGCAATGTGGCGAAATCGCAACGTTCCCTGATGTCCGGCGGTAAATGGATCGACAGGAAATCCCGCGCGACATCAATATCACCGAGAAACTGTTTAAATATCGCATCATGTGTTTGCATCCCCCGCCCTCGCCATCCCTGAGTCCTTGCCCGAGATAGTAGCGGACTAACGACGGGCTAATAGCTGACAGTTGGGAAACTGGAATGCGACGCGAAAGAAAAACGCTGGCGAACGATAACGGCCTCCAGCTAAGCCGGTCTCTTAGTCACACGGTATATGTGAGCTCAGCGCTATTTCGTGCGCCAGAAGGCCGTCATTTCTTACGCCGACGAAAAGCAAAAAAACAAAGAACCAAGAATGAACCCAAGACCAGAATAAACATGGCCTCTAGAGGTTCCTTGGATTTATGTATAAGAAACAGAGCTAAGCAGGGGATTCTGTATGCAAAAAGCCAGTCGGCGTCTGGCTGACTGGCTTTTTGAATGGCATAAGAAAAGGCTGAATATCCGTATCGCTATCTTATTCGACGGCGAATTCCTTGATGTTATTCTCTTCCTGCATCATCGCCTTTAAATTTTTCAACACTTCTCCCGCCTCTTTCAACACCCGAACGCACTGTTCATGGGTAATGGTAAGCGGCGGTTCAATGCGAACGGATTTAGCGTTATTCAGGGTCCCCGCGACCAGAATGTTGCGATGGAAAAGTTCTTTAGCGAACGCATAACCAATCTCGTTTTTCTTGAACTCGATAGCCTGCAACAAACCAAGACCACGAACTTCGGCAATCAATTCCGGGTAGCCGGCGGCCAACTGCTTCAGTCCTTTCAGCAAGAAAGCGCCTTGCTGCGCGGCTTTTTCAGGTAAGTTATCGGTCAACAGGACATTGATGGTCGCCAGCGCCGCCGAACAAGCCAGCGGATTGCCGCCAAAGGTTGTGGTGTGCAGGAACGGATTTTCAAACAGTACGGAGAAGACCTCTTCCGTCGCCACCGTCGCGCCGATGGGCATCACTCCGCCGCCCAACGCTTTAGCCAGACAAAGAATATCGGGCTGAACGCCATAATGCTCACAGGCAAACATCTTGCCCGTCCGCCCCATGCCGGTCTGCACTTCGTCCAGAATCAGCAATGCCCCAACCTCATCACATAATGCTCTGACTGCAGGTAAGTAATTATCCGGTGGCACAATTACGCCGCCTTCCCCTTGAATGGGTTCAAGGATGATGGCGGCAACGTCATCTCCGGTCTTCTGGCATTGATGAACCTGCTTCCTCATAGCGCTGATATCGCCAAAAGGAACATGGTGAAAACCAGGAATCAACGGCATGAAAGGACGACGAAACTCAGCCTTGGCGGTAGCGGACAGCGCACCGAGCGACTTACCGTGAAACGCGCCCGACGCGGCGATAAACGTATATTTACCGCGTTTGGACTGATAAGCCTTGGCCAGTTTCAGCGCCGCTTCAACCGATTCCGTTCCGCTGTTGCTGAAAAAACTGTATTTAAGATTGCCCGGCGTTAATGCCGCCAGCGTTTTAGCCAACATGGCCCGTAGCGGGTCGAGAAGTTCCTGACTATGCAGCGGTTGCTTGGCAAGCTGCTGCTCTACCGCGGCGATAACGGTGGGATTGCGGTGACCAACGCTGAAGATGCCAAAGCCGCCCAGACAGTCCAGATATTCATTTCCCTGGGTATCGACTAACGTATTCGGGCCGCTGGCGCGCCATTCAACCGCGCCATACTCGCCCCCGGAGGTGACGGATTTTCTGTATTCAAGAAAACCTGGATTGACGTATTCACGAAAAGAAGTTAGAACATCGCGATTTAATGCCGCCACCTCATCGGTGGTTAAGTTTTCGCTTTTAATCCAATGCAATGCCTGCTGAGTACACTCTAGCGGGTTGAGGTTTGACGTTGATCTGGACAAAATGCGCTCCTTTATAACTGATATCACGCGATATCAGTTTAATTAATGCACATAACACGCCAGTAAGCAGCCCCGAAAGCTAATAAAAGATTAAAACCTGATATGGCTTACAAAAGCGAAATAAAAAGACAAATAAAAATTAACCATCAGAATTAAAAGCTAATAGAGGGCTTGTTTTTAGAAAATAAACCGATAAACACCCTTTATTTGCACCACAAAAGCTCACATCGCCCCACAATAGTGCAATCACACCATCAGGATGCAGCGTTCGCGCGCGGGAAATATAAGCAGGTGGGGAAGACTGACTCACGCCGCATTACCGCGGTGAAAACGCAGGTCATGCGGCGTTGTACGCTCAGACGGGACTAATGTCGGATCATGATATGGCGAACAAGGGTGTAATCCTCCAGGCCGTATATCGACATATCTTTTCCGTAGCCGGATAGTTTCTGTCCGCCGTGCGGCATTTCACTGACCAGCATAAAATGGGTATTCACCCAGGTGCAGCCATATTGCAAGTTGGCCGCCAGACGATGCGCACGGCCGATATCCCTGGTCCACACGGATGACGCCAGCCCATAGTTGGAATCATTAGCCCAACCAATCACCTGCTCTTCGTCATCGAACGGGGTGATGGAAACCACCGGACCAAAAACCTCTTTCTGGACGATCTCATCTTCCTGACGGGCGCCGGCCAGCACGGTCGGCTGGAAATAATACCCTTTTCCTTCTCTTTTCTTACCGCCCGTTACCACGGTGATATGCGCCTGCGCGCGGGCTCTTTCGACAAAACCAGCGACCCTTGCCAATTGCGCTTCGGTAATCAACGGTCCCAGTTCGGTGTTTTCATCCATCGGATCGCCCATATTCAGCGTAGACGCCGCCTTACCCAGTTCAGTCACGACCCGATCATAAACGCCGCGCTGGACATAAAGGCGACAGGCGGCGGTACAGTCCTGACCGGCGTTATAAAAACCAAAACTACGAATGCCGTCAACCACTTGTTCGATATCCGCGTCGTCAAAAACGATGACCGGCGCTTTACCGCCCAGCTCCATATGCGTGCGTTTAACGCTGGATGCCGTGTTGGAAATAATATTCACGCCCGTGGCGATCGACCCGGTCAGGGAGACCATGCGCACCTTTTCGTGGCCGGTAAGCGCGTTGCCCACGCCGGCGCCGTTGCCGAACAGGATATTCAGTACGCCGGCAGGCAGAATATCCGCCAGCAAATGGGCCAGGTAAAGGGCGGTCAAAGGCGTTTGTTCCGCCGGCTTCAGCACTACGCAGTTACCGGCGGCCAGCGCCGGCGCCAGTTTCCAGGACACCATCATCAATGGGTAGTTCCACGGGGCGATAGACGCCACCACGCCGACCGGATCGCGCCGGATCATTGAGGTATGCCCCTCAAGGTATTCGCCCGCCGCCGAACCGCTCAGACAACGCGCCGCGCCGGCGAAAAACCGGAACACATCGGCAACGGCCGGTATTTCGTCATTCAGCACCGCATGATAGGGTTTACCGCAGTTAAGGGATTCCAGTCGGGCAAACTCCGCGGCATGTTCCTCGATCACATCGGCAATTTTTAATAATAAGGCGGCGCGATCTTTGGGCGTCGTTTTTCCCCACTGCGCGAATGCCGCATCGGCGGCTTTCACCGCGGCATCAACCTGATGTAGGTCGGCCTGCGCTATCAATGCGATTTGCTCTCCATTTGCGGGATTAAAAACCGCCAGCACGTCCCCCTGACCCGCAACTTGTTTACCATCTATGAGCAATTTATCGTGCATAACACTTCCCTTATAAACAGAAAATCAGTGGTTTTTTACGCGTTACTGGTTCTTCACTTATAAAAGACACATGCAAAATATCGGCCACTTTACGCTGTATAAAATACCCGCGGCTCGTCAGTTAATATCAACAACGCGACCTTTCGTTCATCATGAGACGATGCGGTATCGCTAACGTTTCTGTTCAGCCTCTTTTTTCGCGTCCGTCACCGCCTTTTTCGCCTTTTCAGCCAACGCGGCCACCTCTTCTTCGGTCAGCTTATCCGCCGCCTCACGCATTTTCGCCAGCCCTTCGCTGACAGTGGCATCTTTTTGGGGATCGGATTTAGTCATGTTTGATTTCCTGATAGACAATGGATTGAGGAATGTTCAGATAAGTGTAGTCCATTGCCGCCGGAAATCAGACGGCGGGCAACGATAACAGACGGAGATTCACGCGCCTGACAGATTAGAATAATCAGCCCTACGCAATCAAAACGATGCTCTATCGACTCGCCAGCTATTTTAACCATGACTAAGCGATGCCTGTAAAAAATAGCCCCTTTCATTTTTTCAAGTTACGGTGCCGGTTGTCCATGCCTCGTTTTATACCAATCTAATTCCCTCATAGATTTTATACGCCAATAAAAACTTAGCGCCAAATCGGCATAAGCAATTTTATTTTTAAACTAATGCAACCGGCAATTCAGATCGGTTTATTTTCAAAATCCCATTTTTAAAAAAAGAAAATCTCGGCTTGGAAAACATCATTAGATAAAAACAGCTTAAAATAACCTGGTTATTATCATTAATTGGAATATTGAAAAAAAACGATAATTGACATTTTCGCCCGGCAAACAGCCCTTTCATCTAAAATAAAAAATCAAATAAAAATCAATAAACTAAAAAAAATCAACCACAAAAAAACGCTTAACCTCAAAAAAATAAAGGTTATTTATCAAAAAAATAAAACCGAGAAAGTCATAACAGAGAACCAACCAACAACAAAAAAATAACAATGGAGTGATAGATTTTTAATATTTAAAACCCTGTTCAATATGAATATAATCCATTGATTTTCAATTCATATTAAAAAACTAAAGTCATAATTAAAAAACTAAATAAACCAAAGAGAGATGATTATTGAGAGCTAGTTCTTCTATTTTGAATAAAATACTGAAAGATAAAAAATAGTAGACTCAGATCAAAAAAATAAAGCGCAAACGCCCCATATAGTACCCGTGACGAAGGTAAGACAACTTTATTAATTAACCCGTCACTTCGAGCAATGGGGTATATAATGGATTTTATCATTCAATTAGTCATTGTCCTGATCTGCCTTTTTTATGGGGCAAGAAAAGGTGGGATAGCTCTGGGATTATTAGGCGGTATCGGGCTCGTTATTCTGGTATTTGTATTCAAGCTCCAGCCAGGCAGACCGCCTATTGACGTTATGCTGGTCATCATCGCTGTGGTGGCGGCATCGGCTACGCTTCAGGCCTCAGGCGGTCTGGATGTGATGTTGCAGATCGCTGAGCGTCTGCTGCGGCGTAATCCCAGATATGTTTCGATTATCGCGCCGTTCGTTACCTGTATCTTGACCATCCTGTGCGGTACCGGCCATGTGGTTTATACCATCCTGCCGATTATTTACGATGTCGCCATCAAGAATAATATCCGTCCGGAAAGACCCATGGCCGCCAGCTCCATCGGCGCGCAGATGGGGGTTATCGCCAGTCCGGTATCGGTAGCCGTTGTGTCGCTGGTGGCGATGCTGGCTAACTTTACCTTCCACGGCAAACACCTGGAGTTCCTCGACCTGCTGTCGATTACCATTCCGTCAACCTTGTTGGGTATTCTGGCCATTGGTATCTTTAGCTGGTTCCGCGGTAAAGATTTGGATAAGGATCCGGAGTTTCAGAAATTTATCTCTGTTCCGGAAAACAAGGAATATGTGTATGGCGATACCGCGACGCTGCTGGACAAAAAACTGCCGCGCAGCAACTGGGTCGCCATGTGGATCTTTTTGACCGCCATTGCCGCCGTCGCCATTCTGGGCGCGGTATCCGAATTGCGTCCGCATTTCGGCGGTAAGCCCTTATCCATGGTGCTGGTTATTCAGATGTTTATGCTGTTGGCTGGCGCAATCATCATTATCGCCACCAAAACCAACGCGGCTTCCATCTCGAAAAACGAGGTGTTCCGCTCCGGTATGATCGCCATCGTCGCCGTTTATGGGGTTGCCTGGATGGCGGAAACCATGTTCGGCGCGCATCTGGAAGAGATTAAATCCACGCTGGGTACGCTGGTATCACAGTACCCGTGGGCCTACGCGATTATTCTGCTGCTGGTGTCGAAATTCGTTAACTCTCAGGCCGCCGCTTTAGCCGCTATTGTGCCGATTGCATTGGCGATCGGCATCAACCCGGCTTATATCGTCGCCTCCGCGCCCGCTTGTTACGGTTACTACATTCTGCCGACCTACCCAAGCGACCTGGCCGCCATTCAGTTCGACCGCTCAGGTACAACAAAAATCGGCCGTTTTGTTATTAACCACAGCTTCATCCTGCCGGGCTTAATCGGGGTGTTTACATCCTGCGTATTCGGCTGGGTGTTTGCCGGTTTGTACGGCTTCCTCTAATTACCACTTCTGTATGACAAGACCGTTCGGAAAACCGGACGGTCTTTTGTTTTACTTGATTAGGAACAGAATGCTTACATTTCCTCTAATAATCATTTATCTCCAAAAATAAGTGATTACACTCATTCTCCATTTGCCTATTCCCTTTCACATGACCGATCTATAAACGGCTTATTATCTTGCTCCCATTACCTATAGCAGGGTGACTTTTCCCTGCGTGCGGCGTTTAATGATCTAAGCGGCGATAATATTCGCAATCGCGACAGCCGCAATAATCCAGAGCAATGTAATTACCCAGTGAAATTTATTTTTAATAAAAATAATGATGATTAGTCTTATTATCAGAAGACAACAAGGGGGAATAGATGACGAATCCGTGGCAAAAGGTTTCCTTGTCCGATTATGAATCACATATGCAACTGCCGGACGTTGGGCAGCTACAGGCGTTGAACAACATTATGCGCCACCAGTTCAATGATTTTCCTGTAAAAACATTATGTATACTTGGCGTGGCCGGCGGTAACGGACTGGAACATATTGACGGCAAGTCGATTGAAAAAGCGTATGGCGTGGATATCAACGAAGACTACCTGAAAAACTGCCGGCAGCGTTATCGCCATATGGGCGATACGCTGAGGCTGTTAAACCTCGATCTGACCCGGCCGGACACACAGCTCCCCGCGGTGGATTTAGTTGTCGCCAATCTGCTTATTGAATATATCGGATTAGAGGTATTTTGCGCCAGGTTGCAAAATCATCCAGCCCAATATGTCTCCTGCGTGATTCAAAAAAATAACGACGATGGTTTTGTATCCGCATCACCCTATCAGGATGCCTTCGTTGATATCTCACAGGTGTATCATCAGATCAATGAAGAAACCACCACTGCCGCCATGGCGGCGATCGGCTTTTCATTAAAAGCGAAAGCTATTACGGTATTACCGAATCGGAAACAACTGATAACGTTGGATTTCCAGCGCCGGTAAGCCCGCCCGGTGGGCAGATGGAAGACATTGCCCGCCCGGATGGTTGATGAGAGAATGTCTGCCGCAGTTTCCCGGCGAGTTGAGCCGCAGTGAAACAAAGTCGGTTATTTTGCAAAATGGTGGTAAAAAAATATGAGTAATGGAGGCATGATTTTTCTTGCCGTAGCCATTGTGATGGAAGTGATTGCAACGACCTGTCTGAAAGCGTCTGAGGGTTTTAGCCGTTTGTTGCCCAGTATCATCACCGTTGTCTGTTATGGACTCTCATTCTGGTGCCTTTCCATCACCATGAAGACGTTACCGATAGGGATAATTTATGCTATCTGGTCTGGCGTCGGTATTGTACTCATCGGCGCCGTCGGGTGGTTATTCTACGGTCAGAAACTGGATTTACCCGCACTCATCGGTTTAGGCATGATTATCGGCGGCGTTGTGGTGGTAAACGTTTTTTCATCCTCGGTCAGCCACTAGGCGAAGCGAGACAATTCACCCCGGGAGGCGTAACTACGCCAACCTCATCCCGGGGTTCTGTATAACGCCGGCGTTTAAAAACCTTCCTTTTGTTGCACGGGTTCGCTGCCGACGTGTCTTAACTCACGCTCATATTGCCGCGCTTTTTTCTCGTCGAACTGCCCTTCCCATTTGGCAATCACCAGCACCGCCAGCGCATTGCCGACCACGTTCAGCGCGGTGCGCGCCATATCCAGAATACGGTCCACGCCGGCGATAAACGCCAGACCTTCCAACGGGATCCCCACGCTGCCCAGCGTCGCCAGCAGCACAACGAAGGAGACGCCCGGCACGCCGGCAATCCCTTTCGAGGTCAGCATCAGGGTCACGACCAGCACGATTTCCTGGCCGATCGACAACTCGATGCCATACAGTTGCGCGATAAAGATCGCCGCAATACTCTGATAAAGCGTGGAACCATCCAGATTGAACGAATAGCCGGTCGGCACGACAAAGCTGGTGATCGATTTCGGCGCGCCGTAGGCTTCCATCTTCTCAATGATGCTCGGCAACACCGTTTCTGAGCTGGCGGTGGAATAAGCGAGGATCAGTTCATCTTTCAGGATGCGAATCAGCGTGATAACGCGCAGTTTGCACACACGGGCAATCGCGCCCAGCACCACCAGGGCAAAAAACAGTATCGCGACATAGACCAGCACAACCAGTTTCGCCAGCGGTAATAATGAGGCGAAACCAAAATTGGCCACCGTAACGGAAATCAGGGCAAATACGCCGACAGGCGCATAACGCATGATCATGTGCGTAACTTTGAACATGCTCTCCGAAACGCCGCGAAACACCTTCAGCAGCGGCTCACGGTGCTCTTTTGGCAAAGAAGAGAGCCCCAGGCCAAACAATACCGAGAAGAAAATGATCGGTAGCATCTCCCCATTGACCATAGCGGAAAAAATGTTCGATGGGATTAAGGACAACACGGTGCCAACCAGGCTATGGGAACCATTTTGCACATGTTCGGTGGTTTTCTCATATTGAGAAATATCAACAGCCGTCAGGATCGACATGTCAATCCCCGCGCCCGGTTGAAACACGTTCGCTAACGTAATCCCCAATATAATGGCCAGCGTGGTGACAATTTCAAAATAGATAATGGTCTTAAAACCAAGCCGTCCTAACTTCTTGGCATCACCGACACCGGCAATCCCCACAATCAGCGTCGCGATAACAATCGGCACGACGATCATCTTAATCAGCCGGATAAAAATATCGCCGGCAGGGCTGAGAATATTGCTGACAAGCCATTGCCGGTTTTCAGGTTGATCGTGCAATACCGCGCCAAGCGCGATACCCAGGATTAACGCAATAAGAATTTGCCAGGCCAGGCTGATTTTCTGTATTTTCATAGAGCTCTTCCTTTCAAAACTCCTCGCCGGGAACGAACGACGATAGCGCAAATTTCAGCTCAAATTGAGCCGTAAAGTAAGCGTGGAGGTGACGAATATCGGGTATGTTTGATGGGCGGCAGGCGAAAATTTTCTCGATGCCAGTACACAAGGATGAATCACATAGTTATTCAATAAAAGCGCACAAGTATTTGTATCTAAAAACAAAACACCAAACATATGTTATTGTTATGCCGAGGGATGCTACTATCCCGCCACGGTGAGATCAAGTGGATTGTTCATAAGCAAAGCCATAATTATGCTAATGGAATGCATTTGCGCGACGATTTGGTCGCGGTAGAAAACAAGCGTGAAAAAGCGCGACCAGCCAGAAATGTTCTGGCTGGTTAATCAGTTATCTTAACGGATTGCCGGGGATACCCATGCGATATCCCGCAAGAGGCCGGGGGAAGAAACAGGCGGAAAAATTAAATCTGGAAATCGATAACGCTCTCATCATTCTCTGCAAATACCCGCTCTTTAATCTCCGCCTGCGACAGTTCGGTGTTACATAGCTGGATAAATTTCCAGGCGTAGTTACGTTGTAACTGATTCTTTTTTAATCCCAGCCAGACGGTATTCGCCTCAAACAGATGTTCAGCGCTCAGGCGCACCAGCCCTTTGTCCCGAACCGGATCGTAAGCCTTATCGGCCAAAATCCCGACTCCGAGTCCCAACTCCACATAGGTTTTGATGACATCCGAATCCTGGGCGGTCAGCGTAATGTCCGGCTCCATCCCCACCGCCTGGAAGGCGTGATCCACGCGGGAGCGTCCGGTAATGCCCTGACGATAGGTAATCAACGGCACGGCGTTAAGCATATCCAGCGTCACAATCTGTTCCCGAGCCAGCGGATGCGCCTCCGGCACCACGATCGCATGGTGCCAGCGGTAATAAGGAAAAGCCGCCAGCGAGGGATCGTTCATCAGCCGTTCGCTGGCAATGCCGATATCGGCTTCCCCTGAATGCAGCATGGCGACGATTTCATCCGGCGTTCCCTGATTCAGCACCAGACGTACCTGAGGATAAAGTTCACGAAACGCCATAATCACTTGAGGCAGACTGTAACGAGCCTGAGTATGAGTGGTGGCGATCACCAGTTGCCCGGTATCATTGTTGGTGAACACATTCGCCAGACGGCGAATGGTGCTGGCGTCATTCAGGATCCTGTCGGCCACCGTCAACAACGCTTTACCTGGTTCCGTCATTCCCAGCAAACGTTTACCGCGTCGGACAAAAATTTCAATCCCCAACTCCTCTTCCAGCTCGCGGATATGACGACTCACGCCGGATTGGGAAGTAAACAGGCTATTCGCCACCTCGGTCAGGTTGTAATTGCACCGCGCTGATTCACGAATAATCTTCAATTGCTGGAAATTCACCTTGCACTCCATCACCATTGCCCGAAACATGTAATAGAGATACGAAGGAATAATACCCAGGACAAATAAGTAAATGGATTTGTTTATATTTTTTTATACTAAAGCCATCTCCCAAATGCATTTCCAACGGTAACTCAGCGCCATCAACAATAAAAACACATAAAATTCAATTAATTACAAATACAACACAAAGACAATGGTTTTTGACCGCGCGCGACCGTTAAATCTTTTTGCCATGAATTATAAGATTTACATCTATAGATTATCTCGCTCTCACGGGATCAAAGGGCCGTGCGGCGGATTTAAAATCGCACGCGACGGCAAGAAGAGGAGTGACCCGACGCCGCTTGAGCGCCGGGCGATATCTGCATTTTTCCATCCGCCCCGCGCTACGTCATCATAAAGATCACCACGCCTTCAGTGAAAATCCCGACGGCGGTTCCCACCAGTATCGCCGAGGAAGCGGATTCAACATAAGTATCGCTGCGTATCGCAAACATGCCGGCGGCGATAGCGGACGGCGTCGCGCCGATAATCACCACCTGCTGCATCAGGCTGGGGCTGAGCCCGAAAGCAATGCCGGCTGCGGCCATAATGGCTGGCTGTACCAGATTTTTCAGGCTGATGTTGGTCAGGGTATGCAGATTAAATTTCGGGTTTTCGCCATAAAACAGCAGGCCAAGCGCAAACAGAGAAATGCCGCCGGCAGTTTTACCCATCATATCAATCGACGAATACAACAGCGCCGGAATTTTGACGCCCAACAGGCTGAGCGTCACGCCCAGAATCGGGATCCACACGATCGGATTGCGAGCGGCCTTATACAGATTGCTCATGATCATGATGCCCAAGCTCTCCTGACGCTCGGCATTGCCGCCGTTATCGCCCATACGGATAAGCACAATCGTCAACGGGATCATAAACACGCTGGTGATCAGGTTGCCGATCAATACGCCAAGAAACCCTTCGGGTCCGATTAGCACCGCCAACACCGGCGCGCCGAAATAAGCCATATCGGGAAAGGCGCAGACAAGCGACTGAATCGCGCTGGTCTTGATATCGTGGCGAAAAACTAATCGGGAAATACACAGTGTCAGTAGATAAGCGCCCATCAGACCGATAAACAACACGGCCACAAAAGAGAAATTCTTTATTTTATCAGGGTCGGTATTCAAGGCGCCGATAAACAAATGCAACGGCAAGGCAAAACGGATAACGACCGTCGCCAATACGCCGGCATCATCCCGTTTCATATAATTTAATTTCCCACTCAACCATCCCATCAGCATAATAAATACCAATGGAAATAAGGACGATAATAATAATGAAGACATGAAAACAATACCTTTTATCTGTGTTATAAGATAAAGGCGTTTTTATCTTATTTATTATCTCCTCATTGTGATTATCGTCACATGATTTTTTATATTTAATTTTCAATAATTAATAAATACAAAACAAACTAATATAACAAATTAATAAAAATTAAAACTCATATAATAATTAATATACCCTGAATAATTTCAACCTTGCGGAACCCGGTAATCGCGGGATGAATTCGGTGAAACGCATTTGAGCTTTTATACAGAATATCTCTACCTCATTGAATCCGCCGAATAATTGAAGTTATTTTCATCTTATTTAAACAATCATCGTCCAATTCGCTATTTCCCACGGATGCCAATAAAATAAAGGAACGCCGAAGAGTCATATCGCGGAAAGCGAGCGTAAAAACCGCTGACTGAGATTGTCAAAAAAACGCCGCCTGTCTGTCATGCCGTAGCGTTAAACGGGTATACTCGCCATATTGCATGCGCGTTGCCGCACTCGGTCGTCCGATGGTCACAATACAGGCGCGATTCAAATAACAAACAGGTTTAATCATGCTAACCGGTATTCTTTTTGCCCTTTCCGCGGGATTAATGTGGGGATTAGTCTTTGTCGGCCCTCTGCTGGTGCCTGAATATCCCGCCGCGCTGCAATCAACGGGACGCTATCTGGCGTTCGGCCTGATCGCATTACCGCTGGCCTGGCTGGATCGACGCCGGCTAAGTCGGCTAACCCGTCAGGACTGGTGGGAGGCGGCCAAACTCACCACCGTCGGCAATCTGCTTTACTACTTCTTTCTCGCCAGCGCCATTCAGCGCACCGGCGCGCCGGTGTCAACCATGATTATCGGCACGTTGCCCGTGGCGATCGCGGTAACGGCGAATCTGCTCTACAGCCAACGCGACGGCCGGGTTTTATGGCGCCAACTGATACCGGCGCTGATGCTGATTGCCGTAGGACTCGTTTGCGTCAATATTGCCGAACTGCAATCCTTAACGGTGACGCTGGATGTCTGGCGCTATGTCAGCGGCATTATTCTGGCGTTTATATCCGTGATCTGCTGGACCTGGTATCCGCTGCGCAACGCCCGCTGGCTGCGCGCGCATGCCGATCTGCCGCCGACGACCTGGGCGACGGCACAGGGCGTAGCCACGCTGCCGATCGCCTTGCTCGGTTATATGTTGGTATGCGGCCATCTTGCTTTGACCGACAGCGCGTTCGCCCTGCCGCTTGGCCCTCATCCTGAGGTGTTCATTCCCCTGATGATCGCCATCGGGCTGTTTTGCTCATGGCTGGGCACCCTATGCTGGAATGAAGCCAGCCAACGTCTGCCAACCGTGCTAATCGGTCCGCTGATTGTATTCGAAACGCTGGCGGCGCTATGTTACGCCTTTATCCTGCGTCAAACCTGGCCGCCGTTGCTGACCTTGACCGGCATCGTCTGTCTGGTGACTGGCGTAATTTATGCGATGCGCATCAAACCCCAGCCGGTGGCGGCGGCGGTATCAGCGTCGCTTCCCGCGGGAAAATAGGCAGGCTCGGCTATTTAGCGCCCAGGCCGGCGCTAAAAATGGGCGACGTCGACCCGATCAACGAATTTAATCGCCAACCCCGTCACGCCCCGTGCGCCAGGCGCGTAAACAACGCCGTCAACTGTTGTTCATTCCGCGCGCCTTGATGTTGCGCGATCACCTTACCGTTGTCGTCGATGATAAATGAAGTGGGCGTACCGATAACCTGATAGCGCTCTTTGGTGATCCCCAGTTGATCGCGGATCACCGGATAGCTGATCTGGTGCTGCGCCAGCAGCGGGGAAATATCCACGCCGTCCGGATCGGTATTCACCGCCACCACCACGACCTTATCGCCGTAACGCCGGCTCAGCTTTTCCAATGTCGCCATTTCCGCCAGACAGCCGCCGCAGCCCGAAGACCAGAAATTCAGATAAACGCTTTTCCCCTGCCAGCGAGACAGTTCCGCCTGCCGCCCGGTTAAATCATAGGCGGCCAGCGCGGGCGCTTTCCCGCCGATGCTTACCTGTTCCTCTTTGCAGCCGCCCAGTAACGCCAGCGCGCCCAACACCAGAAAAAGGGTTAACCCGTTACGCCACCGCATGATGATTAACCTCCTCGCCTAAATATTTACCGTGCTGCAAACGGATAATACGATCGGCAAACTTACCCAGCTCAGGGTTATGCGTCACCATCACAATGGTGCGCCCCTGACGGTGTAAATCTCTCAGCAGATCCAACACCCGCTGTTCGTTCTCTTCATCCAGATTGCCGGTCGGCTCATCGGCGAAAATCACCGGCGGCTCGTTGACCAATGCTCTGGCGATACACACCCGCTGCTGTTCGCCGCCGGACAGCTGACTGGGCAAATGGCCGATGCGGTGTTCCAACCCGACCTGAGCCAGAACCCGTTTGGCGGCTTCCTCATCGACCACGCTGTGGTAATGCTGCGCCAGCATGATATTCTCCAGCGCCGTCAGAAAGGGGATCAGATGAAACTGCTGGAACACCAGTCCGATTTTATCGGCGCGAAATTTGCGTCTTCCCTCTTCATCCAACGCGGCGGCGTCGACGCCGTCCAGCAGCACCTGGCCTTCGCTGACCGTATCAAGACAGGTAAGGATATTCATCAACGTGGTTTTACCCGATCCCGACGCGCCCATGATGGCGACGAATTCGCCGCGGGCGATGCGAATGTTGATATCTTCCAGCGCGGTAACCTGTCCGAAACGCTTGTATAGCCCGCGAGTCTCAATCACCGCCTCCGGCGTCTGCCCCGCGATCCGACCCTTTATTAATGAGGACATCGCACTACTCTCCTTTTAAAACTTTAGCCGGTTCGATATAAATCGCCCGCCGGGTGGGAACAATGGCCGCGACGGCGGCGACCAGCAAAGAGAGCGTCAGCGTCAGCGGGAAGACCGGCGCCCGCAGCGAAATCGTCGCATTGAACACCGCCATTCCGAGGATCTGAGCCAGCAGGTACCCCAGCACCGAACCGCACGCCACCGCCGCCAGCGCGATAATGCCGGTTTCGGCCAGCATCTGGCGGATAATATCCCGCCCGCTGGCGCCCAGCGCCTTCTGCAAGGCAAACTCGCGCGAACGTTCACCGACAATCGCCATCAACGTCGTGTTGACGCACAGGGATGAGAGCACCAGAATAACGGCCGAAACCAATCCCATCAGTCCCTTGATCTTATTGAGCACCTGACCTTCGGAAGCCGAGACCTTAAGGATCGGCCTGATTTCCAACTGCGGATATTGCTGCTGCAAGCGCCCGGCGAACCGATCCACCTGTCCCAGATCGTTACTGACGCTGAGCAGCGCATTACTGATCGTGCCGGCTTTATTCAGCCATTTCTGCGCCAGATCCAGACTGACGATCAGCATATTGTCCGTGGCGTCGCCGGACTCGACGATGCCTTTAATCTGCAAACGTTGCTTCTCGCCATCGTCCACCAGCGTAATGCTGTCGCCGACCTTCACATTCAGCCGCTCCGCCAGCTTGACGCCGATCATCGCGTTGCGATCGTCAAAGCTGACGCCGATCCAGTTGCCTTTCACCTGCCAGTAAGGCGCCAGCGGACGCAATGATTCGAACCACACGCCCATCAGCACCACTTTTTCCAGTTCGGTTCGCGCCATGCCGTACAGATAGGGACTGGCCGCATTGATGAGCCCGGCCGGCGCGTTATCCATAATTTGCTGGAACGTGGCCTGCGGCAACGAACTTCCCCGCGCGGGGCCGATATAGAAATTCGCCCCGAAGGTGCGCAGTTCCTGACTCATCTTGGCGTTGATATCGAAATAGACGGCGGACATGGCGGTCACTATCGCCGCGCCGACCATCAGAGCGGCGAACACCACGCCGACCCGCTGCATTCGCAGTCGTAGCGCGCGCAGCACCAGTCGCCAGAACATGCCGTTCATCCAGGCGTTAGCGGCCATACAGCACCTCCACCGGATACAGTTTGGCGATACGCCGCGCCGGGAACCAGGTGCCGATAACGGCAATCAGCATCGAAATCACCAGCACGCAGGGGATCACGATCCAAGCGAAGCTGAGCGGCACGCCAAACAGCATCAGTCCGATCGCCTTCGCCAGCCCCCAGCCCGCCACGCAGCCGATGAGGCCGCCGAGCAAGCCGCTCAGCGCCGCTTCCAGATAGAACAGCAGCATGATCTGCCATTGGCGGGCGCCCAGCGCTTTCATCAGGCCAATCTCTCTGGCCCTTTCCATAATGGTGCTGGTCATCAGCGAGGCGATCCCCATGGCGGCGGCGACCAGCGCGGCAAACGTGACCACCGCCAGCAACAGTTGGATCTTATCGATCACCACCCCCTCCGACGCGGCCACCTGCCAAATAGGGCGAACCACCGAGCCGGAGATGGCCTCTTCCAGTTGATGAGCGATGGAAGAGACATAGGCGGTGCAGTACCAGAGGTCATACTCTTCGGCGTTCAGCGCGTCCAGGTTTTCACGCGCCCGGCGCGACAGATCGTTTTCCGGCACCGTCAGCGCCGACACGCGGATCGCCTGAATCTTTCCTTCCAGCCCCAGCAAATGCTGCACCACCGCCAGCGGCATCACCAGACGATTCTCTTCATCGCCGCCGCTGGTCAGAATGCCGCTTACCCGCGCCGGGATCTCGCCTGTCGACCCCTTCAACCGAAGCCGGCTGCCCACCTGCCAGCCATTTTGCCGGGCCAGTTGTTTCCCCGCCAGCACCTCGGCGACTTGCCCTTCGACAACCGGCTCCTGCGGCCACTGACCGGCGACCTGCCAATACGGGCTGACGGTTGCCTGTCCGGTGCGGTAGTCCTCTTCATCCGGCACCGCGACGGGCTGGGAGAAAAACGTACCCAATATCGCAACCGGCTGTCCGTTAATCTCGACGTCGCCGCTGAGCAACGGCGCAAAGCCGACGATATTGTTACGCCAGAAGATATCCTTAATGTTCGGCAGTTCCGCCTCGTCGAGAAAGTCCTGCCCGTCCAGCGGATTGCTGCGTTCGCCGAATAACGCCGGTAACGCCGCCTGTCCCGCCGGCTCAATCAGGATATTCGCGCCATAGGATTTCAATTCGCGCGACATTTTGTCGCCGATATCGATAGAGACCGCCAACAGCGCCGAAATCAACCCGGCCGCTAAAAAGACCGTTAATATCGCCAGCGATTTACGCCGGATATTTCGGCGCCAGGACTGGCGTAACATGCGCCATAACATCGTTATTCCCCTTCCGCTTGATCGTCAGCCGCCGACCTGGCGGCGACATATTTGCCAGGACTTTCACGGAAACGGTTGTAGTTGGCTTCAGACGAGAAGAAATAGGTTTTACCGGCATAGCGATACTTATGCTCGGCTTTCACATTGGTGAGCGTTGAACCATCCACCGGATCGACCACCTCCAGGGATATCACGGTCGTGAAATAGTTGGCGCCCGCCGCCAGCGACGCGTGGCTAATCACCAGTTCGCGATCGTCATTGCTCCAGCCTTCTATCGGCACCGGATTACAGCCGCCCGCCTTACCGATGGAGGGAATAAAGATACGCACGTCGCAGGCCACGCAAATCACCTGATTGCCTTCCATCACGTAGCCCTGATCGCCGCATAGCAGGCAGGCGTCGAAAACCACGCCCAGCCGCAGCCGATCCGGATAACGGTTAATGACGAAAAAACGCACCGCTTTGCCGTCGTCGGCGACCCAGACAAACCGATGCAGCTTGCCGTCGCGGATCTGTTCGATCGGGATATGCACCTTGCCGTCTTCGGCCAGCGTCACCGGCAATGCCTCAGACAGGCGCGGCGGACGGGATGCCACCTGATCCCAGTAAAGCTGCCCCAAGACGATCGCCAGCAGCGCCGCCGCGGTCGCCAGCACCGTGCGACGCACATTGCGGTAATCGGCCGTGGCTTTACGTTTGGCGATGGCCTGCGTTTCCGAGCGCATCCGCCGGCGCGCGCGTAATAACGGCGGCAGGTAACAGAACGCCGCTAATGCCATTAATAGCGCGCTCAGATAATTCAACAGCCAGGCGCTGTTGGTCACCTGGGCGACATAGCTCAGGCGCGGTTTGGTCAGCCCCAAAACCTGTAGCTTTATCAATAGCAACAGCAGGTTGCCGCTGATCGGCAACATTAATAAGGCGACCAGCAAAATAAGCAGCGGCCAGCGCAGCGCGCGAATGCGTCGGACGATCATGCCGCAAAGCGCGGCGCTGAACGTCAGCCAGCCTAAGGCGATAACCACGGCGCTGAAATTCAGCAGGAGTTCGGTATTCACCACATGGGTGGCGGTTAAGGCGCTCAGATTGGGATCGCCGCCCCAATGGATAGCCGCGCCGGCGACCAGCGCCGCTTGCCAGAAATAGCCGATACGCGCGTGGGAGAAAAATTGGCTGACGAGAAACAGCGCTAAAGCCGCCGCCTGGATACCGGTTATCCACAGTTGCAGTTGCTGTCCGCCAGGCAGGCGTACCCCAACCAACGTACCGAGAATCAGCGCCAGCAGCGTTATCCAGGCTAACGGTCTGATTTCGGGCGTGGAACGGTGGCTCCAGTTCAACCCTAACAGCAACGCTATCGGCAGGAACGCCTGTAGCGTGGTCACAAAGAAATAACTCATATCCCCGTCATCTTTCAAATTGCAGGCGCGTCGGCGGCTTTACTCGCGCCTATCCGTGGAGCCCGCCGCCTTCAGGCGCCGCTGCCGAGAGGTGAATATGACCACGATGACGAAGAACGCATCGCGGTCGGGAGGATCACTTAATGCCGACGTATTTAAAGTCGAAGCTGACATCAAACGGCTTCCACCAGCGGCCGACGCCGGTTTCGCTGTCGGTATGACGATGCATGCCGGCTTTGGAAGGCGGGTCGATATGGTAAACCACCTTGTAGTTGCCGACGCCCATCATTTTGATGTTCGCGCCGTAGTGCGGACCATCGCTGGCGACCATCGGCATAAAGTTGCCTTCCTGTTTGGCGCCGGTATCGGTGTTGGTCAGGGTATAGGCGATAGTCAGGTTCGGCATCCATTCGCCAGCGCCGAAGCCGTTCTTATTGCCTTCAACCGCATGGATATCCGCTTCCAGATGGATATCCGATTTTGCCGCCGGCAGTCCCATACCGCGAGGTTCCATGTCGATCGGTTGCAGATAAACCGCAGCAATCTCCATTTCATTGAGAGTGACCGGCTCGCCAGCCGGGTACTCTTCAAACGCCAACACCGCCGGGGCGGTGAAAAGACCGGCGATTACCGCGCCCGCAATCAGACTTTTTCGCATGTTCATCAAACCCATCCTCATATCATCAATGTAAAAAATTATCTTTCGTTTAGCGCTTTTCATCACTTCCAGAATCAGGCGACCGCGGCGCGCCGCCGCATAATCAGCAGCGCGACTAACGCGGCGAGCAACAGCGCGGCTTGCGGTATCAGCGTTTCCACATAGGGATAAATCCCCAGGCCGCTGATTTCAGGCACGCCGGTCAGCAATGTCGGTTCAAACAATTTGCCTTCGATCAGCTCCAGCACCCCTTTGCCGGCAAAGACAAACGCCATCAGATACATAAAGCAGCCGGTGAACATAAAGAAAGGCTTAAGCGGAAGTTTAACCACCGTGAATCGCATAATCAGATAGGCGATAACCAGGATCACGCAGCCGATGACGAAGCCCGCCAGAATCGAGAGATGCCCCATCATATTGTTCGCATCCCCCGCCAGCGCGTAGTAAAACAGAACGGTTTCCGCGCCCTCGCGATAAACCGCCAGGAAACTGGTCAGCCATAACCCCACCAGCGACCCGCTGCTCAGGGAGTGCGACAATTTACCTTCCAGATAGGCTTTCCAGTGGCGGGCTTCCACTTTCGACAGCAGCCAGTAACTCATAAAGAACAGCATCACCACGGCGATCAGCATCGTGACGCCTTCCAGCAGCTCGCGGCTGGCGCCGGCGTTGGTAAACAGCAATTGGAAAATAACGGCGGTGATCACGCTGCACAGCAGCGCGACATAAACAGACTGTCGGATCAGCGGCAGCTTATCGTGCTGGCCGTTTTTCACCAGATAGGCGACGATGGCCGCCACAATCAGCAACGCTTCCAGCCCTTCTCGCACAATGATCAACAGGCTATAGACCAACAGGCTCCAGTGGGTATCGCCGCCGTCCCCCAGCATGGCGACGGCATTCGCCAGATCCTGCTTCAGCGCGTCCGCCTGCGCTTGCAGCTGTTCTACCGGCTGTCCGGCGCTCATCAGGCTGACCAGACGAGTAAAATACCCTTCCAGCGTGGACTTGAACGCGGCGTTGCGGGAACCGACTTTGTTTTCCATCCCGCTGGCTTCAAACAGATCGAAATAGGCGTCCTGCACCGCCATTATGGCGGGTCGGGACTGCCCCTGACGATATTGTTCGATAGCGTCCAGCATCGCCTGATTGATATCGGCGGCGACGTTGCCCCAGTCGGCGTCAGGCACATCATCGGCGGCGATGCCGGCATCGTCTTCCGGAGTTGCCGTGACTGGCTGGCTATCGCGCGTGGTGGGCAGCCCCGGCAGCAGATCCTCAATATCCTGTAGTAGCGTCGTCACGCGATAGGCGACTTCGCTCATCTGATCCGGTTGATTCGTCATGGCGATCAGCGCGGAGAACTGCTGATTAATGGCGGCGGCCTGCTGCGCGGAACGGTTCTGACGCACGGACATTTCCATCTCGGAGTTTTTAAACCCCTGATAGAGCGCCTGCTGCACATTCTGGCTGGCTTTGCTGTAATCGCCGGCCTGATAATCGCTTATCGCCTGCGCCAGCGAATCATCGATAATCTTGAAACTCTGCTGCCAGTACAGCGCGATATCCGTATTGTCATACGCGCCGTGCTGCTCCTGCGCCACCAGCTTATGCCCTTCCGCCAGAACGGGCTGCACCGCGTTCAGTTCCCCTTTCAGCCAGGAAATTTTGGCCTGTACATCGGCCAGCGGTTTTCCGGCGCCGATCATGCGGCGGATTTCACCGAACGTCGCTTCCAGTTGATAGCTTTTTTGCGCGGAGATATTGATACGAATGGGGCCTTCAAGATTTTCGAACACTTCGAAATAGGCCATTTGCACTTCGGTACGGGCTTCGTCCGGCTTCTGCTGCGCATACAACTGAGCCGTTTTATCCAGCCGGGATTCGATATCCTGAATAAATGAAACATAATCGGTTGCGGCTAAAGCCAGCGAGCAGCTCAACAGCCAGCACAACGCCAAGAAGAATTTTTGCCACATAGACATAATAGGAGTGAACGCTAATGGTATTTATTCTCATTATCACCCCATGGAGTGGACAATTTTTGATTCACATCACAAAATCGAATTTATTGACGCAAAAAATATGTAACATCTTGTTCCAACTCTTCCATCTGCCGCAAAACATCGAGTGTCGACTGCGCTTCCTCTTCATCTAAACGGCTCATGGCGAAGCCGACATGAACCAGCACCCAACTGCCGATCAGCTGTTGACGATCCACGCCATCCAGCACCAGGGCGATATTCACCTCGCGCCGGACGCCGCAGACATCAACCCAGGCGAGTTGTTCGTCCCCGGATGCCAACGCCACGACCTTTCCCGGAATACCCAAACACATAATCATCCTCCAACGCTAGCGGCCGGTCATATCATCCTGCCATTGTAATAAAAATGAATATTGCAATTTTTATGCCATAGTAGAAACAATGTGCATAATGACATTGCTAACGCCCTGTTAATTAGCGTCTTCATTACAGAAAATGAGATAAATTTACATAATGCGTCTGTTTTTAGACTATGCATTTCCATGCTCCCATGCGCTGTGAATGCCGCCTCGCCACCCCGCCGGCAACCCCATCATCCCCACCTCCCCCTCGTCATTTCCGCAAACACCCCGTCATCCCCGTAAACACCCCTCGTCATCCCCGCGACTGTAGGCGGGGATCGACTGCTGAAACCGTACACAGCCATCGGCTGATTCCCGCCTACGCGGGAATGACACGCGGGCGAGGTGTGACTTTGGATAATCAACATGGTATCCACTACGACTCCGTCATTCACGCAAACACCCTCGTCATTTCCACAAATACCCTGTCATCCCCGTAAACACCCCGTCATCCCCGCAAACACCCCGTCATCCCCGCGGCCGTAGGCGGGGATCGCCTGCTGAAACCGTACACAGTCATCGCCTGATTCCCGCCTACGCGGGAATGACACGCGGGCGAGATGTGACTTTGGATAATCAACATGGTATCCACTACGACCCCGTCATTCACGCAAACACCCTCCGTCATCCCCGCAAACACCCTCGTCATCCCCGCGGCCGTAGGCGGGGATCGCCTGCTGAAACCGTACACAGCCATCGGCTGATTCCCGCCGGTCTCCACACGACGAAAAAGCGCCAGACGTAAAAAATAATCTCATCGTCAAAAGTGTCGAAACCGCCGGCCGGGAAGCTGTCGACACTAATGTCGAGCGCATCGCCTCCCTCAGTGCGATAGCCGTCGTCTCTTGCCTCAGCCCTTGGCCGCCGCGCTCTGGCGCTATCATTTCCTGACGTGGCACGAAATATGCTTCAGCGCTGCAAACGCTAATATTTCCCCACGGAGGGTATGGCTATGAACCGCTTCGTCATTGCGGAGCCCAAACGCTGTATCGGATGCAACACCTGCATGGCCGCCTGTACGCAGGTACACCGCCGCCAGGGGTTGCAATCGCATCCGCGCCTGACGGTGGAACGCGACCTCGCCGGCACCGCGCCGGTGTTATGCCGCCATTGCGAAGATGCGCCCTGCGCCACAGTCTGCCCGGTTAATGCCATCACGCATCAGGATCAGGCGGTGGTGCTAAACGAAAATACCTGCATCGGCTGCAAACTTTGCGCCATTGCCTGCCCCTTCGGCGCGATAACGCCGTCCGGCAGCAAGCCGCAGGCTATCCCGGAGACCTTCAGTCAGAATATCCCTTTGTCCCTGCTTTCCGACGTCCCATGCAGCGTTTCCTCCATCAATCCTTTTCTTGCCTGGCATGCCGGAATACGCAGCGTCGCCGTCAAATGCGACCTCTGCGCCTTTCAGGAACAGGGGCCTGAATGCGTCCGGGTGTGTCCCACCAAGGCGCTGTTCATCGTCGACGAACGGGAACTCGAACGCGTGACGGCGGAGAAACGCCGCCATGCAATGGAATGGCCGGCCGGCAACCTGCCCTTCCCGCCAGACGCGACCGAACGGGAGAATAAACTATGATGACTTCACTGGAATGGTTGGCGCTGGCGCTGACGCTCTACGCCGTCGGCGCGTTGCTGTCCCTGTGTCTGGCCCGCGCCGAGTCTGTGGCGATTCTGCTGAGCGGCCTCAGTTCCGCACTGGCCGGACTCTGCGGCATCGCCGCCGCCCTGCCGGTTTTGCTCAACGGTCAATTGCTGACGGCGACCTTCGCCGGGCCATTCGCCGCGTTTGCTCATTTAACGCTAAGAATGGACGCGCTCGCCGCGTTCCTCATCCTGGTTATTTCGCTGCTGACGGTCGTCACCGCGCTCTATTCGCTGTCTTATTTACAGGAGTACCGGGGACGCGCCTGGGCGATGGGGTTCTTTATGAATCTGTTTATCGCCTCGATGGTAGCGCTGGTGGTTGTCGATAACGCCTTTTATTTCATCATCCTGTTTGAAATGATGTCGCTCAGTTCCTACTTCCTGGTGATTTCCGATCAGGACGAAGAAGCCATCAACGCCGGTCTGCTTTACTTTTTAATCGCTCACGCCGGTTCGGTGCTGATCATGATCGCCTTCTTCCTGCTGTATCGGCACAGCAACAGCCTGGATTTCGCCGATTTCCGCCAGGCGACCCTCTCCGCGCCGCAGGCGTCCATCGTATTTTTGCTGGCTTTCTTCGGCTTCGGCGCCAAGGCCGGGATGCTGCCGTTACACGGCTGGCTGCCGCGCGCGCACCCGGCCGCGCCGTCTCACGCTTCGGCGCTGATGTCCGGCGTGATGGTGAAAATCGGCATCTTCGGCATCATCAAAGTGGGCATCGACCTGCTGGGCGCCGCTGAAGTCTGGTGGGGCGTGGTGGTGCTGGCGTTCGGCGCGGTCTCCTCGGTGCTCGGCGTGCTCTACGCGCTGGCCGAACACGATATCAAACGCTTGCTGGCTTATCACACCGTGGAAAATATCGGCATCATTCTGATGGGCGTCGGCGTGGGGATGATCGGCATCGCCACGCATCACCCGCTGCTGGCGGCGCTTGGCCTGCTGGGCGGCCTGTACCACCTGTTGAACCACGCCGTCTTCAAGGGGTTGCTGTTTCTGGGCGCCGGCGCGGTGATTTACCGTCTGCATACCAAAGATATGGAGAAAATGGGCGGCCTTGCGCGCGTGATGCCGTATACCGCGCTGGCCTTTCTCATCGGCTGTATGGCGATTTCCGCGCTGCCGCCGCTGAACGGTTTCGTCAGCGAATGGTTTACCTACCAGTCGCTGTTCACCCTGAATAAAGAAGGCAGCTTCTCACTGCGGCTGGTCGCGCCAATCGCCATCGTTATGCTGGCGATTACCGGCGCGCTGGCGGCCATGTGTTTCGTCAAGGTCTACGGCATCAGCTTCTCCGGCGCGCCCCGCAGCGAGAAAGCGGCTCAGGCGCGGGAAGTCCCGTGGCCGATGACCGCCGCCATGTGGCTGCTGGCGCTGCTGTGCATCGCGCTGGGCGTGGGCGCCAGCGCAGTGGCGCCGGTAATAGGCCGGGTCGCCGCCAGCCTGACGGGAACCGCCGCGCCGCTTGTCGCGCAGGGCATGCTGGTGTTCCCCGGCGACCCGGCGCAAACCTCGCTGGCGGCGCCGCTGATTTTCATCCTGCTGCTGGCCTTGCCGCTCCTGCCGTTGCTGCTGTATATCGGCGCCAAAGGAACGCGGTTGAATTTTCGCCGACGCGGCACGCCCTGGGCCTGCGGCTATGCCTACGAGCCTGCGATGGCGGCCTCCGCCGCCAGCTTCACCCAGCCATTGCGCGTGATGTTCGCGCCCTTGTACCGAATACGTAAAACGCTGGATCCGGCGCCGATGATGCAAATCGCGCTGGATAAAACCACGCTGGCCGCCGGGCGAACCGAACCCGTCTGGGATACGCGCCTCGTCATGCCGCTGGTCGGCCTGGCCCAGCGTATCGGCCGCGTCACGCAGCGGATTCAGCATGGCGACTTCCGGGTTTACTGCCTGTATGTGGTCGCCGCCCTGGTGATCCTGCTGCTGACGATGGCCTGAGGAGAACATGATGATCGCTGATAGCTCAATCACAGGAACGATAAACTCAGGGACGCTGGCCTTGCCTGTTTCCGGCCTGATCGCCTGCGCGGTGATTCAGGCGCTGGCGTTGCTGGCGCTGGCTCCGCTGATGTCCGGCATGGCGCGGGTTATTCGCGCCAAAATGCATTCCCGGCAGGGGCCGGGCGTATTGCAGGACTACCGTGACATCTTCAAGCTGCTGAAACGGCAGGATGTTTCGCCGCAGCATGCGGGCGGCGTTTTTCGCCTGATGCCTTACGTCCTGATCGGCACGATGCTGCTGGTCGCCATGACGCTGCCCATCGTCACCTGGGTATCGCCGTTTGGTTCCGGCGGCGACGTCATTACCCTGCTCTACCTGTTCGCGCTGTTCCGCTTCTTCTTTGCGCTGGCCGGTCTGGACTCCGGCAGCAGCTTTGCCGGCATCGGCGCCAGCCGCGAGCTCACGCTGGGGATCCTGGTCGAACCCATAATGATACTGGCGTTGCTGGTGGTCGCGCTGATTGCCGGCTCCACCAACATCGGCAATATCAGCAGCATGCTGGCTGGCCGCCATTGGCTGTCGCCAACCGCCACCGCGATGGCGTTGCTGGCCTGCGCGTTCGCCGTCTTCATCGAAATGGGCAAAATCCCGTTCGACGTGGCCGAAGCCGAACAGGAACTACAGGAAGGCCCGCTGACGGAATACTCCGGCGCGGCGCTGGCGCTGCTGAAATGGGGGATCAGTCTGAAACAGGTAGTGGTGGCCGCCCTGTTTCTGTCCATCTTTATTCCGTTCGGCAAAGCCGAAACCTTTACGCTGGCCGCCCTGATCGGCGGTTCGATCGCCTTTCTTATCAAGCTGATCGTGGTGTTTTTTGTCGCCGCCTTAATTGAAAACAGCCTGGCGCGCGGGCGCTTCCTGCTCACCGGACATGTTACCTGGTTAGGCTTCGGCGTGGCGGCGCTGGCGTTCGTTTTCTATCTTACCGGTCTATAAGGAGTAGGCATTCATCATGGATATTCTCGTCTTAAAGAATGTTGCCCTTGCGACCATCCTGCTGCCGTTTATCGGCGCGCTGCTGATAGCCGCCCTGCCGCAGCGCCGGGCCAAAGGGCTCTGTATCCTGTTCGCTTTGCTGGCGACGCTCGGCATGACCTGGCTGGGCTACGGCTATCTGGCCGGGGGGAAAACGGATGTTGCCTATACCCTTTACCGCTACGGCCAGGCTGAGCTGTTCGGTTTTCTGTTCGACCGCATCAGCCTGCTGATCGGCTTTGCCGTGGTCTTCCTCGGCCTGTTGGTCAGCATTTATTCCACGGGCTATCTGACATTGGGCAACCGGGAACATCCGCACGAAGGCACCAACCGCTATTACGCCTTTCTACTGGTGTTCATCGGCGCGATGGCCGGCGTCACGCTGTCATCCACCCTGCTGGGGCAACTGCTGTTTTTCGAAATCACCGGCGGCTGCTCCTGGGCGCTCATCGGTTATTACCAGCAGCCGAAATCGCTGCGTTCGGCGTTGAAAGCGCTGCTGGTCACGCACATTGCTTCCGTCGGGCTTTATCTGGCAGCGGCTTATCTGTTCGTGCAGACCGGAACGTTCGCGCTGAGCGCGCTGGCGCAGTTGGACAACGACAGCAAAATCATCGTATTTAGCGGCATCCTGTTCGCCGCCTGGGGGAAATCGGCGCAGCTTCCGCTGCACATGTGGCTGCCCGACGCCATGGAAGCGCCGACGCCGGTCAGCGCCTATCTGCATGCGGCGTCGATGGTGAAAGTCGGCGTCTATATTTTCGCCCGGGCGATCCTTTCCGCCGAGCAGGTGCCACACATTATCGGCGCGGTCGGCATCGTCATGGCGACCATCACCATGGTGTACGGCTTCATCATGTATTTGCCGCAAAAAGACATGAAGCGGCTGCTGGCTTACTCCACCATTACGCAACTGGCCTACATTTTCTTCGCCCTGTCGCTGGCGACGTTCGGCTCGCGCATGGCGTTCGACGCGGGCGTGGCGTACATCTTCAACCATGCCTTTGCCAAGAGCCTGTTTTTCCTGGTGGCCGGCGCGCTCAGCTACAGCTGCGGCACCCGGATGTTGCCGAAGCTGAAAGGCATCATGCGGAAAATGCCGCTGCTGGGCGTCGGATTTTGCGTCGCGGCGCTGGCGATTGCCGGCGTACCGCCGTTTAACGGTTTCTTCAGTAAATTCCCCCTGTTCGCCGCCGGTTTCAGCCTGTCGCGGGAATACGTCTGGCTGCTGCCTTTGCTCGTTATCTCGCTGATTGAGTCGGTAGCCAGTTTTGCCTGGCTTCTCTATTGGTTCGGCCGCACCGTGCCGGGGGAACCGTCCGAAGAAGTTGCCGCCGCCACGCCCGTACCCTGGGCGATGCAGGGGGTGTTGATCGTGCTGATCGTCATGTCGGTATGTTCAAGCGTTATAGCCGCCATCTGGCTGAACTAAGGATAAATGATGACTGGATCTCTGATCATTAATAACCTGGCCGGGTTGCTGATTATCACTTCCCTGCTGGTAATCTGCGCCCGACGCCCGACGGTATCGGCCTGCCTGTATGCGCTACAGTCGCTGGTGCTGGTGCTGATTTTCTTCTCGCTGGCCGAACTGCTACAGGCTCACCAGCTATATCTGTGGTCCCTGAGCGCGTTTATCACCAAAGTCATACTGGTTCCGGTCATTATGTACTGGGCGTTTCGCAAGCTGGACGACCCGAAGGCCGATGGCGGCGTCGTCGGCCCGGCGGTGATTATCCTGTTGGCGACCCTGATTGTGGTGCTGTGCTACTTCGTGGTCGAACCGGTTAAATTGCCGATGGTCAGTTCGCTGAAACCGGCGCTGGCGGTCTCCCTCGGCCACTTCATGATCGGCCTGCTGTGCATTGTCACCCAACGCAATATCCTCAAACAGGTATTCGGCTATTGCCTGATGGAAAACGGCGCTCATTTGACGCTGGCGCTGCTGGCGAACCGGGCGCCGGAACTGGTGGAAATCGGCATCGCCACCGACGCGATTTTCGCGGTGATCGTCATGGCCCTGATGGCCCGCAAAATCTACCGCACGCTTAACACGCTCGATGTGCAACAGCTAACCGCGCTGAAGGGGTGAACAACATGACCACTACCGCTCTCCTTCTCACCCTTCTCGCCACCCCGCTGGTTACCGCGCTGCTGGCTTTCCTGTGCCGCTTTACCGGCGGTCAGGCGCGCAGGCTGGTAAGCCTTATCCATCTGCTGGGCATTCTCGCCCTGCTGGCGGTTTCCATGCAGCAGGTCTGGCTGGTGTACCAGCACGGAGAAATTCTGGCCGTACATAACTGGCTGCATCTGGACAGCCTCAGCGCCCTGTTTTTGTCTATTCTCGGCATCATCGGCTTTCTCACCGGGTTGTACTCCATGGGCTATATGCGCCATGAGGTCGACGGCGGGGAAATCACGGTGACCACCCTGTGCTACTACTACGGATTCTTCCATCTGTTCCTGTTCACCATGTTGCTGGTGATCACCAGCAACAACCTGATCCTGATGTGGGCCGCCATTGAAGCCACCACCCTGAGCTCCGCCTTTCTGGTCGGCCTCTACGGCCAGCGATCTTCGCTGGAGGCCGCCTGGAAATACATCATCATCTGTACGGTCGGCGTCGCTTTCGGCCTGTATGGCACCGTGCTGGTGTACGCCAACGCCGCCAGCGTGATGGCGGAACCGGGCGACGCCATCTTCTGGACGGAGGTGCTGAAACATGCGGGCGAACTGGACGGCACGCTGATGCATCTGGCGTTTATCTTTATCATCATCGGCTTCGGCACCAAAACCGGCCTGTTCCCGATGCATGCCTGGCTGCCGGATGCGCACAGCGAAGCGCCAAGCCCGACCAGCGCGCTATTGTCCGCGGTATTGCTGAACTGCGCGCTGCTGGTGATTGTGCGCTATTACATTATCGTCAGCGCCGCCATCGGTTCCGACTTCCCCCGTACGCTGCTGCTGGTTTTCGGCATGCTGTCGGTCGCGGTCGCCGCCTTCCTGATCCTGGTTCAGCGCGATATGAAACGCCTGCTGGCCTATTCCAGCGTTGAAAACATGGGGCTGATCGCCGTTGCGCTGGGGATCGGCGGCCCGCTGGGCATTCTCGCGGCGTTGTTGCATACCCTGAATCACAGCCTGGCGAAAACGTTGCTGTTCTGCGGTTCCGGCAATGTCCTGCTGAAATACGGCACGCGCGATATGGATGCGATTAAAGGCATCATGCGCGTCGCCCCGCTCACCGGCGCCTTACTGGCCGGCGGGGCGCTGGCGCTGGGCGGGATGCCGCCTTTCAATGTATTCCTCAGCGAATTTATGACCGTGAGCGCAGGGCTCGCCGCCGGCCATCTCTGGCTGGTGATTGCCCTGCTGGCGTTGCTGACCGTGGTGCTGGCCGGGTTGGTGCGTATGGTTGCCAGTACCGTGCTGGGCAGTAGCCCGACCGCGGTCAGTAAAGGCGAATTAGGGATCATGACCACCGCGCCGATGGTTGTGCTGCTGATCCTGATGCTGGTGATGGGGACGCACATCCCGCAGCCGGTTATCCGCCTGCTGGAAAATGCGACGACCATCGTCAGCAACGCGGCACGACACAACGAGATTGAACTGAATAGCCCGTTCCTGCCGCCCTGGCTGCGCACCGCGGACGGCGACACGACCGGACTTCACACCGCTGAACATACAGCGCCCACCCTTTCGCGTCAGGAGATGTATCGTGATGAATGAAACCCCTACTTCCAGCCAGGGATCCCCTGCTGACAAACTCGGCGCCGGTTATGCCGCGCAGGTCAGGCAGCGATTCCCGGCGGCCATTCTGGAGGAAGAGTGGCAAACATCCAATCAACTGACCCTGACCGTCAAACCGGATTCGTTGCCTGAGGTGGTGGAATTTCTTTACTACCGACAAGGCGGCTGGCTGTCCGTGCTGTTTGGCAACGATGAACGTTCATTGAATGGCTGCTTCGCCGTTTATTACGTGCTGTCGATGGAGGAAGGCGAAAAATGCTGGGTGATCGTCAAAACGCTGGTCAGCCCGGATAACCCGGAATATCCGTCGGTGACGCCCCGCGTACCGGCGGCCGTCTGGGGCGAACGCGAAGTTCGCGATATGTATGGTCTGATCCCGGTCGGTTTGCCCGACGAGCGCCGGCTAGTGTTGCCGGACGACTGGCCGGACGATCTCTATCCGCTGCGCAAGGATGCCATGGATTACCGTCAACGACCGCAACCCACCCGCGATGACGAATCCTATACCTTCACCAATGAAGCCACCGGCGCCACCCGCGTGGTACCCATCGGGCCGCTGCACATCACCTCAGATGAACCCGGCCACTTCCGCCTGTTCGTGGACGGTGAACAGATTATCGATGCGGACTATCGTCTGTTCTATGTCCATCGCGGCATGGAAAAGCTGGCGGAAACGCGCATGGGCTATAACGAAGTGACCTTTCTGTCGGACCGGGTGTGCGGTATTTGCGGTTTTACCCACAGCGTGGCTTACACCTCTTCCATCGAAAATGCGTTAGGCATTGTCGTTCCCGCGCGGGCGCACAGCATTCGCAGCATTTTGCTGGAAGTGGAACGCCTGCACAGCCATCTGCTGAACATTGGGCTTTCCAGCCACTTTGTCGGTTTCGATACCGGTTTTATGCAGTTTTTCCGTATTCGGGAAAAGTCGATGACCATCGCGGAAATGCTGACCGGCGCGCGAAAAACCTACGGTCTGAACCTGATTGGCGGTATCCGCCGCGACATTCTGAAAGACGATCGCTTAAAGACCATCAAGCTGATCCGGGAGATGCGCGCCGAGGTCAGCCAACTGACCGACATGCTGCTCAGCACGCCTAACATGGGGCAGCGCACGCAGGGTATCGGCATTCTCAATAAGAAAGTCGCCCGCGATTACAGCCCGGTCGGCCCCATGATCCGCGCCAGCGGTTTTAAGCGGGATATGCGTATCGACCACCCTTATGCGGGTTATCTGGATCTGCCGATGGAGCTGCA
Source organism: Brenneria sp. L4-2C (assembly GCF_040240335.1). Lineage (NCBI taxonomy): Bacteria > Pseudomonadati > Pseudomonadota > Gammaproteobacteria > Enterobacterales > Pectobacteriaceae > Brenneria > Brenneria sp. L4-2C. The sequence goes on along the minus strand of NZ_JBEIAC010000004.1, from coordinate 232,669 downwards.
TCACCTGGATGCGGGCGATGTCTATTCCCGCGTGCTGGTTCGGGTGCGCGAGGTGTTCACCTCGATGGCGATGATTGAATACGGTCTGGACAATCTGCCGGAAGGCCCGTTGCTGAACGAAGATTTCACCTATCAGCCGCACAAATTCGCACTGGGTTTTGCCGAAGCGCCGCGCGGCGAAGATATCCACTGGAGCATGACCGGCGACAACCAGAAGCTGTTCCGCTGGCGCTGCCGCGCCGCCACCTACGCCAACTGGCCGGTGCTGCGCTATATGCTGCGCGGCAATACCGTTTCCGACGCGCCGCTGATTATCGGCAGTCTGGACCCCTGTTACTCCTGTACCGACCGGGTGACGCTGATCGACGTGCGCAAACAGAAAATCACCACCGTGCCCTATAAAGAAATGGAACGTTACGGCCTGGAACGTACCCGTTCGCCGCTCAAGTAGAGGGATGAATCATGCTGAAACTGTTTAAAACCATCCTCAAAGCGGGCAACAGTACGGTGAAATACCCGTTTAAACCGCTGGACGTTCCCACGGGATTTCGCGGCAAACCGCAATACGACGCCGAACAATGCATCGCCTGCGCCGCCTGCACCATGGCCTGCCCGGCCAATGCGCTGACGATGGAAACCGATGTCGTCAACGGTACCCGCACCTGGCAACTGTTTCTCGGGCGCTGCATCTTCTGCGGACGCTGCGAGGAAGTCTGTCCGACCCGCGCCATCGTGCTGTCGCAGGAGTTTGAAATGGCCGTCGCCAGTAAGGCCGATCTCTATCAGCGGGCCACCTTTAACCTGCTGAATTGCCATGTCTGCCACCGTCCTTTTGCGCCGCAAAAAGAGGTGGAATACGTCATAGCGCTGATGGCGCAGTCCGGTTTAACCGAACAAGAGGCGGCGTCGCGGCGCGATCACCTGGCGACCTGTCCCGAATGTAAACGCAAACAGAATATGGACAATAAAGACAATGTGATGCTGAGCCGCTACGTTCAATCAACGGCCGGCGGCGCGCCAGCGACGATCAAAGGGAGCAAATCATGAGCACTCACGTCGATCACTACCGAACCACGCCGATCGTATTGGATGAACAGGCGCAAAAGCTGAAAAAAACGCTGCTGAAGGATATCCAGCGTTCGGCCTACGTTTACCGCGTCGACTGCGGCGGCTGCAACGGGTGTGAAATCGAGATTTTTGCCGCCATTACTCCGGTCTTTGACGCCGAACGTTTCGGCATCAAAGTGGTGGCCTCGCCCCGTCATGCCGACATTCTGCTGTTCACCGGCGCGGTGACCCGCGCCATGCGAACGCCCGCGCTGCGCGCCTATGAGTCCGCGCCCGATCCGAAAATCTGTATCTCTTACGGCGCCTGCGGCTGCGGCGGCGGCATCTTCCACGACCTGTATTGCGTCTGGGGCGGCAGCGATACCATCGTGCCGATCGACGTCTATATTCCCGGCTGTCCGCCGACGCCCGCCGCCACCCTCTATGGATTCGCCGTCGCGCTCGGCCTGCTGGAACAAAAGCTGCACGGCAGCGCACATCAGCAGGGGGCGGATGAAAAAGCGGCGTTGATTCATCCCGGCGTCCCGCTGGATCTGCGCGTGTTGCTGGAACGGGAAGCCCGACGTATGGCGGGATACCGTCAGGGACGGGAAATCTGCGACGCCTTTCTGGCCCGGCTGGAAAATCAATCGCTGGACGGTTTCGAGCAACGCATCAACGACTGGCTGCAACCCCATAACGACCCACGGCTGAATGAAATCGTCGGGCGGTTGCAACAAATTTACCTGTCGCTGCTAAGGGGGGAGCGCTACCGATGAACAGTCAGGCGATTTTCTACGCGCTGAATCAAAAGTTCCTCGACAGCAAGGACAAAGTGCCGGAACAGGCGCAACAGGTGATGTATTACTCGTTGTCGATCGGCCACCACGTCGGGGTGATCGACTGTTTGAAACGCATACTGACCTGTCCGCTGACGGACTATCAACGCTGGATCGGTCAACTCCCCGACGGTGACGCGCGGCGTAAAATGGCCGGATTGATGAAATTCGGCGAAATCGTTATCGATAGCAGCCACACCAAACTGCTGGGACAGGCTTTCAGCCGGTTATCCGACGGTCAGGACGCCTACCCCGACTGGACCGACACTCTGCTCGCCTATCTACAGGCGATTGAACGGGAAACGGCGCTTTATTTAATGGTGAAACGGATTGATGACTGAACTTAACCCACGTGTCGACAATATGGTGCTCGCCGTCGGCAACAGTATGATGGGCGACGATGGCGCCGGGCCGCTGCTGGCCGAACGCATGCTGCAAAATCCGGTTGCCGGCTGGTCGGTGATTGACGGCGGCGCCATTCCCGAAAATGCGGTCCATCAGCTCCGCGCGCGGCAACCCAGGCGGCTGCTGGTGGTGGACGCCACCGATATGGGGCTGGCGCCCGGTGAAATCCGCATCGTCGATCCGACGCGCATCGCCGAAGATCTGCTGATGAACACCCATAATCTGCCGCTGAATTTCCTGATCGATAGCCTGAAAGAGGATATTCCCGAAGTGATTTTTATCGGCATTCAGCCGTCGCTGGTGGCGTTCTATTTCCCGCTCAGTCAGGAAGTGGAACAGGCGGTGAACCAGATCTACCGGCGATTGGCCGGTTGGCGGGAGAACGGCGGTTTTCAGACGCTGTAGCGCGGGATGCCGGATTGCGCGTATCCATGAGGGTCGACGCCGATCGTCAAATCTGCCGAACCGGCATCCCCATCGTCGTCACCCTTGTTTTCGCCGCCATGAATTTCAATGGAAAAAAACGAAAAATCGCCAATATTCAATAAATTAAAAAGACTACACGGTTGTTGGCACAAACCCTGCTTATCAGTAGCGATGTGTCACTCCAAGAGTAATGTCGACACCCTAATTTTTTCACCTGACCCCAGGTCGGAGACGATGTTATGAACCGTTTCGTTATTGCAGATTCAAGGAAATGTATTGGCTGTCGCACCTGTGAAATTGCCTGTGTACTGGCCCACGGCGACGGTAAAACGTCTTCATTATCCCCTGAGCATTTTTCACCGCGCCTCAAGGTGGTAAAAGGGCTGAATATCAGCACCACGGTGCAATGCCGTCAGTGTGAGGACGCCCCCTGCGCCAACGTCTGTCCCAACGGCGCCATCATCCGCGCGGATGACCGTATCAAGGTGCAGCAGGAAAAATGTATCGGCTGTAAAACCTGCGTCGTGGCTTGTCCCTACGGCGCCATGTCCGTGATCAGCAAACCCGTTGCCCGCGTCAGCCATTACCAGACGTTGGGCCAGTGCATCAAGGCCGAAGCGCAGAAATGCGACCTCTGTGAAGGGCGCGCCGCAGGCCCGGCCTGTGTGGAGGTGTGTCCGACGAAAGCATTACGGATGATCGGCCGCGACGATATTCAGGCGATGATCCGACAAAAACAACGGCGTGCGGCGCTTGATGATGCCGCAGGAATGCAGTTCTGAACGGTGCCGCTCAAGGTACGCTGAAGGAGAATAATCATCATGCAGAAAGTTATCACCGTCTGTCCCTATTGCGGGTCAGGCTGCAAAATTAACCTGCTGGTTGAAAACGGCAAAGTGGTCGGCGCAGAAGGCGCCAACGGCCATACCAACGAAGGCGAACTGTGCCTGAAAGGCTATTACGGCTGGGATTTTCTTAACGACACCAAATTGCTGACGCCGCGCTTGAAACAGCCGCTGATCCGGCGTCATAAGGGCGAACCCTTTGAAGCGGTGTCCTGGGATGAAGCCATCACCTTTGCCAGTTCTCGATTGAAGGCCATCAAAGAGAAGTACGGCGCCGAATCCATTATGCATACCGGATCGTCTCGCGGCCCCGGCAATGAAACCAACTATGTGATGCAAAAATTCGCGCGCGCCGTCACCGGCAACAATAACGTAGACTGCTGCGCCCGCGTTTGCCACGGCCCTTCCGTCGCCGGCTTACAGGTCACGTTGGGTAACGGGGCCATGAGCAACTCCATCAATGAAATCGAGCATACCGAATGTATTCTGGTGTTCGGCTATAACGCCGCCGATTCGCACCCGATCGTCGCCCGCCGCATCCTGAAAGCCAAAGAGCGCGGCGCCAAAATTATCGTCTGCGACCCGCGTCACATCGAAACCGCGCGTATCGCCGACCTGTGGCTGCCGCTGAAAAACGGCTCCAATATGGCGCTGGTCAACGCCTTTGCCAACGTGCTGCTTAATGAAGGACTGTATAACCAGGACTATGTCGCCCGTTATACGGAAGGGTTTGAGGAATATAGCGAGATCGTCGCCAAATACACGCCGGAATACGTCGCGGACATCACCGGCCTGTCGCCGCAGTTGATCCGTGAAGCGATGCGCATGTACGCCGCCGCGCCATCGGCGACCATTCTGTGGGGCATGGGCGTAACCCAGTGGGGTCAGGGCGTTGACGTGGTGAAGGGCCTGTCGGGACTGGCATTGCTGACGGGCAATCTGGGACGACCCAACGTGGGCGTTGGTCCGGTGCGCGGTCAAAACAACGTACAGGGCGCCTGCGATATGGGCGCCCTGCCGAATGTGTTCCCCGGTTATCAAAAGGTCACGGACGAACAGGCCCGCGCCAAATTCGCCAAAGCCTGGGGCGTGCCGAGCCTGCCGGACAAAATCGGCTATTCGCTTACCGATGTGCCGCACAAGATCAAAGAAGGGAAAATCAGGGCAAACTATGTGATGGGCGAAGATCCGCTGCAAACCGAGCCGGACCTGTCCATGATGCGGGAAGCGTTTAGCGAGCTGGAGCTACTGATCGTACAGGATATCTTCATGACTAAAACCGCCTCGGTGGCCGACGTGATCCTGCCTGCGACCTCCTGGGGCGAACACGAAGGCGTCTATTCCGCCGCCGACCGCGGTTTCCAGCGCTTTTACAAAGCGGTCGAACCGAAAGGGGATGTCAAACCCGACTGGGAAATCATCAGCCTGATGGCGACCGCGCTCGGCTATCCGATGCACTATAACAACACCCAGGAAATCTGGGATGAACTGCGCCATTTATGCCCGCTGTACTACGGCGCGACCTATGAAAAAATGGCCGGACTGGGATACGTACCCTGGCCCTGCGCCACGGAAGACAGTCCCGGCACGCCGTGGCTGTACGCCGGCAACAAGTTTGACCGTCCCGGCGGCAAAGGGCTGTTGTTCGCTACCGAATGGCGGCCGCCGATGGAGCTGGTTGACGACGATTACCCGCTGGTGCTGTGTACCGTGCGCGAAGTCGGCCATTACTCCTGCCGCTCCATGACCGGCAACTGCACCGCGCTGCAAACGCTGGCGGACGAACCCGGCTACGTGCAGATCAATCCGGCGGACGCCGAACGTCTGGGACTGCGCGACCAACAGTTGACCTGGGTTTCCTCCCGGCGCGGCAAAGTGATTACCCGCGTCGCCGTCAGCGAACGGGTCAATAAAGGCGCGGTGTATATGACCTATCAATGGTGGATCGGCGCCTGCAACGAACTGACGCTGGATCACCTCGATCCCATCTCCAAAACGCCGGAATACAAATACTGCGCGGTCAAACTGGAGGCGATAGAGAACCAGCAATGGGCGGAAAATTATGTCCAGCAGGAATACAGCCAGTTGAAATCCCGCCTGCGGAAAACGGCGGAAGAGATCAGATAATCGTCGCAGCGGTCAGAGATGGCCGCTCGCATCTGAAGCGATAAATCGATTACATCGGCCGGCGAACCCGCTATCATGGGGCGTTTGCCCGTGGCGGGTTTAACCGGAGTCTTGACATGAAATACATTGGCGCGCAGCTGAACGAAGAAGCGACGGTGTGAAATGAACGAGAGAGAAAAGCAGATCCTCAAGATTTTGCGCCGCAACCCGCTTATTCAGCAAAATGAAATCGCCGATATCCTCGACATCAGCCGTTCGCGCGTTGCCGCCCATATCATGGATTTGATGCGCAAAGGGCTCATTAAGGGGAAAGGCTATATTCTTACCGAGCAGGAATATTGCGTGGTGCTCGGCGCCATCAATATGGATATTCGCGGCGTCGCCGACGTGCATTACCCGCAATCGGCATCCAATCCCGGCAGCATCCAGTGCTCGGCGGGCGGCGTCGGACGCAACATCGCGCACAACCTGGCGCTGCTGGGGCGCGACGTCCATTTGATTTCCGCCATCGGCAACGACTTCTATGGCGAGACGCTGCTCGAACAGACTCGTCAGGCAGGCGTCAACATGCAAAGCTGTACACGTCTGCACGGACACAACACCTCGATTTATCTGTCCATTGCAAACCGGCGGGATGAAACCGTGCTGGCGATCAACGACACGCACATCCTCGAAAAGCTCACACCGCAGTTGCTCAACAGCGCACGCGATTTGATCACCCACGCAGGCGTGATTCTGGCGGACTGCAACTTGTCGGCGGAATCCCTTGAGTGGGTCTTTACTCTGGCGGGCGATATTCCTGTCTTCGTTGATACGGTATCCGAATTCAAGGTCGAGAAGATTAAACCCTGGCTGGCGCGCATTCACTCGCTTAAGCCGACGCAGCAAGAGCTGCAAATTCTCTGGGGCCGCGAGATAACCGGCGAAGACGAACGCCGCGACGCCGTTCAGTGGCTGCATCGGCAAGGGACGCGGCGAGTGTTTGTCTACCTGGAGGACGATGCCGTGTTCTGTAGCGAAAAAGACGGCGAGCAGTTCTTACTGACGCCGCCTGTTCATCCGGTGGCGGATAATTTTGGCGCGGATGATGCCTACATGGCGGGGCTGCTTTACAGCTTTCTTGACGGCAGCGACTTCGCCGCCAGCGCCCGCTTTGCGCTGGCCTGCGCCGCGTTATCGCGCGCCAGCATCAGCATGAATAACCCGATACTGTCCGCTGACAACGCGTTGCAACTCGTCGGGCAACTGTAACCCGCGCCGGGCATTCGGCGCGGGTATCGCTCAGGCAAGACCGATGAAGAATCCGGCGATGGTGGCGCTCATCAGGTTGGAAAGCGTGGCGGCGACCAACGCTCTCACGCCCAGTTGGGCGATTTCCGGCGCGCGCTGCGGGGAAACCGCAGAGAATGCGCCGACCACCACGCCGATCGAGCCGAAGTTGGCGAACCCGCACAGCGCGAAAGAAATAATGGCGATGGTTTTAACGTCCAGCGCGCCGGGGGTTTGCAGATACGGCGAGAAATTGAGATAGGCGACAAATTCGTTGATCGCCAGCTTTTGGCCGATCAGACTGCCCGCCAGCGTCGCTTCGCTCCAGTCAACGCCCATAATCCAGGCGAGCGGCGCCAGCGCATAGCCGAACAACGCTTCCAGCGAGAGATTGTCGACGCCGAACCAGCCGCCGATGCCGCCGATCATGCCATTAAGCAGCGCAATAATGGCCACGAACGCCATCACCACGGTTGCGACGCCGGCGGCGATTTTCAGCCCGGTCATCGCCCCGCTGGCGGCGGCTTCAATAATGCTTTTCGGCGGCGTTTCGCTGAAGGAAAGGTTCTCAAAGGTGACCTGCGATTCTTCCGTCGCCGGGCTCAGCAAGCGAGCAAACAGAATACCGCCCGGTATCGCCATTAACGATGCCGCCAGCAGGTAATCAATCGGCACGCCCATCCCGGCATAGCCGATCAGCATCGAGCCGGCAATCGACGCCATGCCGCTGCAAATCGCGGTGAACAGTTCGTTGCGGTTAAGCCGGTTTATAAACGGTTTGACGATGGCCGGGATTTCGTTCTGGCCGAGGAAAATCGTGGTGACCGCGACGAAAGATTCTATTCTGCTGATTTTTAGCGCCCGCTGGAAAATCCCGCCCAGAATACGAATCAACAACCCCATTACCCCAATGTAATAAAGCAGGCTAATTAACGCCGTCACGAAGATAATGGCGGGCAGGACGCGGAAGGCGAAAATAAACCCTGCGCCATCGAACAGCTGGTCCATTTTCGGCCCGACCAACGCGCCGAAGATAAATGCGCTGCCCGCGTCGCTGTATGACATAACCTTATGCACGCCGTGCGCGGCTTGCTCAACCAGCCATTTGCCCGGAGGAAAATAGAGCATGACGCCGCCGATGGCGATTTGCAGCGCAAAGGCCGCGCCTACCGTCCTTATACTGATGCGTTTTTTATTGACTGACAGCAAAAAAGCGATGGTCAGCAATACCCCCATACCCAGAAGACTTCTCATTAAGTCCATAATAATTTCCCTTATACATGGTCGAAAACCCGGCCGCGAGGCCAGGCGATCCGGTATGTCGATATTTCAAAACCTGTTACGGGCGAAGGCAGACTGTCCGCAGATTAACGTTAAGCGAGCTGTTGATATTCTTTGGCGATTTCACTGGCCAGTGCGGCGTTATTAAACACCAGTTGGATGTTGGATTTCAGGCTATCGCCGCCGGTCAACTCCGCGACGCGGGCCAGCAGGAACGGCGTGCTCTCTTTGCCGATAATCCCCTGCTCATGCGCCTCCGCCAGCGCGCGGTCGATGGCGGCATTAATCTTTTCTTCCGCCATGGCGTACTGTTGTGGGATCGGATTCGCCACCACCAACCCGCCGTTAAGGCCGATCTGCCATTTCACCGCCATCGCCCGGGCGATTTCTTTAGGCGTATCAAGCTGAATGCCAACGTTGAAAGGACTGGTGCGGCAGAAAAAGGCCGGAAGCGACGAGGTTTGATAACCAATTAACGGCACGCCGAACGTTTCCAAATATTCGGTGGTCAACCCCAAATCAAGAATAGATTTTGCGCCCGCGCAAACGACGGCGACATTGGTTTTCGCCAGTTCCTGAAGGTCGGCCGAAATATCAAAGGTTTGCTCGGCGCCGCGATGCACACCGCCAATTCCGCCGGTGGCGAAAACTTTAATTCCCGCCATCGCGGCGATAATCATCGTCGAGGCCACGGTGGTGGCGCCGTTTACGCCGGCGGCGACCACAAACGGTAAATCGCGACGGCTTACTTTCGTGACGCCGTGTCCTTCACGGCCTAATAATTCAATTTCTTCTTTATTCAGCCCGACTTTCATTACCCCATGAATAATGGCGATGGTCGCGGGAACCGCGCCGTGTTTACGCACGGTTTCTTCGACTTCAAGGGCGGTTTGCGCATTTTCAGGAAAAGGCATGCCGTGAGAAATAATCGTCGATTCAAGCGCAACCACAGGTTTATTATTGGCTAAGGCCGCTTTAACTTCGGGCGATATTTGCAGTAACTGAGCAGAGATGTTTAATTCAGACATTTTCTTTCTCCATTAAATCCATCACTGTTGCGAAAGATAATTCAGGGTTATTGGTATATTCTGAAGACAGCGCCAGCGACGCGCATCCCTGGGCAAAGCGCACCGAATCGATAAATGAAAATTGCTCAACCGAACAGGCGGCGAGTCCAGCCATCATTGCATCGCCCGCGCCGGTTACATTCACCACCTGCGTTTGTATCGGCGGCGACCAGCCGCGTTCACCGTTGAGTTCGCTGTAATACACCCCGTCGCCGCCCATGCTGAGCACCAGGCGTCTCAGACCGCGCTGGTGAAACCAGTCCGCGGCGCCGACCACGTCATCCGGCCCGGAAAGCGTGATGCCGCTTAGCGTTTCCGCCTCAAGCCGGTTGGGTTTAAGGGTGTGAATCAGCGGTAGGCAGTCTTTGATTTTCACGCATTTCCAGGCCGAAACCGGATCGATAAATACCGGTTTATCCTGTGCATGCGTCAGGAGCCAGGCGAGCGCCGCCTCACTGATATTGCAATCCGCAACAATTACCGCGGCGCCGCGAATAAATGCCAGATGCTGAGCTAAAAACTCAGGCGTAATATGTTCTGTAATGCTCATGTCATTAATGGCGACAAGCATTTCCCCGGTGTTGTCGAGTAAAGATAAATAACTTGAAGTCCGCTGGTTCGCGACGATCGCGCATTTATCGACGTGAACGCCCGACTCGCGTGTTTTATTAAGTAGTAATTCGCCATAAGAATCATCGCCGACTACCGTAAGCAGCCAGGATTCAATACCCAGCAAGGCCAGATTCTGCGAAATATTGCGCCCGACGCCGCCGGGCGTATATTTAATTTTCCCTGGGTTGGAATCTGCATAATTCAGAGGAGCATGAGAATAGCCGGCAATATCCATATTGGCTGAACCAATAGTTACAATGTAGCCTTTTTCGCGCATGGAATGCCCTCTGATAAAATCATTTTCAGATTAATTAGCCCGTTAATAACAACGGCGATAACTATCGCGGTAAAAAAATATTAGAGCAGATGTTTATTTTTGAACACCTGTTTACTGTAGGGCTTTTGAGAGGAGAGTAAAGGCAACGCCGCGAGAGCTGGGACAAAAATAAGATCTTAATCACATATTTCCATTGTCCCTTGAGGGGAAAAGGTCAATTTATGTGATACACGTCACATAAATACCTTTCACAACATATTGGCGATGAGTCTGAGAGGAAAAACGTCGAGGCAGGGTGACTGTGGACGCGCCGCGCAGATACGTACCCGGCGAGGAATGATCGGCCTACTCCATATCTTCGATGGCCTTGACGGAAATCCCCATCCGCTGCATGCGCGATAGCAGCGTGGTACGTTTCAGACCCAACCTGACGGCGGCGCCTTTCGGCCCGGCGACAATGCCGTTGGTCTCTTTCAGCACCTGAATAATCCGCTGGCGCTCAGATTGTTCTTCGTCATCCGCGGCAACCGGCGATGCCGCCGGCGCCGCTTTTTCCGCCGCCGGAGACGCCTTGAGCGCGTCCGGCGCGGGCTGGTGATATTGCAATTCGCCCAGTTGCAGATTTAGCGTGGCGCCTTTCGTCAGGATCACCGCCCTTTCGATCACATTCTCCAACTCACGCACATTCCCCGGCCAGGGCAACTTACTAAGCTGACGCAACATTTCGGAAGGAATGCTGTCGATGGTTCGATTCATGCGCCGCGCAATCTTACGGGTAAAAAATTTGGCCAGCAGCGGGATATCTTCCGGCCGTTCACGCAACGGCGGGATCACGATAGGAAAGACATTCAGCCGATAATAGAGATCGCTGCGGTATTCCCGATCGGCCACCATCTGTTTCAAATCGCGGTTGGTGGCAGCAATCAGACGCACATCGACTGAAATCACTTTACTGCCGCCCAATCGTTCGATTTCCCGCTCCTGCAACACCCGCAACAGTTTGGGTTGCAGCTCTAAAGGGATATCGCCCACTTCATCCAGAAACAGCGTGCTCTTATCCGCCATTTCAAAACGCCCTTGCCGCTGAGTCGTAGCGCCGGTAAACGCGCCTTTTTCATGCCCGAACAGATCGCTCTCCAATAACCCGGATGGGATAGCGGCGCAATTCATTTTCACCATGCGCTTCGCCTTACGCGAACTCAGACTATGAATGGCGCGCGCGATCAACTCTTTCCCGGTTCCGGTTTCCCCCAGAATAAGCACGGTACTGTCGCTGCCGGCCACCATTTCCACCTGCTCCAGTACCGAGCGGATCGCGGCGCTGCGGCCGATAATTTCCCCGAAAGCCGCGCCGCCCAGGCTTTGGGTATGCTCGGTCAATTGTTCCGTCAGGTAGAAATTTTCATGGATCAGACTGTCTTTCAGGCGGGTAATCTGCTCGTAGGCCAGCGCGTTATCCAGCGCAATGGCGATACGCGACGCGATCTGACGCAGCAACTTTATCTCCGCCTCGCTGACCGACAGTTCGACGCCGTGGGCCAGCTCCAGTACGCCCAGCACATGGCTGCCGAAAGCCAACGGCAGCAGACAGGCATGCTGTAATCCGCTGTCAAACCCCTGCGCCAAATAGCGTGGCTGACCGGGCTTGATCATCCGGTCGCGATGATTGATGAGCATGAGCTCGTTGGTGCGTATGACGTCGGCCGCCAGCATCTCTTCATGCGCCAGCTCCCCTTCCCCCAAGCGCGGCGTCTGGCCGGGGAGATAGTGCGTCGCGTAATACTTCAGCGTTTTATCATCGTCATCGTTATCCCGAAAAGCCAGGGCCACGAAATCGATATTAAAAAAACGGTGGATCTCTTTTGAAACTTCCAGCGCCAGCGCCTTAAGTTCCAGTTTGGAAATCACGGTGTTGGTCACATCCACCAGAATGCGGAAATGGTCGCGTTCATGGCGCAGCCTCTCTTCTTCGCGCCGCGCCAGCTCACGCTCGCTGATATTTTCCAGCGCCAGCGTCACCACGCCGGACAACGCCTGAAAAAAAACGATTTCACTGTCATCAAACCGGCTGCCGTCCGTTTTAATGAACTCAAGGCCCCCTAACGCACGGTGCGGCGTCAATAACGGCAGTTGGCAATAATCGCTGAGCCCGGCGTAAGCAGGCTGATTCATCAGAGAGGGGAAATCATGCTGGAAATGAACTTTGTCGCAATGCAACAGCGTATGGGTGTTCCATACCACATTGCCCGGCCCTTCCAGTAGCGATAGCGTTTCTTCGCTACAGCCGGTTTCATTCGTATCGCGGTCATGGCTGTAAAACGCGGCCTGATTATGCAGGGGATCGATCAATAGCAGGTTAACCCGACCAAACCGCACCACCGAAAAAGAGAGGCTATCCAACACCTGCAACAGGTTATCAATGCTGCGCTGCTGCAACAGTGTCTGCGACACTTTCAGCAACGTATCCTGCCATAAAATCGACAAGCGTGATGGAAAATCTGTCAGCCGTATCGCCATAGCTACCGCAATAAAATCGCCATGAAAAGTGTGGTTAATAGTGTAGGAGTTAACAGACTAAAAACCTATATTGTCATGCCAATAGGTTGATCTGAATCGTACTAAACAAGCGTGAATCAACCTTCAGCCGCACTGAATAATAATAAGAACCATTTACCAATCTCGGCACGCCCGTCAAAGGCGGCGGTTGATTGATGCGCCGTTCAAATCAATCCTGCGGGCGTATTTTTACAATGTAACAAAAACAACACTTTTATTTATCAAAATAAAACAATTAGTCTCCATTTTCGCCATTTCATTTGAATAAATAACGAACAAAAATAATTACTTTATTTGAATATAATATTTATAACTAGACAGATGCATAATCTCTTGGTAGAGCCGGAAAATTAAACCGCCACAAAGAAAGTCGATAAAATACCCTGCAAATATAATTCTATTTATTACTAATATCGCCCACACCATAAGAAAATCTAATAGATGGGGCGTTTTATGTCTGCATGCGCAAAAAATGATTGTTCAATGCATTGTTTTTTATGTAATTTATTAACCTGACATTTAACGGACTGCGCAACGCCGCTATCCATCGAACGCCATAATCATGTTTTTTTTTGCGCCGAATTGTTATAGTTTGCAACCCGTCACACAGAAAAAACGGTAAACGACAAGAATCCATGTAATATCTGGCAGACAGACACAACATCCCCAATAACAGTCAGGGGGCTGGTTCAGTGCGTTCAAGGAATACGCGCCGTTTCCCACGCTGTAATAATACTGTGTTGTCTGAATCTATTCACCAACATGAGGTTTATATGCAAAGGCAGAAGTTACTTATACAGATAGTCGTGGCTATCATATTAGGGATATTAATAGGATGGCTATGTCATCAGTATCTTGATGGAGGTCGAGCCAAGGAAATTGCCTCTTATTTCAATATGGTGACCGATATTTTCCTGCGTTTGATCAAGATGATCATTGCTCCGCTGGTGTTCGCCACGCTGGTTTCCGGCCTGGCCAGTATGGGCAACTCGTCCGCCGTCGGACGTATCGGCCTGAAAGCCATGACCTGGTTTGTCACCGCCTCCGTTCTTTCCCTGTTTATCGGCATGGCGTTGGCTAATTTCTTCCAGCCCGGCGCCGATATGAACCTGGAAATCCCGGCCGCTTCCGCCCACGTCGCTACCGGGCTGAACACCGATGGCTTTACGCTCAAGAGCTTCATCAGCCATATTTTCCCGAAAAGCATCGTGGAAGCGATGGCGAACAATGAAATCCTGCAAATTCTGGTCTTCTCACTGTTCTTCGGCTCTGCGCTTGCCTTTGTGAAACACAAGAACAAAAACGCCAGCGTGATTTCATCCATGATTGAGGAACTGGCCAAGATCATGTTCCGCGTGACGGACTACGTGATGAGCCTGGCGCCTATCGCCGTCTTCGCCGCCATCGCCTCCGCCATCACCACCCAGGGACTGGGCCTGCTGTACGACTTCGGCAGGCTGATTGGCGAGTTCTATCTCGGTCTGGTGCTGCTGTGGGCCGTGTTGTTCCTGGTGGGCTACGCCTTCCTCGGCCGGTCGATCGTCACGCTGGGCAAACTGATCCGCGAACCGACCATGCTGGCCTTCGCCACCGCCAGCAGCGAATCGGCCTATCCGAAAACCATGGAAGCGCTGACCAAGTTCGGCGTACCGAAGAAAATCACCAGTTTTGTGCTGCCGCTGGGTTACTCGTTCAACCTTGACGGCTCAATGATGTATCAGTCTTTTGCCATCCTGTTTATCGCACAGGCGTACAACATTGATTTAAGCCTGACGCAGCAAGTCCTGATTCTGCTGACGCTGATGATCACCAGTAAAGGTATGGCGGGCGTAGCGCGCGCGTCTGTCGTGGTGGTCGCCGCGACGCTGCCGATGTTCAGCCTGCCGGAAGCCGGCATTCTGCTGATTATCGGTATCGACCAATTCCTGGATATGGGCCGTACCGCCACCAACGTTATCGGCAACAGTATCTCCACCGCCGTGGTCGCCAAGCTGGAAAACAGTATCGGCGCGCCGGAGGAAGAGGAAGATGAAGAAATCGAGTATGAAGAGGCGAGCGCGAATCGGTAATTAATCGCTCGCCTTATCCGCAATCACGGCGGCCTTTATGGCCGCCGTTTTTTATCCGCTAATGCCGTCCCAGCGTTTTCACATAGCGCCAGAATTTTTCCGATGCCATGTTCAGCTTGGTATCCAGCCGGTAGATATAAACCCCCATCGGCATCACCGCGTTTTTCATATCGACGATGGTCAGCGTTTTGTCTTGCAACTCGTCCTGAATCGAATAATCCGGCAGCCAGGCGATACCGAACCCCTGTTTGGTCATACGCTTAAGCAGATCGCTCATCGATGAAACAAAAGTAATGGCGAATTTATTGCTGTCGATGCCGGCGAGATAGCGGTTTACCTGACGTCCCATATAGCTGTTATCGGTATAATTCAACAGCGGCGCCGCAGGGGTATGGATATCGAATAGCGGGTTGCCTTCGCCGTCGCACGCGCAGACAGGATAAAGACGGGATTCCAGTATTTTGGCGTGCATAAAAGGTTCGGACATCAAATCTTCATTATAAAAAGAGATGATAAAATCACTGCGCCCTTCCTTAAGGTTTAATACCGCCTCATCTACATCAATGGATTCGACATAAAATATCTTTTCCTGAGATTCCGGCACATTCTTTAATAACTCAGGCATGATAAAAATCGACAGCGAATGCGCGGCCGCGATAGTGATTTTATTTTTATAATGACTGCCGCCGTGCAATTTATTTAATTGATACTCTAAATCATCCAGGGTATTTCGAATATGCGCATGAAAAACCCGGCCCTGTTCGGTTAATTGCAACGGCGAAGAGGCGCGGTCAAAAATATCGAAGCCAATCGCCGTCTCCAGCGCGCGAATACGCCGACTGAATGATGACTGAGAAATATTTCTTTTTTCCGCCGCGATCGTAAAGCTGCGATACTCCTCCAGCGCGATAAAATCATAAAGCCATTTTGTTTCTATATTATTCAGCATGATATTGCACCGCGTTTGCAAACCCAGGAAAAGCATGAGAAACCGACGAGCTATGCAAATCATACATAGCGAATGGGAATTTAGCAATTCACATTCCGGCGGGATGTGCAATTATGCTTTCAGTTTCAGAACGCTATGAGGCATACGGCATGAACAGTCTAATCGGTATTCTTGGCGGCATGGGGCCGGGCGCAACGGTTGACGCCATGCAGAAGTTGATAAAAAACACCCCCGCCTATCGCGACCAGGATCATATCCCGATGATTGCGGTTTCTATTCCGGATATTCCGGACAGAACACAATGTATTCTCGACCATAGCGCATCGCCGCTGGAAAAAATGATTCAGTATATGAAAATATTGGAGAATGCCGGCGCCGAGTGCATTATTATTCCCTGTAATACCGCGCACTACTGGTTCAATGAATTAAAAATGCATACCCGCGTTGAAATGATCAGTATTATCGATGCAACCTGCCAGGTTATTCAGCAGCAAAAAATCACCCGCGTGGGTTTACTGGCGACAACGGCCACCGTTAAGGCGCGGATCTATCAAAATAAACTGAGCGACAGTCATATTTGCTGCCACACGCCGACAGCGATTGAACAAAAACAGGTGATGGAAAGTATTTATGCCTATAAATCCGGCGATGCGCAAACCGCCCATCGCCTTCTCTCGCCGATAAAAGATCGCATGCGGCAAGACGGGGTGGAAAAAATCATTCTGGGTTGTACCGAACTGCCCCTTATTCTGGCAAACGACATACAGATATCGCCGGAAAACTATATCGACGCCACCGAAGCGTTGATCAAAAAAACCGTCGAATGGTACTTCACGCATACGCACAGGAACGAAGTCGCGGCCTGATCTGTTAACTCGCTTCCAATTTTATTTCCTGCGGTTGCGGGGATCGGCGTGACTGCGCATCATGCTGTTTCGTGACTTTTAAGTTGCAGGCAAAACGATGATTAATGTGGCGCTGATAGACGACCATATCGTTGTACGTTCCGGCTTTGCACAACTTCTGGCATTGGCGGACGATATTCAGGTCATTGGGGAGTATGCCTCGGCCGCGCAGGCATGGCCGCACCTTCTCAAACTGCCCATTGACGTTGCGGTGATTGATATCGCCATGCCGGATGAAAGCGGTCTGAGCCTGTTAACCCGACTGCGCCGGCAGCGTCCCGCCTTCCGCGCCATTATTCTAAGCATCTATGACACCAGCGCCTTTGTGCAAAGCGCGCTGGATGCCGGCGCCGTCGGCTATCTCACTAAACGATGCGGCCCTGAAGAGCTGGTTCAGGCCGTTCGTGTCGTCAGCGGCGGCGGTCTGTATCTGTGCGCGGACGCGCTGCACAGCATTCGCCACCAGCAACAACCGCCGAAAGAGCTGCTGGCGTTAACGCCGCGCGAACGAGAGATCTTTGCCCTGCTGGTCAATGGATTAAGCGTGAAAAACATTGCGGAGCAGCTTGCGCTGAGCCATAAAACCGTACACGTCCACCGCGCCAATATCCTGGGCAAATTACAATGCGATTCCACGGTTGAACTGGTGCATTTTGCTTTACGGCATCAGTTATTGGCGGGGAAATAACCCATGCCCGGCCGTCGTTCCGCCGGTATGATGCTGTTCCTGCTTTTTTTCTATAGCTTAAGCTGGTTGGCGTTATGGACCATCAGTTTCTACCTGAGCAATAACGGCCAGCAGGCGATACTGTTATTGCCGCAGGGACTGCGGCTGGCGCTGATGATCCTGCTGCCGCGCAGATACTGGCCGACGCTGCTGCTGGCCGAAATGGCGATGCAGACCTGGTTGATCGGCGAACAGTTGCAAACCCAACGGCTGGCCTTGCTTTCTCCCTGGCTGAGCCTGCTACCGGCGATCTGCACGCAGAAAATCTGGCATCGCTATACGCTGTACTGGCAGCGGCTTCTGCTGTTGCTGGCGGCGCTGACACTGAACAGCATCCTGCACGGGCTGTTTATCGGTCTCTGGCTGCCCGCGCAGTTTACCCAAACGCTACTGGCGACCTTTACCGGCGGCGTATTGTTGATTCCCTTTACCTATCTGATTCATGAGTATATCAAGCAACAGCACCTGCAAATCCTGCTGGCGCAGGCGATCCCCGATCCGCCGCTGCGCACATCGTTACTGATCTGGTGTTCGCTGTTTTTTTCCATCGGCGTCTGTCTGCAAATCACCTTTACGCCGGAAATGGAGCGTCTGCTGCTCATTTTCGTTTTCTTTCCCAATGTGGTGATGGCCTATAAGTTCGGCTGGCAAGGCGGGGTGTTATCCGCGGTGCTGGGCAGTCTGATGATCACGGCGACCCGTCAGGTCAGCGGCGCATTTAACGACTTACGCGAACTGGAACTG
Source organism: Brenneria sp. L4-2C (assembly GCF_040240335.1). Lineage (NCBI taxonomy): Bacteria > Pseudomonadati > Pseudomonadota > Gammaproteobacteria > Enterobacterales > Pectobacteriaceae > Brenneria > Brenneria sp. L4-2C. The sequence goes on along the minus strand of NZ_JBEIAC010000004.1, from coordinate 214,524 downwards.
TTTGTCTCCACCCAGGCGCTGTTAGGCATCGGACTGGGGATCGCCATCAGCCGTCAACAGCAACTGGCGCAGCGGTTACAGCGCTATCGTCAACAACTGGAACAGGAACTGAAAACCCGACGCCGGCTGATGGAACAAATCATTCATACCGAAGAGGAAGTACGTAAAGATATCGCCCGCGAACTGCATGACGACATCGGCCAGAACATTACCGCTATCCAGATTCAGGCCATGCTGGTTAAACATAGCGTCTCGGCGGGAACGGCCCAGCAGGCCGCCGGCCAAATCGGCGTGCTGTCCCAGCGTATTCATCATACTACCCGTCAGCTATTGCGTCGGTTACGTCCCCCGGTACTGGATGAAATGATGCTGGACAAAGCGCTGCGCCATCTGGCGGACGAGTTCGCCTTCAACAGCAGGGGAATCGACTTCAATCTGGATTATCAGTTGCCGCAACAGCCTTATGACGACGCGGTGATCTTTACGCTCTACCGGCTGTTACAGGAACTGCTCAATAACATCAATAAACATGCCTTTGCCAGCCGGATTGAGGTTTCCCTCTATCAAAAAGAGGACTTAATCACGCTGGAAGTCATCGATGACGGCATCGGTATCCCATCGGACAACGTCGGCGGTTTCGGTCTGCGCGGAATAGAGGAGCGAGTGCGGGCGCTGGGCGGGAACTGGCTGGTTCAGGCGCAGCGTCAACCCGCGCGCGCCGGCGAAGCGCCGCGACAGCACGGCACCCATATAATTGTTAACCTGCCCACAAAATCTAAACAAAAGGCCGTCTGACTAGGAATTGTTCCTAGACGGCTAAAACCTTATCTCATCTCTTTTGACCGGTTTCCCCCTACGCTTGCGCCATAGCCGATCGAGGTATCCATGCACAGGACAACGCTATCTCCGACACAAATCAGCCTGCGTTACCGTTACTGGCGACCCCGGCTGCTGATTTCGATGATAGTCGGGTACGCCACCTTCTATCTGACACGGCGCAGCGTCAATTTCGCCATGCCGGTGATGCAATTGGAGCTAGGGCTGAGTAAAGACGACATCGGTCTGTTGGGGACGCTGTTTTATCTCTGTTACGGCGCATCGAAGTTTATCTCCGGCATGGTGTGCGATCGCAGTCAGGCGCGCTGGTTTATGGGCGTCGGACTGCTGATTACCGGGATATTGAACATTTTATTCATTTTCTGCCAGTCGCTCAGCGGGTTGCTGATTGTCTGGGCGTTGAACGGATTCTTTCAGGGATGGGGCTGGCCGCCCTGCGCCAGACTGCTGACCAGTTGGTATTCGCGCAACGAGCGCGGCCTCTGGTGGGGATGCTGGAACACCTCAATCAACATCGGCGGCGCGGCGGTACCCTTACTGGCGGGGTATCTGGCCGCGGAATGGGGATGGCAGGCGGCGCTGCTGACGCCGGGGATCGTCGGCATCCTGGTTGGCCTGTGGCTGTGCCGGCGGTTATGCGACAAACCGCAGCAGCAGGGGCTGCCGAGCGTGGGCCAATGGCGGCGGGATGCGCTGGAAATCCGCCAGGAACAGCAAAGTCCGCCGATGCCGATGCGGCAGATGCTGCGGGATACCATCCTGCGCAACCGGACTATCTGGCTACTGGGGATTTCCTACATTCTGGTGTATCTGATTCGCATCGCCCTGAATGACTGGGGAAATATCTGGCTGGCGGAGAGCCACGGCTTCAACCTGCTCAGCGCCAACGCCACGCTGTCGTTGTTCGAGTTGGGCGGATTGATCGGCGCGCTGTTTGCCGGCTGGGGATCGGATCTGCTGTTTCGCGGTCAGCGCGCGCCGATGATCCTGTTGTTTTCGCTGGGGCTGTTCCTGACCATGACCGCCCTGTGGCTGACGCCGGTGCATCACGCCTCGCTGCTGGCGGTCTGTTTTTTCAGCATCGGTTTTTTCGTTTTCGGGCCGCAAATGCTGATCGGCCTGGCGGCCGCCGAGTACAGCCATAAAGATGCCGCCGGCACCGTCACCGGATTCCTGGCCCTGTTCGCCTATCTGGGCGCGGCGCTGGCCGGTTGGCCGCTGGCGCAGATACAGCAACACGCCGGCTGGTACGGATTTTTCACCCTGCTGGCGCTGGCTTCAGCCTGCATCGGGCTATTACTGATGCCGCTGCTGATGGCCGGCGTTAGCCAGCGGGAAACGCTGAAATCACTGTAATACAGGCAGTAACCCTACAAACCGAGAAGGAAAAATAATGAAACTCACTACCCTAACCTCTCTAATCGCCGCCGGGATTACGCTGGCCGCCGTCTCTGCCTCCGCCCAGGCCGCCGGACGGCTGGTGATTTACTGTAGCGCCACCAACGCCTTCTGCGAGGAGGAAGCCAAAGCATTTGGCGAAAAATATGACGTCAGAACCTCGTTTATCCGCAATGGTTCCGGCAGTACGCTGGCGAAGGTCGAAGCGGAGAAGCGCAACCCGCAGGCCGATGTCTGGTACGGCGGTACGCTGGATCCGCAGTCTCAGGCGGGCGAAATGGATCTGCTTGAACCTTACCAGTCCGCCAATCTTGAGCAGATCATGCCGCAGTTCCGCGATCCGGCCAAACGCAAGGGCAACTACTCCTCCGCCGTGTATGTGGGCATTCTGGGCTTCGGCGTCAACACCAATCGCCTGAAAGAGAAAAATCTGCCGGTGCCGCAATGCTGGAAGGACTTGACCGACCCGATTTACAAAGGCGAAATCCAGATAGCCGATCCGCAGAGCTCCGGCACCGCCTATACCGCGCTGGCGACCTTCTCACAGCTATGGGGAGAGGATCAGGCCTTTGATTACCTGAAAAAACTCAACGCCAACGTTTCGCAATACACCAAATCCGGCATCGCTCCGGCGCGCAACGCCGCCCGCGGCGAAACCGCCATCGGCATCGGCTTTCTACATGACTACTCGCTGGAAAAAGAGAAAGGCGCGCCGTTGACGCTGGTTTCCCCCTGTGAAGGCACCGGTTATGAAATCGGCGGCGTCAGCATTCTGAAAGGCGCCCGTAATCTGGACAACGCCAAGCTGTTCGTGGACTGGGCGCTGTCGAAAGAAGCGCAGGAACTCGCCTGGAAGAAAGGTCAGTCCTACCAGATCCTGACCAATACCACCGCCGAGACTTCTCCGCTGTCGCTGAAACTGCAAGATCTGAAACTGATTAATTACGACATGGACAAATACGGCGCGGCGGATGTGCGTAAGGAACTGATTTCTAAATGGGTTAACGAAGTCAAAATGGGTAAGTAGTCGTTTATCGGGTAAATAATCCGGCGGATGAGCCTGCAACGGCGGGATGGCGACATGCGGCTTATCCGCCGACCCGATGCCATTGAATACGTATAACAATCTCACGACTCACTTAATGAATGATGACAATACCAGGGAATCCATCATGTCACACACCTTAACGCTCGCGCCGCCGCGCAAACGCGATCCCATCTTTCTGTGGCTGTCGTTGATAGCCACCGCCTTTCTGCTGCTGCCCGCCTGGAGCCTGGACTACGGCCTGTTTGACGTCACGCGCGATGAGCTGCTGGCCGCTTACAGTTGGTCCAATCTGAATATCAGCCTGCTATGGTTTTTGCTGCCTATGGCGCTGTTATGTCGCCCGCCGGTCGCCGCCGGGCGGGAACGCCCCGGCAGACACCGCTTCGATGCCGCCTACGCGTTGTTCTGCGCCGTTTTCGTGCTGATCAGCGCCACGCTGGCAGGACGAGGCATGGGTTATGCCGCCATCCCGCTGTTCATCGCGCTTGGCGCCATTATCACCCTGTCGCTATCGCGGCTTGACTGGTTAGGCGGCGATCGGTTCGTGATCGGCTCGCTGGTTAGTATCATTGTGCTGATCGGCGCATTTATTCTTTACCCCAGCATCGCCATCTTCATTCCGATGTTCACCAACGACAGCGGTGAATTTGCCCCGCTGCTGTTTATGCAGATTCTGGGACAGGCCCATATTTTACAGGTGATCTGGAACTCGTTCATGCTGGCGGCCGCGGTAGGCGTCGGCTGTACGTTTTTCGGTATGGTGCTGGCGATTTACACTTCGCGCATCGCCCGGCGCTCCGCTATCATCGGCCGGGTATTCTCCATCCTGCCGATCGTCACGCCGCCGTTCGTGGTCGGGCTGGGCGTAACCCTGATGATGGGCCGTTCCGGCTATGTCACCGAACTGATGGTCGCCTGGTTCGGCTTGACCAATACCAACTGGCTCTATGGCTTCACCGGCATCTGGCTGGCGCAGGTGCTGGCCTTTACCCCGATGTCCTTCATGATCCTAGAAGGCGCGATTAAAACCATTCATCCGTCGCTGGAGGAAGCCTCTTACACGCTGCGCGCCAACCGCTGGCAAACGTTTCAGCGGGTATTCCTGCCGCTGCTGAAGCCGGCTCTGGCCAACTCGTTTCTGATCGTTATCGTGCAATCCCTGGCGGATTTCAGCAACCCGCTGGTGCTGGGCGGCAACTTTGATGTTCTCGCCACCCAGATCTATTTCTATATCGTCGGCGCCCAGTTGGATTATCAGGCGGCCAGCACGCTGGGGGTGATCCTGCTGTTGTTCTCGCTGTTGGTGTTCTGTATTCAATATTTATGGATTGGCAAACGCTCCTACGTCACCATCTCCGGCAAATCCTATCGGGGCGATGTGCAGCCGCTGCCGGTCTCGCTGGTGTGGATCGTCAGCATTCTGCTTTATATCTGGATTGCCTTTAATTTCCTGCTGTACGGCAGCATTTTCTACGGCAGCTTCACCGTGAACTGGGGCGTCGACTATACCCTGACGCTGAACAACTTTATCAAGCTGTTCGGGCAAGGTTTCAGCGACGGCGCCTGGCCGTCGATGCTCGACACCCTGTTGTTCGCCGGTATCGCCGCGCCGATTACCGCCATGCTGGGACTGCTTATCGCCTATATCGTGGTGCGCCAGCAGTTTCATGGCAAAAAAACCATCGAGTTCACGACCATGCTGTGTTTCGCCGTACCGGGAACCGTGGCCGGGGTATCCTATATTCTGGCCTTTAACGATGCGCCGATATACCTGACGGGAACCGCCGCCATCATCATTATTTCGATGGTAATGCGTAACGTGCCGGTAGGCATCCGCGCCGGCATCGCCGGTTTGGGCCAGTTGGATAAATCGCTGGATGAAGCCTCGCTCAGCCTGCGCGCCGGTTCCATGCGCACCATCTTTTACATCCTGCTGCCGCTGCTGCGCCCGGCGATCCTGTCGGCGCTGATTTACAGCTTTGTACGCGCCATTACCACCGTCAGCGCCATTGTCTTCCTGGTGACGCCGGATACCCGCGTGGCGACCGCCTACATTCTTAACCGGGTGGAGGACGGCGAATACGGTATGGCGATTGCCTACGGCTCAATTCTCATCATGGTCATGCTGGCCATTATTTTCCTGTTTGACTACCTGGTCGGCGAAGCGCGGGTTTCCCGCTCCAAAGCCCAGAACAGCGACCAAGCGGAGTAATTACCTTGAATACTGAAAAGCCAAAAACACCGGGAACCTCTTTTAATGCCGACCCACAGGGCGCCCGCGATAAGAACTTTGTTGAACTGAAGCACGTCACCAAGCGCTTCGGCCGCAATACCGTTATTGACGACCTCAATCTGGCCATTCCGCAAGGAAAAATGGTCACGCTGCTCGGCCCCTCCGGCTGCGGCAAAACCACCGTACTTCGCCTGGTCGCCGGGCTGGAAAAACCGACGGAAGGCCGCATCCTGATCGACGACGAAGATGTAACCGAACGTTCGATTCAGCAGCGCGACATCTGTATGGTGTTTCAGTCCTACGCCCTTTTTCCGCATATGTCGCTGGGGGAAAATATTGGCTACGGACTGAGAATGCTCGGACGCCCGAAGGCGGAAATTAATCGGCGGGTCAAAGAAGCGCTGGCGTTGGTTGATCTGGACGGGTTCGAAGATCGCTTTGTGGATCAGATCTCCGGCGGCCAGCAACAGCGCGTAGCGCTGGCCCGCGCGTTAATCCTCAAGCCCAAAGTTCTGCTGTTTGACGAGCCGTTAAGTAACCTGGATGCCAACTTGCGACGCAGCATGCGCGAGAAAATCCGTGAGCTGCAACAACAGTTCAATATCACCTCGCTGTATGTGACCCACGATCAAAGCGAAGCCTTTGCGGTTTCCGATATGGTTTTGGTGATGAACAAAGGTAAAATAATGCAACTCGGCGCGCCGCAGGAACTCTATCGCCAGCCGGCATCGCACTTTATGGCGAGTTTTATGGGCGATGCCAATATCTTCCCGGCGAAGCTTTCTCAGGACAGCGTAGACATTTACGGCTATAAACTGCCGCGTCCCGCAGGCTTTGCCGCGGGACTGACCGAATGCACCGTCGGCGTCCGGCCGGAAGCCATCACCCTTGGTCAGCAAGGAGAGGACAGCCAGCGCTGTACCATCACCCAAGTCGCGTACATGGGGCCGCAATACGAAGTGCTGGTCGAGTGGCACGGCCAGTCATTGTTGTTACAGGTCAACGCCACACAGCTCCAACCCAATCCCGGCGATTGCTACTATTTACAGATTCACCCTTACGGCATGTTCGTGCTGGCCGATCAATAATCCCAGGGGCGGCATCCGCTGCCCTTCACTTCCCTGGCCGGCATTAGGCCCGTCACGGCATGAAAAATTCCTGCGCCCCTTCGCCGACGACAGTAAAAATCCACGGTAAAACACCGATATAACTCAGAATTGCAGCAACTTGCACATTCTCTCGCCAAACAGACGGAATTTGTGGTTTCCGCCTTTGACATGCGCACGGCGCCTCGCTATGATGCGCCCCGTTCACACGATTCCTCTGTAGTTCAGTCGGTAGAACGGCGGACTGTTAATCCGTATGTCACTGGTTCGAGTCCAGTCAGAGGAGCCATTTACTTGTTTTCATGCATCCTTGCGAATCCCTATTTGTACATTGATTCAACAGGTTAGCGTGAAAAACCTTCCCGATGCGTTTCTGGTTTTCCCTCCGCATCGGGGAAAAATGGTGGTCAGATTTGGGGTCAGGTTGGTTCGATGACGGAATGACCCCTAAATATCTCTTAACGACTCAAAAATCCGCAAGTTAAAACCTCTCGTTACCCCCATAAAACTGTCCGATTCAGGCCATTTGGAACCGGTGTTTCCCGGTGACCATAATCCGTATAAACCGATGAGTGCAAACACGGTCAATAAGGCGCTGCGTCTGATGGGTTATGACACCAAAACGGATGTCAGCGATCACGGATTCCGGACGATGACCTGTAGCGCCTTGATGAAATCCGGCCAGTGGTCGCAGAATGTCGTTGAGCGTCAGATGAGCCACCAGGAACGCAATAGCGTGCGGCGACCTATCCATCTTGAAGCCCGTAAAGCGATGATGCGGTGGTGGTCGGGTTATCTGGATGCGCGCAGGAAGGCATATCTCCCCCCCTACGAATGGGTAAACAAAACAACGTTTACAGCCACCGAATCGGAACCATCCATAATTAACGAGTAGAAAAAAAGCAGATCCAGACAATTCAGGATCGGCTTTCTCTACATTGTCTGTTCTTGGGAAGGCTGTTTCGCAGGGATATTGAGCCCATTCTCAATAATCAAGAAAACTTCATTTAAAACATCAGAATAAAGTGCTGAAGGGGAATTACGCTTCTTCCAGATATCATGAGCAGCCCAATGGGCATAATCCAAAACGCCAACAATAACGTTTGGTCGAATATCAACGTCAGCATCAACGCCGATACGTTGAGCGATCAACGAAATGATTGAATTTCTTCTGCTTTCACCATTTTGAAGGTTTTTGGCGCGAACCAAAGGATGGCTCCTTAACAGTTCCTGCAAAGTGATGAATCGATGTGCATCAAATCCATAGGAACCCGCTTCACACCCTTTTACGACCTGAACGGCAGAATGCCTAAGCGCGGTCAAGATTGGCTCATGCGCAGGGCGACTAATGAGCGCTGCAATAAAATCCTTGTGTTCAGCTTCTTGATAGTCAAGAACAACATCTTCTTTTGCTGCAAAATAGCGAAAGAACGTTCGGGTAGAAACATCAACCTTTTCAGTGATATCCTCAATTCGGGTCTCATCAAAACCTTTTTCGGCAAACAGCTCATAAGATGCCGTTATCAAGGCATCACGGAGCTGAATTTTCTTACGTTCACGGCGACTCACTTCTTTTTTGTCTGTCACGCGCTCGCCCCTCTACTCTTACCCGGCAATAAAAATCAAACCCAATAACTCTAGTCTCATCAAGACATTGGTACAATGCATATAAATAGCATTTAATGTTATTTGATTCATAAAAACTTTTGTCATTAAATGACACTTAATCATACCGAGCATCTCGTGTGAAAAATGTCCGGTGACGGTTTAGATCGGGCCTTTCTGCCGTCCTCATAAGCTCTATTCCTCAATTTACAAGGAACATGGACTATGAACAGCGCTACAGAAATCATCACTGTCTCATCTTATGAAGGCGAGCTAAGCCCATATGCAATGGATATCTGGGTTGAAACTGGTCGTAATGAAAACAGCCATCAATTTACCGTAGCTCTACATAAACGGCTTCCAAGCGCCATCGATCCAGAACGCCTCAAGCAAGCCGCCGAGCGAGTTCTGGCATCCGAGCCGGCGGCACACAAGGCGTTCCACAATGACGAAGGGATGACCCGCCAGATAGCGCCTGATATCTCTATTGATGTCCAAGACGCAGCAATCAGACTGTCTAAGCCTGCGTTTATTATTGGGGCTCATGATCACCGAGCGCCTTCATCTTATGCAAAAACTGTGGTAGCCGCTATTTCAGGTTCTCGTTATGTGGAATTAGATACTGGTCACCTTGCGCATATAGAACGTCCCGATGAGTTTATCTCTCTTCTAAAAGACTTTTTCTTATCGGGGGATAAATAATGATTTCTCAACGAGATCTAAAAACCTCGAGCGCTAAACTGACTAAGGCTGAAAATTCATCTGCTGCAAGTATTCGCGAATGGGCAGGTTTGGCGCTATTAGCCTTACCTACCATATTGCTTGGGCTTGACCTTACGCTTGTTCACCTGGCCCTTCCTGCTCTGGCCGCAGATTTACAACCAACCAGTACACAGGCGTTATGGATTATGGACGCCTATGGATTCATGATTGCTGGTTTCCTGATAACGATGGGTACGCTAGGCGATCGCATCGGCCGTCGTAAGCTCCTGATGATCGGTGCCGGAGCCTTCGTGGCGGCCTCGGTAGGCGCGGCTTTTTCGACCAGTGCGACGATGCTGATTTTGGCGCGAGCGGCACTAGGGATAGCGGGCGCAACGCTCATGCCATCGACCCTGGCGCTTATAAGTAATATGTTTAGTCATCCACGCCAACGGGCGCTTGCAATCGGCGTATGGGCGACAATGTTTGCGTTAGGTATGGCTATTGGGCCTGTGGTGGGAGGCTTATTACTGAAATATTTCTGGTGGGGCGCGGCCTTCTTAGTCGCGGTTCCTATTGTTGCTTTGTTACTTATTCTCGCGCCATTTTTATTGCCAGAATACCGTGATCCTCACGCAGGAAAAATTGATCTTTATAGTGTAGTTCTCTCTCTCATATCCATTCTAATGATTATCTATGGCTTAAAGAATCTCGCCCAATATGGGGTAACGTCAAATGACATTATTATCATCACTATAGGACTGAGTTTCGGATTCATCTTTATTTATCGACAGCGAAGACTGCATGACCCATTGCTCGATATGGCTTTATTTAAAAATCGTGCTTTTTCTGTTGCCTTGATAGTGTTGCTGTTCGGCCTTATAGCCGTCGGTGGAACCATGCTTCTTGTTACTCAATATCTGCAAATGGTTGTGGGATACTCACCATTCATAGCAGGACTTTGGATGGGGCCGCCTGCATTGGCGATGGTAATAGCTGGAATCGGATCCCCTATCCTCTCAAGACGTATTCGTCCAGGCTTTGTCGTAGCGGGTTCGTTAAGTTTATCAGTTATTGGCTACTTGATGCTAAGCCAAGTCAATGCAAGTCATACTGGCGTTGGAATTGTAGTTTCCGGTTTCTCTTTAGCCTATTTAGGCCTTGGTACCATCGCGGCCCTGGGTACCGATCTTGTCGTTGGATCAGCACCGGCAGAAAGAGCAGGCTCTGCATCAGCTATATCCGAGACAGTACAAGATCTGGGGATATCACTCGGAATTGCCATACTCGGCAGTATGGCAACAAGCATTTATCGCCGAGAAATGCTCGAATTAACGCCAAGTTCCCTGTCAGATGAGCAATACACTGCGGTAACAGATAGTTTATGGGCTGCCTTAGCAGTCGCTGCAAACTTGACTCCCGAAATAATTATGGATGCGAAAGGCGCCTTTACTATTGGATTCAAAATGGTGGCCATTGTGAGTTCCATCGGCGTTTCTATTTTGGCTGTTCTTGCCGTGACAATGTTAAAAAACGTCAAGAGCCATACGACATAAACGTGAAAATAATAGTTTTTCATTCTCATCGATATTCTGATTGGATATTTAAAATATCTATCAGCCTCTTATTGAACAGAAAGAATTCCTGATGGAGTACTTAATATGGATAACCCATACCGCGAGCTATTTAGCACTCCTGGCACTATCGCCTTCTCCGTGGCGAGTCTTGTTGCTCGCATTTCATTGCCAATGACAGGGATCGGCATCATCACAATGTTGTCTCAATTACGTGGTAGTTACACGCTGGCGGGAACCGTCTCTGCTACCTTTGTGTTGACCTACGCGTTATTGTCTCCGCAGATATCACGTCTTGTCGATAGATACGGGCAAAGACGAATACTGCCTGTAACAGCAGCAACTAGCGCCCTTGGCATATTCGCTTTGCTCATCAGTTCCTGGTGGCAAACTCCAGACTGGACATTATTTATCGGTGCCTTTCTCGCTGGCTTTATGCCCAGCATGTCCGCGATGGTACGAGCTCGTTGGACTGCTATCCATCGGGGTCAACCACGGCTACAGACCGCCTACTCTTTGGAAACCGTCCTCGATGAGGTCACTTTTATTGCCGGCCCTCCACTTTCGATCGGTCTGAGCGTGATGTTATTTCCCCAGGCCGGGCCTTTGGTTGCAGCAATACTGTTACTCGCCGGTGTGTTTTCCTTTGTAGTACAAGGTTCCACCGAACCGCAGATCGAAACGCATGACTCCACCTCTGTCCACACGGGATCCGTTATTCAACAGGCAGATCTGCGCTTGCTGACATTGTTGCTGGTTGCGATGGGCGTCATCGTCGGCACCGTCGATATCACCAGCGTGGCGTTTGCCGAGCAACTCGGGCAGCCCGCTGCGGCCAGCTTAGTTCTCTCTGCTTATGCGGTAGGTTCCTGCTTGGCCGGACTTCTGTTCGGCACGATAAAACTAAAAACCCCACTGCATCGTTTGCTACTATTGGGGGGATTGGCAACCGCAGCAACGACATTGCCCTTACTACTGGTCGGCAGTATCCCCTTGTTGGCCGCGGCCGTGTTCGTTGCAGGCCTGTTTTTCGCACCCACGATGATTGTCGCCATGTCTATCGTTGAGCGCATAGTGCCGGAAAACCAACTGACTGAAGGTATGACTTGGCTGCTGGCCGGGTTGAATGTTGGCGTGGCCTTTGGCGCAGCCACATCCGGTCAAGTGGTGGATATCGGCGGCGCAGGAGCCGGATTTACTGTGGCATTTTGCGCGGGAGTTGTCGTGTTGCTGGTGGTGATTTGGGGGCATCGACGACTGCGTACCTGCAATCTCGCGCGGCTGCCAGTCATTGATCAAAAACCCTCGAACATACGATAACCACCGTCCTGCTCGAGAAGCTGGAAGTACAGTAAGCAGCCTACCCCAACTAAGAGAGCTAATTCATAAATTGTCTCCAAAAATCGCAGCCGAGGAGCGGCCCTGTCGCATCGCTTCCCGGAGGTGTTCACCGCCAAAGTATTTGTAGGGATCGAGAAATTTTATCGTAGCCGATATCGGTGGCACGTCGCCCAAAGATTCAGAAGCTCTCACCGTCGCGCCGATGGTTAAATTCCCCCAATAAAAATTATCCGGCTTAATACACGCTCAGTTCAGAAAAAACGATGACATCAAAATGCTTGAATATGTTTTTCGACTGGGCCATGGTATCGGAATCGCGGCAGGGAAATCCGATAGAGCTCAGCAAATAGCCAACCCTATTCTCAATAGTCGCATTGGCGGAACGGTTCAAATTTAAGAGGCAAGATCTGATGCAGCATGCTTTTTCCTTATCATTGCACATAATAGTTCTTTTTCTGTTTTTCTTTTTTTTGGTTCGTCTGTTTTATCGGATTCGTGACAAAAAGGAATCTACCGCCAATGATGAAACAATGAAGAAAATATCTCAAAGCTCATTTATCCTGAAAAAACTTGGCATCAACAGAGAAGATTATTATTATGACCGTTTTTATTTTTATCAGGTTAGAGAACAATATACTAACAAAATTCCGTTATCAAAAATAATAAGAGTCAGTCCTGATATCATCAAAATAAACGGGAGACGCAAATGGTCAGTGCGGTATATTGCTCATGACGCAGAAAAAGAGGTGACATTCGTTCATAACTTCACACTTTTTAATCGTAATTTCGCTGGATTCCTGTCCGCAGTAAAGGAAGCAAACCCTAATGCAGACGTTAAGGCGCTGACCATTTTTTCATTTTGACTGGACGGCATGTTCTTTTTTGCCGCTATCGCTCTATTTTCACTCTTATTGACTCACTTCTTGCGCTCAGGCGCGCGCCATTTTTTTAACAGGTAGTTTATGCCGCGGAAGACCGTTAAGACGCGCAGCGCGCGTGACGTAGACCCGGAAGCGTTAAAGCCATCCGCTGGCCGTTTACGCTAAATCAGCGCCAGATCGACTTCCGGCAGCGATTCAAACCCCGGCCGCGCGAAATAGTATCCCTGCGCGTAGTCAATGCCCAGCCCGGCAAGAAAAGCATACTCCTGCCGGGTTTCAATCCCTTCCGCCAGTACGCCGACATTCAGCTCTCTCAACATGCGGATAGTATTGGACACGATAATTTGCCGCGTTGGATCTGTATCGATATTGCGAATCAGCGCCATATCCAGCTTTACGATATTGGTCTGAAAGTCCGCCAACAGATTCAGTCCGGAATAGCCGGCGCCAAAATCATCAATAGCGGTGTGAAAACCGAGACTTTTATAGTAGGCGACGATGTGCTGAATATGTTTGTTGTCGATGGCCTGCTCCGTCTCTGTAAACTCAAACATGATATTTTCGACGGGAAAACCACTGCTTTGCGCCATTTCCAGCGTGGAACGAATACAGCGCTCCGGCTGGTAAATGGCATTAGGCAAAAAATTAATGCTGAGCATACCGGACAACCGGAGTTTGGCCGCCAACGCAATCGCCTTGATACGGCACTGCTGGTCGAATCCGTAAAGCTTATCCTGGCTGACCTGCGAAATAATGCTGTACGCCGACTCATTACTTGTTCCGCGTACTAGCGCCTCGTAGCCGAAAATACGCCGGGCGGCGCAGTCCACTATCGGCTGAAACGCCATGGTGAAATCGAAACCTAAGTTAGCGCTATTTTTACATCGCCCGCAGGGGGCGGGTACCGCGTGAAGAGCCGGGGGATTCATAGTTACCTACCTGAAGATCAAATAAATGAAACCTGGCGCGCCGATCAAACCACCCTTGACGGCCGCAAATATCTTTAACGGCGCCAATCGGCGGGAAGCCGCCCTTCACAGCGAAATAAGCGGTGGAACAGCGATTGACCTCGTCGAAAGCCAGCGTCAAAAAGTGTAGTGTTTATCGGCTCAATGGCGCTGAAAGTTAGCGGAAATTTCGCTCAGGCGGTGAAATAGGGACTAAAACTGGCCGCTGCGATGATAATAATCTGGGGGTTGTTGCCGGAAGATTGAGACGCCGGTAGGTGGAATGGATATTCTTTAATCGAGCGCGGGATACGGTTATCGGGCGAAAGAGATGGCCGGCGGTCGCGCCGCCGGCCTGTATAGCGTGAAAATTAAAACGAAGTCCAATCCCCTTTATTGGACGCCGCGGTTTTACCACCGTCCCGCGCGGATTTATGCTCCAGCGCGGTCGTGGATAACGCCGGCTTGCCTGCCGCTGACGACGCGTTCGATGACTGCGCTTGCGTCAGACGAAATACGTTGACCACCTGCTCCAGCTGTTCAGCCTGCTGTTGCAGCGACTGCGTGGCCGAGGCCGCTTCGTTGACCAGCGCGGCGTTTTGCAGGGTCGTCTGTTCCATCTGGGTCACCGCCACGTTCACCTGATCGATCCCCAATGATTGCTCCAGGCTGGCGGCGCTGATTTCACTCACCAAATCGCTGACTTTGCGCACGCCGCCGACAATATCCAGAATGGACGCGCCGGCCTGTTCCACCAGCCGATTGCCCGTTTCAACGGTCTGTACCGAATGGGCGATCAGATCTTTAATCTCTTTGGCCGCCGACGCGCTGCGCTGGGCCAGACTACGCACTTCGCCGGCCACCACCGCGAATCCCCGGCCCTGCTCGCCCGCCCGCGCGGCTTCCACCGCTGCGTTAAGCGCCAGAATATTAGTCTGGAAAGCGATGCTGTCGATGACGCCGATAATGTCGACAATCTTCTTCGATGAGGAGTCGATGGCGCCCATGGTCTGCACCACTTCGTTCACCAACTGTCCGCCCGACTGAGCCTGTCCGGCGGTGGACTGCGCCATCTGATTGGCCTGTTTGGCGTTGTCCGCATTCTGGCGAACGGTGGAGGCCAACTGCTCGATAGCGGCCGCCGTCTGCTGCAATGCGCTGGACTGTTCTTCGGTACGGCTGGAGAGATCGAGGTTGCCGGCGGAAATTTGCGAAGACGCCCCGGCGATAGAGACCGCCCCCTGACGCACCTCGCCCACGACATTGCGCAGTCGCAGCGTCATATTGCGTAAGGCGTGCAGCAACAGCGCGGTTTCATCCCGCCCTTCCGGACGCACATCCTGGGTAAGATCGCCGTCGGCCACCGAGTTAGTGATATGCACCGCATGTTCCAGAGGCCGCACGATGCTGCGGGTAAGAAACCAGGCCAGCAGCGAACCGACCACCGAAATCAACAGGCCGATCCCCCCCAGAAACAGAAAGCCGTTGCTGGCTGCGCGAGAAATATCCACGCCCAGTTGGTCGATGGCGGCGCGCTGAAAGTCGCGCAGCGCCTGCAATGACGCCAGATAACGCTGCGTCGCCGGTTGAAAATCCTTTTCAAACAGCGTTACGGCCTTTTCCAACTGGCCGCTCGATTTCGTTGTAATAACCAAATCGCGCGCCTTGAGGTAATTCTTGCGCATCTCGTTCAACTGGTCGAATAACGCCTGTTCCCGCTCGCTGGAGATCAGATTGGCGAACGCGCTCTGCCGCTCGCCGGCGCCCTTGCTGGTGGCCACATAGTCCGCCGCGAACAGCGTGGATAACGCGTCATCGTTACTGCGTGCAATGGCGATAGTGCGCTGCACGCTGGCATTGATAATGTTATACCAGTCCGTCACCAGCCGTTCCTTACGCAGCGGCTCCTGCATCATTCGTTGGGTTTGCTGATCGATCTGGTTAAGCTGATAGACGCCGCACGCCAGCATCACCAGTGAAAAGATGATAAGCATGCCAAATCCCATCGCCAACCGAATCCCGATTCTGTAATTTTTCATTCCTTCACTTCCTTCGTGTGTCTTACTTTTACCTACAATGCGAATAGCGCTATCCCGGCGTTAAACGGGGAATATAGGGTGTATGAAGATGGGATATCCATCTGATGGAATAACGCCGGGCAAATGGGTAACAACACTATTTTTCAGCTAACCTTCAGGGCGAATGAAGGTACATTCGTGCTAACTGAAATCATTTCAAATGTTTATTACCCGACCCCTTATCGGCGAAAAGGAAGAGAAGTTTATGCCTATTATTGGTAATAACGATAAAATGCGAAAGTTTGATAGCTTTATCTAATCAAATGGAGTGTATTGATCGTTATATTCTATTTCATGCGCATTTGGTAAACAGTTTCGGCGCCGATTTACCCATCGCGGAAAAACCGGCGCCGTCGAATCATTACGCTAAATAAGGTTGGCCGAAATAGCGCCGCCGGCAGAGTCGCAGCCGCGCGATATAGAAGGAAAAAACCTGCTGAAATGGCGTCCACCGCCGCGGGGGGAAATCAGCTTCCGCACGCCAG
This sequence comes from Brenneria sp. L4-2C, assembly GCF_040240335.1. Taxonomy (NCBI): domain Bacteria; kingdom Pseudomonadati; phylum Pseudomonadota; class Gammaproteobacteria; order Enterobacterales; family Pectobacteriaceae; genus Brenneria; species Brenneria sp. L4-2C. Next base: position 198,289 of record NZ_JBEIAC010000004.1, on the reverse strand, counting down.
GCGATTCAGCTTTTCCACTCAGCGACAATCCCGTCCGTCGGCTTCACCCGGATGGCATTTCCCGGCAGACTCAGCTCTGCCCAGACTTCATTATGTTGACCAATCAGTTGTTGAGCCGTCGCATGGGTTCGGTTCGAGGTGGTATGAGCGTCGGAAGCAACGGTAATGGCATAGCCTTTGCTGGCGCCGACTTTGATTGTCGTGTCCAGGCAATAATCCGTCGCACAACCGCAGATGACGAAGTTATCGGCGTTTAGCCGATGAAGAACATTTTCCAGCTCGGTATGCCAGAAAGCATCACTCGCGGTTTTATTCACATAAATAGCTTCATCCGGTTGCGCAAGCTCCGGTAAAATCCGCCATAACTCGCCGCCTTCCGTCATTTCGCCTTCGATATGCTGAATGAATATCGTCCGATCCGCCTGCGATATCAATTTATTGATCCGCCCGACGCAACCTTCCCTGTCATAGCGCGGCGCGGCAAATACGCCATTTTGCATATCAACAACGATTAATAGTCTCATTTAATAACCCCAGTACTTTATATCCCTGATAAGAGCCTATCACGGCTGGCGCCACCACTGAGAAAAAGTCTGTCTCGCATCGTCGATGGCGACATATTCGCCGATACGCGGGGTCATTAATCGCCATGCCTGATGTTGACTGGCCTGAAAGAGTCGTTCCAAAGGGTCGTTCCAGCGATGATGCGCCAGTTTGAATTTACTGTTGTGAACGGGCAACACCGCCTGCGCGCGCAAATCACTGGCTGCCAGAGCGGTTTCTTCCGGCGTCATATGCACATGCGGCCAGCCGTGATCATACTGACCACATTCGACGATGGCGATATCAAACCCGCCCAAACGCCGGGCAATCTCTTTGTAATGCGGGCCATAACCGCTATCGCCCCCCAGATAAATACGGTGCCGCGCGGTGATCAGCGCAAAAGATCCCCATAATGTCCGATTACGTTTAAATAAGCGGCCGGAAAAATGCTGCGTCGGCAGAATATGGATGGTCAGGTCATTCCTTTTCACCACGCTGAACCAATCCCCCTGCGTAATTTTTTCCCGTGCGAATCCCCATCTGGCAAAATACGACCCCACGCCCGTCGGGGCGACGATATGGCGGATTTTCCCGCGCAACGCCTTGACTGTAGGATAATCCAGATGATCCCAGTGATCGTGCGTAATCAGCAGATAATCAATCTCCGGGATATCCTCCGGCGCGTAAATGTTGCTGCCCCTGAAAGCGACATTGGTTCCGGGTACCGGCGATGCGCTGCGGCTGAATACCGGATCGACTAAAAAACGCAGCCCTTCCATCTGAATAAAATAGCTGGAATGTCCCATCCAGATAATCACATTATCGGTTATGCTCAGGGCATGCAGGTCGGTCTTTTGCGACGGCATCACAGAGGCGGGAACCGCGCCGGGATCTTTACCGAACAGCAAGCGGTACCACAGCATAAAATAACTCTGGCTATGGCTTATGATCGGTTGTTCAATCTGGTTATGAAAACGGCCATCACGAAAGTTCGGCGTTCCCTGATCCGGCTTCACCTCCGGCGAAACATACTGCGGTTGCCGCAGCCAGACATAAATAACCAGTACGACGATAACAAGTAATAAAAGCATATCCTCTATCCAAGACCTCTTTCCATTGGGATTAACGTTGTCCCGCATCGGCTGGCGCTACGCGCTAATCAAAGCAAGATGACAGCGTAACACCTGGCAAATACGCATGTCATCCGGCCTATCTGTTTGTCACGGCGCAACGGCGTCAAATAAACGAGACACGGGAACGCACGAGGATAAAGCCAGCGCACTTGCAATTGGCAAGATTAAGGGTATATAACGGAAGTCAGCAGGTAATTAACATCAACATGTGGCGATATAATTCGTTCTACTATAGTGACGGCAATATTTATTAAAAGAATAAAAGCATCTAGATAATGATTTTTCCCTTATATGGACTTTAGACTAATTCAAGGATTTTTATGATGTATTCTTTTGTTGCACGACAGCCTATTTTTGACCGAAATCTGAATACCGTGGCTTATGAACTGCTCTTCAGAAACGGACTTAACAATACTTTTCCTTCCGTTTCAGACGAATACGCCACAACCCAGATGATATCCGACCAATTTCTCTGTACGCCGCACTCCCGGCTTGTTGGTAACTATTCTTCTTTTATTAATTTTCCTTACCAGATGATCATTCAGGGCCTGGCTGATGCGCTGCCGCGAGAGGAGGTGGTCATTGAAATACTTGAAAATGCCGAACCGGATGATCATTTGCTTAAAGCGATAAAACGGTTACATCATAACGGATTTCGTATTGCGCTCGATGATTTTTCTTTAAGCGCCGAATGGGATAGATTCATTCCCTATATTACCCTGATAAAGTTCGATATCAGAATGAATACTTTCAGCGAGATAGATAACTATATAAAATCTCATAAACAAAAACTCCAGCATGTTACCTTTCTCGCCGAAAAAATTGAAACCTACGTTGAATTTGAAAAATATAAAAGACAGGGATTCGGTCTTTTTCAAGGGTATTTTTACAGCAAACCCGAGCTAATAAAAAACCGGCGCCTCTCACCCAATGAAATTTCCGCATTTCAACTGATGCTTGAGGTGAATTCAGACAAGCCCGACTTTAATAAAATAGAGATGATCATTAAGCGTGACTTGTCGCTCTCTTATAAAATCATGCGTTATGCTAAAAACGCCTTATATAAAACAGGCGGTAGTCATAACGTTAATCGGCTGTCTTTCAAAGCCATTGCCATGTATCTGGGTAAAAATGAGCTGAGGCGCTTTGTCTCCGTTGCCTGCCTGGCAGACAAGGATAATATAAAAACGCCGGAGCTCTATCATACCAGTTTGGTCAGAGGGCGATTCTGTGAACTGATTGCCGAGCACTTCAAGCTGTACGACCTCTCGCAAGACGCTTTTCTTTGCGGCCTTTTCTCTTTGCTGGATATTATTCTCGACATCCCGCTGGATGAACTGTTTAAGCAGGTCACGATATCCGACATCGTGACGGATACATTGCTTCGCCATGAAGGGATGCTATACCCGTTGTTAAATCTTGCGCAATTATATGAGCAGCAACGCTGGGAAGAGGCCAACACCGCGATCGCCCAGCTCAATATCTCTGAAAAGATGGTGATTAAAACCATGAGCGACGCCATCAAATGGACCGATGAATTTCAGCTATGATGATAAAACTCATTACTGTACTGATTCATTTCGGCTTTATATTCCTTTCCAGAGCCCTCTTCATCCCATATTTTTATCGCGTATTTTTTCCATTCCTGCGCCAGATTATCCAGTTCATGGCTGAACTTAAATACCGCGTCAGGCTAAATAAGCAACCCGACTTTATAAATCGCTAAGGATATTGATAACCAAAATGTGTGAGCTGATATTTCAGCTATCTGCCGGTCGTCAGGTATGCCGTGTTTCATCACCAGTTCGTTTTCGCGTGATATTGACGACCCGTTCGGCGTGCCGCCCCCCCGTTACGAAGCTGTCGCGCAGCCCTGTCGCCGGACAATAACGGGCGTGGGTAAGAAGGTGGCAAACATTGAAATTTGTACTATCATTTTTCTGTATAATGCAATGATTACATTGCATATTTTTAACATCTCATCAATTTTCAGGAAAACGAATCATGAAAGTATGGAATAAAGTTCTGCTGGCTTCGCTGATCGGATTAGCTATCGCCGGCTGTGACGACTCTTCCAAAGTGGATGCGCAACTGGATAAAGCGAAAGATAACGCGCAGCAAATCAAAGAAGCCGCCGATAGCAAGGCCGATCAGCTCACGGACGCGGCGAAGCAGAAAGCCGATGAATTGAAGAAAGATGCGTCCACGCATATCGACCAGCTCAAGTCGGAATCCGCGGCGATTAAAAATGAAGCCGATCAACGCGCCAAGGCCATTACCGAAGAGGCGAAAGCGAAGGCCGGCGACATCAAAGAACAGGCCAAACAGCAGAGCGACCAAATCGTCGAGCAGGCAAAAGATATCAAGGATAACGCCATCAGCGGCGCGCAAAATCTTTCCACCGAAGCGCAAAAACAGACCCAGGCGATCAAAGACAGCATCAGCAAAGATAACGCTCAGCAGACAACAACCCCGGATGCTCAGCCGGCGCCGGTAACCGAAGCGGAACCGACGCCCGCCACGCACAGCCACCCTTAATGGATTTTGCTGTCGCATGACTTAATCAATCAGGGCCGTCTGACGGCCCTTTTCCCTTCACAAGGGGCTGTTAGTCACAAATTTACGGATAACGGTATATAGGTTCAGTGTTATTTCGTGCGCGAAAAGAAAGATAATTTTATGCCACGTCGAAGCACGCGCCCGACAAGGCGCGGAATAGCGTTGCACCTTCCCTTCAGAAAACGATATCTCGGCCGCTTGCCTGCGCCAGCGATTGAGCGTAGGATTTTGATGATTAAAAACCAACCGGTCTAAATCATGGACGCCGAATCTCATTCCGAACTGAAACCGCGCCGGGGACGACCGCCGAAAACGGCGCGCGGCTTCGCCGATACGCGTGAGGAATTGATTCGCTCCGGTCTGGAAGTGATTACCGAGACCGGCTATCTGTCCGCCGGCATTGAGACGATAATTAAAAATATTTCGGTGCCGAAGGGCTCTTTTTATCATTACTTCAAAAGTAAAAAAGAGTTCGGTCGCGCGGTGCTAACGGCTTACGCTTCATTTTTCGCTCACCGGCTGGATAAGTTTTTACTGCATACTCCGTCGCCGCCTTTGCAACGACTGCAAGACTTTGTCGCCCATGCGGGGCTGTCCATGGCGAAATATGACTTTAAGCGCGGATGTCTGGTCGGCAATCTGCTGCAAGAATCTCCACTGCTTCCTGACGATTACCCCGACATGCTCAAAGCCATTCTGCAAGACTGGGAAAACCGCGTTGCGCAATGTCTGGAAGAAGCGCAACGGGCCGGGCAGCTCGCCGTGACCACCTCCCCGGCCTTGCTCGCGCGGATTTTTTGGTCCGGCTGGGAAGGCGCCGTTATGCGGGCGAAATTATTCCGCTCGGCGGAACCGCTGGAGCAGTTCTGGTCTTTCTTTCTGCAAAGCATTGATAAAAAGAACACCTGCGATCGGGAAAATGAAAAAAACCGTTTTCCGAGCCCTAACTCTTCTTCACCACCGGGACGTGGTGTGTGACTCATTACCGCGTTATCCGCCCCTGCCGGAAAGCGGCATTTCAGGCCGGAAGGAACGCTTAACCATAAAGGCGCAATAATGAAAGCTCTCGTACTCGAACAACAAGACGATAAAACCCTGGCTGAAGTAAAAGACATTACGCTTCCCCCGATGGCGGACGGCGACGTGTTAGTGGATGTCGCCTGGTCCGGCCTGAATTACAAGGACGCGCTGGCGATCACCGGTAAAGGAAAAATTATCCGCCAATTCCCGATGATCCCCGGCATTGATTTTTCCGGTCGGGTAAACCAAAGCAACGATCCTCGCTTTGTCCCCGGCCAGTCGGTGATTTTAACCGGCTGGGGCGTGGGCGAAACCCACTGGGGCGGTCTGGCGCGACAAGCCTGCGTCAAAGGCGAGTGGCTGACGCCGTTGCCCGAAGGGCTGGATGAGCGACAGGCCATGATAATCGGCACCGCCGGTTTTACCGCCATGCTTTGCGTCATGGCGCTGGAAGACGCGGGCATAAAACCGGACAGCGGCAAGGTCGTGGTGACCGGCGCCAGCGGCGGCGTGGGCAGCACCGCCGTCGCCTTGCTGCATGCGCTGGGTTATTCCGTGGCGGCGATAACCGGCCGTGAGGCGACGCATGACTATTTGCGCCGACTCGGCGCCGGCGAAATTCTGCCGCGCGCCGATTTTGCGCAATCCCGACCGCTGGAAAAACAGCTTTGGGCGGGCGCGGTGGATACCGTGGGCGACGCCGTGCTGGCGAAAGTGCTGGCGCAGACCAATTATGGCGGCTGCGTCGCCGCCTGCGGCCTGGCGGGCGGATTCAACCTGCCGACCACGGTTATGCCTTTCATCCTGCGCAACATCCGTTTGCAGGGCGTGGATTCCGTCTTCCTCCCCGCTGATCGTCGGGCCGAGGTCTGGCGTCGATTAGCGAAAATTCTGCCGGAGAGCTTTTACCAGCAGGCCGCCAGCGAAATCAGCCTGCAAGAAGCGCCCCGCGCCGCCGCAAATCTTTTGCAGAATAAAATCCAGGGGCGCACGCTGGTCAGGATTGACGGCGAATAACCCCTAATTTGAGTATCCGGCGGACGGGGTTTTACGCCAAACGGGAAAATAATCCGTCGTCGTGAATGATAATCAATAGATGTTGTCAGGGGGCGCAACGCGCCTACGCGGGTCGCACCCCTGACGCTATACGGATACTCGCGATCCTAAATCCGCATCCTGATGATCCCCGCTCACCAGATGGGTAAGCTCGCTGCACCGATAGATGCGCTGGTTTCTCAACGTAAAATGCGCCAGCACCTGTATTGTACTGCGAGCGCCATCTTGCTTTTCAACGTCCACCAAATGGTGCGTCAGCACTTCGTCCCCTTGCGACGCCACAGCCACAATTGTCAGCGTCATAGATCGCGTAACCTGCTTGAGCAACGCCATGTGATGTAAAAAATCTTCATAACATAAGTAATTACCATTTACCCATTGCTCATAGTCCGCATCGAAAAGTTCGGTCATTAATGCCGGGTTATGAACAGGCGAAGTGATTATCTGGCGTAATGCCGCCAACACATGTCGTTTTGCGGAATATCCCATTTTCGTCTCCCTGGTTGCGTGAATACAGAGAGCTTAAATCAACCAAAGTCTGTCATAATAACCATATTCTGACATTAAATAATGATTTTAAGCCATAATGATTATCCGCAGCGAAAAACTGGAACATACGAAAAAGCACCTAACGCCCTGGCACCAGCATGACGCCGGCCAGCTTTACTGGTTAAATCGGGGCATGATTACGCTTGAGACGCCGGTTCAACAAGGGGCGTTGACGCCGGGTTGTATTGGCTGGTTTCCGCCGCATGTCGCCCATCAGGCATGCGCTTTTGGTCATATGACGGGATTTATCCTCTATCTGACGGCGGAATATTGTCGGGAACTCCCTACCGCGCCGCAAATTTTCAGCGCAAATCGCCTATTGCAGGCGCTGGTGGAACGTATCGCCAACCTGAATGCGACTTCATTAACGGCACAACATCTGCGCCTGGTTCAGGTTCTCATCGACGAACTGTCATCAGCCCCGACGGCGCCGTCGCATCTGCCGATGCCGCAGGATAACCGGGCGCTGAAAGTCGCGCGCGAAATACTCGAAAATCCGGCCGATCCCCGCCCTCAGTCGCAATGGGCCGATTATGGCGGCTTGAGCGCGCGAACGCTGAGCCGGCTTTTTCTGGCGCAAACGGGGCTCAATTTCGCGCACTGGCGTCAGCAAGCCCGTCTGTTGCGCTCCATGGAACTATTGGCGAAAGGCGATCCCGTCGGCAACGTCGCTACGGCCTGCGGCTACGAAAACGTCAGCGCCTATATCGCGGTTTTTCGTCAACGCTTCGGAATTACGCCCGGCGGCTATTTTGCTGAAAAACAGGGTTATTAGCGGCCGCCGGCGGACGGAATTTTACTGGTAAGTCAGCGTAAAGGTGGCGTCGCCGTTGGCGGAACCGGCGGTCACGCTATCCTGCGTCGCCACATACTGGCCGTAGAACACCAGTTGCGCATTGCTGACGCCGGCGGTCAACGGGTATTGCTCGCTCGCACCGCCAAGCGGAATACGATTGCGATCTTTATCCAGAATCGCGATACCGACATGCGCGGCGGTGCTTTCGCTATTCAACGCCAACAGCGTCGAGTCGTTCGCATCCGCCGTACCGGAAAACGTGGCGGAAACCGAAGACACCGCCGAACCGCAGCGTTCAAGATTGACGGCAAACCTGACCGGATCCGCCCCCGCTTTACCTGCGCTGAACTGCTTTGCGGCCAGCGTTCCCATATTGACGGTTTGCTCCTGCGAAGCCACGCTGACCGCACAACTGTTCGACACCAGTGTCGCGGTGAGCCGCATATTCGTTGATCCCAGTTCCGCGTGTGCGGAAAACAAACCGCCCCACAACCCGGCCGCCAATGCCAGATGCTTGGCCGACGCCCGACGGCGCCAAATAGCAGACAATATCATCGTGACGCCTCCATCAGTCAAAGTCGACGCGCAGATAGGCCAGCGCGCTCACGACGCCCGCCTCTGGCGTATTGCCCGTTACGCTGACCGGGTAAGCGGTGATCGTCACGTTGGCGCTGGCGTTGTCATCCAGCGTAAAGGGCAGCACGCTGGAGAGGTCGTTAGGCGTCAGCGGGCGACTGCTGCTGTCGGTCACGACGAAGCCGACATCGCTGTTATCGGAGACAATCGCATTCCCGGACGCCGTATCCGCCTGAACGCGCAGCGACAGGTTGGTCTGAGCCTCAATGCCGTTACAGGCGATGCCGATCGTCCGGGTGGCCGCTTTCACGCCGTCAGGCTTGCTTCCGGCCGTGCTGAATGCGCCGGTGGAAATATTGCCGAAATCGATGGAGATCACTTGCCCCGCATTCAGCGTACAGCTTTGCGGCACCGTCATCGTACCGCTCAAAAAACCTTGCACCAGAGGGGATCCGGTTCCCTGCCCCAGGCTGCCTTGATTGCCGTACACAGCGAAGATGGGCATTAGCGGCAGCGTCGTCACGCCGACGAATTTGCGTTTAATGCGGAAACTCACCTGTACCCGGCTGCCGGTGGTCGCCATGCCGCCGCAGCGGCCGTTACAGTTATTGGATAAATCGACAAAGGGAACATTGTGATAGCTACTGCCGCCCGATGCGTTATACACGTAGATCTGCGAGGCGACCTGCAAATAATCATTGCCGATAATGTCGTACCAGTTAGCGGAGCCGTCGGAAAAAGAGAAGCTCAGGGAGGATCCCGGCTGGGCGGTATAATAGACGGTATCTCTATTATTACATCCGCCGCTAATGGTATACGAACCGCTGTCTGTTTTTTGGTTCCAGCCGGTGGTATAGCCGACATAGTTTTGCTGCGAGGCGAACTGAAAATTGAAATCATAATTCACGGGCGTACCGGCCGCGGTATTGCACTGGATCGCCAGGGCGTGCTGCGCGGCCAAAAAACAGAATACGGCCAGCATTAGCCGCCACTGTTCTTTTACTCTCAATCCGATTAACGTTATTACTGCTCTTTGCATAACTACTCCGCCTTGGCATGGCGCCTGCTGGTTTACTGTCCCGCGGTTACTGGTAACTCAGTGTAAAAGTGGCGTCGGCATTGGCCGAGCCGGGCGTCACGGCGGCGCCGGTTCGCACGTACTGCCCGTAGAACGTCAAGGGTTGATTACCGCCGCCGGCGGTCAGCGCGTAAACTTCGCTCGGCTGACCGATAGCAATGCGATTGCGATCTTTATCCAAAATCGCCACCGCGACATTCGCGGCCGTACTGTCGCTATTGAGCGCCAGCAGCGTGCTATCGTTGGCGTCTTGCGTGCCGGTAAAAGTGACTTGTACGCCGGTCGTCGCCGCGCCGCAGTCCTCCAGGGTAATCTGGAAGCGAGTCGGGTACGGGCTTTGCTGCGCGCCGATAAATTGCTTGCTGGCCCAGTTCCCCAGATCCACGGTTTTGTTCACGCTGTCCTGGCTGACGACGCAACTGTTGGCAAGCACCGTGACGGTCAACTGCACATTGCTCAGCCCCAAATCCGCCAGCGCGGACGGCGCCAGTATGACGAGCAGCAGGCCAACGCCGAATTTCAAGCCGCGACGCCCGGCTGCGCGGGCGGTCGAATGGAGAGATAAAGAAGCAGTCACCTGATTTCCTCCTGCTAGTAAAAGTCGACGCGCAAATAGCCTTTACCTGTCGCCAGTCCGACCTGCGGCGTCTTGCCGGTGACGCTGACCGGATAAGCGCCTATCCTGACATTGGCGCTGGCGGCATCGTCAAGGACGAACGGGATCACGCTCGACAGGGTGTTGGGCGTCAACGGATTGTTGTCGCCGTCGGTGATGATGAAGCCGATATCGGCGTTGTCGGACACGATCATATTGTCTTTCACCGTATCGGCCTGCACGCGCAGCGACAGGCTGGTCTGCGCTTCAATACCCTTGCACTGAATACCGATGCTACGGCTGACGGGCGTGACGCCCTCCGCTTTTTGACCGACGGTTTTGAACGCGCCGGCGGACACGCTGCCGAAATCAATACTGATGATCTGGCCGGCATTCAGCTCACAGCTTTGCGGCACCGTGACCGTACCGCTCAAATAGCCTACGGCCAGCGGGCTGCCGGTTCCCTGCCCCGCGCCGCCCTGATTGGCGTACAGATAAAAAATCGGAATGGAGGATATCGTCGTGATACCGACGAAAGGACGTTTGATGCGAAAGTTGACCCGTACCTTGCTGCCGCTGGCCAGGGTTGTACCGCAGCGGCCGTTACAGTAATTATTGACGTCGGTGAACGGCACATACTGGTACTGAAGTTGTCCCAGATTGACGTTATTGATGGCGATCTGCGAGGCGACTTGCAGATAATCATTGCCGCTGATGTCGTACCATTTGGTATCGCCTTCGGCGACGGCGAAGGTCAGCGACGGGCCGACCTTTGAGGTGAAATAGGTATCGGGACCGCCTTTACATCCGCCGCCGATCGACGAGGAGCCTGAAGCGCTTTCATTCCGCCAGCCGGTTTCATAACCGGCATAGTTCTGGCTTGAGGCGATCGTATAATTAAAATTGTAGGTAGTCGGGGAACCGGTGGTCGTATTGCACTGAACGGCCCATCCCAACTGCGGCAGCCCCAGCGCCCCCGCCGTCAGCGCGATCCCCAGCGCCTTGCCGCGCGTGACGCAGACGATTTCTTTTACAAGTTTTTTCATTAGTGTTCCGCTTTTCATGCAAATACTGTTGGTCGATCTTGATCGCCGTCGCGCAGCATGTGCGACGTTTCGCGTTACTGGCATCCGGATTTGAGGTAAGTAATCGGCTGATTTTCGCTGCCGCCGGGCAAGGTGTAATCGACCAGACACTGCTGCTGCGCGCCGCCGCCCCATTCAACTTTCAGCGTGCCGTTTTTCGGCAAGCCGGACAGGAACACCTGGCCGTTATCGCCGACGATGCCGGTGTAGTCACTGTCGGTACGCGTCACTTGCGCCCCGAACGGCACAATCTTGCCGTTGCGCTGTTGCAGCGTAATCAACACGCGGCTGCCCACATGGGCGTGAAAGTCCGCCAGTACCAATGCGCCGCGCGTCGGCACCACGTTCACCACCGCGTTGTCGACTTCGGTATTGGTCTTGAGCGAATCGACATCCAGCGCAATGCGGTTGGCGCGATACACGCTGGCGTAGGGGATCACCGCATAACCGCGACGGTCGGTGCGAATGCCGGTGGTATTGTTTAGTCTCACATCTTCCGCGCCAGGCGCTTTGATCAGCACATTGGTGTCGCCCAGCGGTTGACTGAGGGTGATGCCGTTGGCGTGAGCGACGATGCCGCCATCCAAGCCGTAATTAACCTGATGGTAATCTCGGTAATAGCTATAACCGACGTTGCTATTGCCGTAAGCGCCCTGATAGTTGAGGTCGGCGCCGCCGCTATAGCCGATGTTTTTATTGCCGTAGCCCTGACGAACGCTGTAATTAAGATTATTGTCTTCCAGCAAGGTGCCGCTGACGCCAGCCTGATGAACGGTGCGGTGATGGTTGTCGGCGGTGGCGTTATAGGTCGCGTAAGCGCTGTTGCTGGAACTGCTGAAGATGCCTTTGTTGCGCACGGGACTCAGCCATTCGCCAAGCGGCAACGAGAGGTTGAGCGAAACCATCCGATCGCTATCGTCAAGCGCCCGGCTCTTGTTGTAGCTGTACGTCAGGTTATAACTAATGTGGTTATAGTTGCCGCTATAGCCCGCTTGCCACAGGTCGTTGGTGCGATCGCTCTGCCAATAGGTCTGCCGGTTGGCGGAAAAGAACAGCGAACCCAACCCATCGCCCAGTTGCTGAGAAATATTGGCCTGCATTTGGCTTTTCTTGGCGTGGCGCAGGTCGTAATAGTCGCGATAGACGACGCGATCGGTCACCGTATCGTCTAGGGTATAACCGCGCATATTCTTGTAGCTGGCTTCATCCAGCGTAAAGAACCCCTTGGTGGAGTAACGGTAGCCGAGCAGTTGAAAGTTGGTGCCGAATTCGTTAAGCGATTTAGCATATAAGAAACGCAGCGACTGTCCGTCATGTTCACTGTCGTCCGAGAGTCTGGTATGGGCTTGCGTGACATCCAGAGATAACGCCCCCCAATGCCCCAGGTTCTGCCCCGCGCCGATCGCCACAGATTTGTAGTCGTCCGATAATTGGCTGCCGCCATACAGCGTAGTGCCGTACGGCAATCCCCAGATCAGGGTACCCTGCGCGAATTTTGGTTTACTCTGCTGGCTAAGGTTGCTGCGGTATTCCGCCAGCGTAACGGCGTATTTAATGTGACCTTCGCGTTGCAGCAGCGGCACCGCCGAATAAGGGATGTTAAAGCTATTGACGCTGTTGTCGCTTTCAGTCACGGTCACTTGCAAATCGCCGCTCGATGACGTGGGGTACAAGTCGTTGATAACGAACGCGCCCGGCGCGACATAAGCCTGATAAATCACATAGCCGTTTTGTCGGACGGTGACCCGGGCGTTGCTTTTGGCGATGCCGCGGATCGTAGGCGCGAAACCGCGCAGGCTGTCCGGCAGCATGGTGTCGTCGGAGGCCAACTGCACGCCGCGAAATCCCAGACTGTCGAACACTTCGCCGGGCGTCGTGCTATCGCCGAGCGTCACCTGGCTGCGCCAGGGCGTAACGGCATGTTGCAGGTAGGTGCTAACGTGTTGCCAATCGCTGTTGCTGGCGTTGCGCTGCTTGCTGTAGTTCCAGGTGGAAAAGTCACGCAAACGCCAGCCCTGCCAGTTAATCCCGCTGTCTAAATTGAGAAAGTAATTGTCGCTGCGCGTATCGCCGGAGGTGTTGCTGCCGGTGAAATGGTAATTGAGCAACGCGGTGGTGATGCCGTCGTCCCACTGCTCCGGCGGAATGTAGCCGCGCCCGTTGTGACTCAGCGCGATTTGCGGCACGCTGAGATAGAGGCGTTGCAGCCCGAAGTCGAAGGTACTCGTGGCGTCAGGGATTGCCGTCGGCAACGAGAGGCATTTATCTTTTGGCGCGTCCGCGATAGCGTTGATACCGCCGACATTCACGCCGAACTGTTCCAGCATCGGGCGCGTCAGGCAGGCCTCCAGCCCGGTATTATCTGGAACGGATGCGGTTTTCGCGGCGGCCGGTCGGTCATGAAAGGCGACGTCGCGCGAAGCGACGAATTCGTCGTTGATATAAATATCCACACGATAAAGACCGGGCGGCTGTCCTTCACCCCGTTCAAAACGCGACAGGTCGGCAACGGCGGACGGATCGTTCGATAGAAACGATGGATTAAAATACTCTTCTGCCGATGCGCCGCCGAATGGGAGCGCGATGCTCAATATCATCGCCTGATAAAGCGGCTTCAGACGACAAGGTACAGGGATGAGCGACTGCATTCGAAAATCCTCGCTGTTTATAACGAAAACACGCCCGCGCGCGAAAATCGGGTCATTGCTTTAATCTCGGCGCCATTGGCCATGCGGAAAAATCACTTCAGCACGCCGTTCGCTTTAGGCGTATTGGCGCCGTAATCGTTGATGGTCTGATAGGTCAGATCACCGCTGGTTCCGGCCGGAAGCGGTATCGAAATGCTGCCTTTGGGCGGCACCATGGTGTTAGGCAGTTTTTTCCCGCTCCGGTAGATGTTTACCAACGTAATGTAATAAGGAGAGGGATTTTCGATATGGGCCGTCTCGCCGACGCGAGTGAAACGCAGTTGGCTTGGCGCATCGACGGGCGAAACATCCAGATTGGCGGGGCGAACGAACATTTTGATGCGGGACAAGACCGCCAGTTGCAGTACATTTTTGTCCTGAAGTTCATTTTTATCCACCGAAGGAATCGCCTTGACGTTCATCCAGAAGACAGACTCTCGGTCAGTGGGCAGCGGTTTGCCGACATACATAATACGCAGCGTGTTTTCCCCTTTGGGATTCACAACGAACAGCGGCGGCGTAACGACGAACTCGGTGGTTTTATTACCGGTGCTGTCTTCTACCCAGGACTGAATCAGAAAACGCGATTTCTCATCGCTATTATTAATAGCCAGTGATGTCTGGGGCGCGCCGGCGGGATAAATAACACGCGTTGCGCCAAGCCCGATGCCCCCGGCCTGCACGGCGTGAGAAACCGTCAACAGAGAAAGAAATACCATGCCGACGCGGGCTAATCGACGTAGCGGCATAGCATGTAATAATGGGGTATTGAACACGTTAGACCTCGTTGATGCATAAAAATAGACGCTGAACAGTCAGCTGTTTAAGGCGTTAGCGGCTGCGTTTCGGTCGGACGACAGGCGAAAATGGGAGCGACGGAGCGCCACCGCTCGGTGACGGTGAAGGGATGTCCTTGCAATAGCCCTTTTCAACTGAATCAGCCATCCCTGGCTTTATTCACGTCCTTGATACATGTTGCGAATTATTCGTACTGCCGAATTATTCGTACTGCATAGTAAAGGTGGCATCCGCATCAGCCTGACCAGGCGTTACCGTAGCCAGAGTTGATTTATAACGTGCGGTAAAGTTCAGCGTATTGGTGCCGCCGTTGACCAGAGTCTGCGCAGCGGAGAAAGTGGAACCATTTGGCGTCAGTACGCTACCTTTGCTGTCGGAAATTTCGATACCTACGCCGCCAGCGGTACCGGCGCCGCCACTGCTGATGTTGCTGGTAGCCAGTACGGTGTTGTCGCTGGTATCAGCTGAACCATTAAAGGCAACCGCTGCGGTAGTCGATACCGTGGTATCACAATCTTCCAGTTTGATAGTGAATGGCACTTTGGCGGAATAGGCCCCCACGCTGGTGAAGTTAGCGGTACGGTACTGGCCCAGGTTTACCGTCTGGTCGGCAGAATTGGTGCTGACGGCGCAGGCGGCGTTAACAATTTGGCCTTTAAAATGAACTGTACCGCCATTAACGGTTGTTGCGGCGGCAGCCAGGCCAGACGACAGCATTGATGCGCCGATCAGGGCACTGAGTAGTAATTTACGCATAAGTGACGATTCCTTATTACCAATAAAGGGCCACGTTAGTGGCTGATAAATGAATGTGGTTTATTGCCCACGAGGTTATTTCTCATCTTCCATCCTGAAATCAATATAAAAACGTGCTAAGAACGCGCTTAAATAGACTCCAGTGCAGTTACATCGAGAGAAAAGACATACACAACATCCTTGCCGCCCCTTATTATTTTCAAAAAACCGCCCCACAGACCAATCGACCAGAAAATGCCAGCAATACAAAACTAAAACGCAAATTGAAAAACGGAAATAGAACAAAAAGCCAAAGAGTGATAATTAAAACGTCAGCAGCAAAATAAAAAACTGCAAAACCACAGATAGCTCACAAAAACCTTAAATTGCAAAGTAAAATAAAAAAATCCATATGAATTGAAATATTAAAAAATTGTAAAACATCAATAAAAAACGTTATTCCACAACAACCAAGCGGCTTAAACAGCAA
This sequence comes from Brenneria sp. L4-2C, assembly GCF_040240335.1. Lineage (NCBI taxonomy): Bacteria > Pseudomonadati > Pseudomonadota > Gammaproteobacteria > Enterobacterales > Pectobacteriaceae > Brenneria > Brenneria sp. L4-2C. Next base: position 182,589 of record NZ_JBEIAC010000004.1, on the reverse strand, counting down.
ATAAAAATAAATAAATTAATATTAAATTAACTAAAAAAACAGGATGAAAAATAGGAAGGGAAATAAAGAAATGAAATTCATTGAAAATGATAGCGTCGCGTAACCTAATCTCTTACATTACAGAAAAAGATTAAATCACACGACCAGATCAAGTATTTATAAGATAAGCCAATATAAAAACTAGCTAAACGAGATACTTTTCAATCGCCCTCGTTCCAATTCAATCGCGTTTTCCGACTGTAATTTCTTCAAGATCCTGAAGATGGTACTTTTCGATAACGAGCTTCGCTCGGCGATATAGTTTAACACGCTGAAATGCTGTCTGACGTCCGGCGGGAGATTATGCAATGAAATCAGCATATTCCTTACGACGAAGTTCGAATCTCCGTCGTTATCGACACAAAAATCAACCAGTTGATGAAACCAGAAATTGACGATATTCAACACGTCGTCAAACCGCTGATAGGCGGTGACCACCCTGAAAGCAAGATCGAACGGCAGACATCTTATTTTTCCATAATCCACCCTTTCGATATAGATATCATCACCGCCGAATACGGCTAAAGACCAGCCCACAACTGCCGGCGGTAAAATAACCGAGATAACTTTATTATCCCGTGTTCGCTTCATTAAAAACTCGCCCTCATCAAGAAAATAGATAAATTGCTCGCCGTCGGAGCGAAGGTGATAGCGTCGTTTTCCCTTTACAATTTCACTGGGCGTTGCTAAGCGAGCATGCGGAGAAAGCGTTCTTGTCAGACGATGTATGGATTGCTGTAGATCAACCATTCGAATAACCTTGTCAAAAATAAAACACCAGAACGTTATCCATCAGGAGTAGACCATCCTGATGAATTTCGAGCCAGTCAATAAGCGTGCTCAATTGTATTATTTAGCCATATTATGAAATGAAAAATATGACTATCTATTTCCCGCGTAATTGAATTCTACTTTGGGATATGTTGTTAACTTAAAACTATTTAAAGCAAAAGAAATAAACCATCCTCCATATTTATTTTTAATAACGACACACAGAGGAAAAACAGTTGAAGTATAGACAAAATCCTTACATTTTCTGCCAAACGAAAAAAAATAAATAAAAAAGAACATATATCTAAAAATAGAGATAAAATAGAGCAAGAAGGAGGAAAAAACAATATAAACCCAAAACGGCAGCATATAATTCGATTAATTATCGGCCAAATAGCCTCAACCAGGTGATAAAGAAGAATTATCCTATTGTCAGGTGACAAGAAATGTTAAACAGATATGTCAAATTCTGTGCCATTTTGTAGATAAATCGGCAAAGCGCCCCGGCAACCGGGTTACGCCTTGCTCGCCTTCGCTCAGCTTAAATCGACATTTTTACTGCCGAAAAACCAGGTCAATACGAACCCCGCCGCATAGGACACCAGCAATCCCGCGACGTATACCCCGATACCGGCATAAATGCCCTGCCCGGAGGTCATCAGCGGAATAGACACCACGCCGGAAGGACCGAAAACGGTATTCAGGCCGACAGGCAAGCCCAGATAGGCGACCAGACCGATGAAAAATCCCCCGGCCGCGCCGCCCAGACAGGCGGTGACAAAGGGTTTCAGCCTGGGCAGCGTGACCCCGTAAATCAACGGTTCGCCAATACCGAGAATGCCCGGAATGATCGCCCCTTTGATCTGAGTACGCAGCACCGAGCCGGCTTTCGCTCTGACGAACAGCGCCGCCGACGCCCCGACCTGCCCGCCGCCGGCCATCGCCAGAATCGGAAACAGCGAGTTAAATCCCTGGGCATCCATCAGCGCGAAATAGACCGGAACAAAGCCCTGGTGAACGCCGAACATGACGGCGATCAGGAATAACCCGGCCAGCACCGCGCTGCCAATCGGGTTGCCATTCAGATGCAAGAACAGCCATGACATCCCCTTAAACAGTTCGCCCCCGACCGGCATGATCACCACGAACGTCACCGCCCCCATAATCAGCAGAGTAATCAGCGAAGTCAGGATCATATCCAGGTTGTCGGGCATAAATTTCCGCACCGTACGCTCAACCCAGGCGCCCATAATCGTGGCGATCAGTACGCCGATAATGCTGCCTCGGGGGTCGATGGGCAGGCCGAAGAAGTTATCGATTCCCGCATAGAAGCCTACTTTGGCGTCGGGTACATAGCCCAACACAAACAGCGAAGCGATGATGGCGCCGTTCACGCCGGTGCCGCCGAACGCCTTTTGCGCGTTATGGCCGATCAGAATGCTCAAAAAGGCGAACAATCCCTTGCTGAAGACCTTCATATAACCGATGGCGCCGACCAGTCGTTGGTCGGGCGACTCAACGCCCAGCACCAGACTTTGCTCCAGCAGGGTCGCGATCCCCAACAGCAGACCGGCAGCGATAAAACCGGGGATCAGCGGCGTAAAGATAGTGGCGAACTTGGTGAAAAAGCGATGAATAGCGCTGCTTTGTTTCGCTTTGATCTGCTGCTTATTTTCCGCGGCGATCGACTTGAGATCCCGGCTCACGGCGGAATTTTCCGGCGCGTCGCGGCTTAGCCGCGCGTTCATTATGTCGGCGGCGGTTTGCGCTTTACCGGGGCCAAGAACAATCTGTAGCTGATCGTCGCCCTCAATTACGCCCATCACGCCGGCGATACGTTTCAGTTCATCGAGTTCGACCAACTCCCGGTCTTGCAGCGTTAAACGCAGTCGCGTCATGCAGTTGCCGCAAAGCGCGATATTGCCGCCGCCGCCCACATGACCGAGGATCTGTTCAATCAGGGCTTCATTTATTTTCGCCATCGTGGTGATGTCCTGTGTCGTGTAATGCCGCGCGGATAAAGCCGTTGTTGCGCTTCAGAAGCCTGCTGGCGTCAGCGGCGGAAAGATGGGCCAGCACCATGACAATCGCCGTTTTGCAGTGGTTGCCGCACTGGCTCAGCGCCTCGCTTGCGCGCTGCTGACTGCATTCCGTGGCCTGCATGACGATGTTGATCTGGCGCTGCACCAGTTTGGCGTTGGTGGCTTCGACATCCACCATCAGGTTGCCGTACACTTTGCCGCTGCGGATCATCGACCCGGTGGTCAGCATATTCAGTACCAGCTTCTGCGCCGTCGCCGCTTTCATCCGCGATGAGCCGGTCACCACCTCGGCGCCGACCACAGGCTCGATGGCGATATCCGCCAGCCGGCTCATTTCGCTATTCGGGTTACAGGTCAGCGCGACCACCGCAGCGCCCAACGTACGGGCATAGCGCATTGCCCCCAGGACGTAAGGCGTACGGCCGCTGGCGGCGATCCCCACCAGCACATCGCGGGAATTGAAATTCAGATCGCGCAGATCCTGCTCGCCCTGCGCCGCGTTATCTTCGGCATTCTCCACCGCCTGCAAAATCGCCGGATGTCCGCCGGCGATCAGGCCGACGACCTGCCCGCGCGGCGTGCCGTAAGTCGGCGGACATTCGCTGGCGTCCAGAATGCCCAGCCGGCCTGAGGTACCCGCGCCACAGTAAATCAGGCGGCCGCCGCGGGTAAAAGCGGCGCTAATCGCGTCCACGGCCTGCGCCGCCTGCGGCAATACCCGCTCGACGGCAAAGGCCACCTTTTGATCTTCGGCATTAATAACCTGAAGCATCTCCAGCGTCGGCAGCGTATCAATATTTTCACTTGCCTGATTGCGGCTCTCGGTCACCAGGTTGGATAAATCTATTTTCATAAGCGGGTTGCGTCATATTTGTACAGTAAGGAATAATTTATACCTGATAATGGGCAAATAAAATAATATTTTATTACTCTGAGACCTTCGTCGCCCATTTTGTTTTTCGTCATCGGCAACGTAAGATGGCTTGGATCAGGCGTCGGCTATGTGAGTTTCCACCATGAGATACACGCAAAAAATTATTCAGAACAAAGCGATATTTACCCCTGGCGAGCGCAAGATCGCGGATTACGTGCTGGAAAATCCGGCGGCGTTAAAACAGCTTTCCTCGCAGGGACTGGCGGCCGTACTGGGCATCAGCCAATCCAGCATTATCAAATTCGCCCAGAAACTGGGCCTGAAAGGCTTTACCAATCTTAAGCTGGCGTTAATCGAAGAGTGGGGACAGCAGGCATCGCGGCAAAAACAGCGAAGTTCGCACATTCATAACGCCATCAGCAGTGATGACAGCCTGCCGGCGATCGCCGAGAAGTTATGCGCGGAAAAACAAAAAGCGCTGCGGGATACCACCGATAGTCTTGATTTCGCCCAGCTACAGCAGGCGGTTTCGCACATCCAGTCCGCCAAACGCATTCAGATTATCGGCGTGGGCAGTTCATCGCTGGTCGCCAAGGATCTGGCCTATAAGCTGATGAAAATCGGCTATCCGGTTATGCATGAACTGGATAGCCATGTGCAGATCACCGTCGCTCAGTCCCTCAACGCCGCCGATGTGCAAATCATCATTTCATTTTCCGGTAAACGGCGGGAACTGCTGATTGCCGCCGAGGCCGCTAAAAAAAGCGGCGCGACGCTGATCGCCATTACCGCCCTGCAACATAATCCGCTGCGCGAACTGGCGGACTACACGCTGGATACCGTCGCGGATGAAACCCGCTGGCGCAGCTCTTCCATCTCCGCCCGGACGGCGCAAAACACCATTATCGACCTGCTGTTTGTCTGCCTTTTGCAGCAAAACAGCGAACAAAGCCGCCGTTTTATCAAGCAAAGCCAAACGCTGGTCGATCGGTTAAGCAAACCGAGCGCCAGATGAGAAATGAAGATGGTGAAGCCAATGTCCCCAGCAGCCCGATCAAGGCGATGCCGCCGCAGGGTACGCGCAGCAAAACAGTATTCACCGCACGCCGTGCGATACGCTTATCCTCGGTTGTAAGAGTCAACCGCAGAGTTGTAGCCGCCGATCATAAACTGAAGATCGCTCGGATCTTTTGACTCTTTAAACTGGCGGTAATAGTTAATCTCGCTATAAAGATAATTGATCACCGAATTATTCGTCACGCCGGCTTTTTTAGGATCGGAATTCTGGTCAATAAGCCGTTGCAGGCTGGCAAGATTGTCCTGCATCTCTTTGGCGATGGCATCCGCTTTGGCGACTTTATCCTTATCCTGCACATCTTCCGCCGACTCGATCAGCGAAACCAACTGTTCCGCCAGGTTCAAGCTTTTCAACTGATGATAGGCGTACATGTTGCCGCCCTTTTTCACCGCGTCCAGTTGCTTACCCTGATTCTGGTGATACACCACGTCCAGCTTCGTCTGAAAAGCGGCGTAACTCCGCAACGCCTGATTCAGTTCATTCTTAATGCGGGCGTCCGCGCTTTTCCCTTTAGCCAGATCATCTGTTTTATATTCGGCCGTGTCATAATATTGTTTTAGTTGCTGCTCTTCATTATGCAAGACTTCAAGCTGTTTCTTTAAATCGGCGGCGGCCTGAGTTAATTCAGGACTCCCCTGATAATTTAACGCCTCCGCCTTGGTATATTGCTCCATGATGTAATTATAATTAATCGGCGTGAGTTTCAGCGAATAAATGCCTGAACTATCGCCTTTATCGATATTCTGCCGTACGTAACTGCTCGCCGCACTTTCCAATCCACCGATGTTATTGAGCTGGTTGCTTATTTCAACGTAATAACCGACAGCCTGCGTCTCTTTTTGATCCTCGGACTGGCTGCTGGCGGCGGCAGTGGGCTCCTTGCCTGGCCCATCGCATCCGGCCAGACCGCACAGTAAAAGCGCGGAAAACAGGGTAGTGAGAGTAAATTTTTTTGCATTATTCATATAAGTATTCGCTTTATTTTAGCCATAGAAAGAGTATCGGAATAATAGTCTTTTCAGGCATTCTATCGCAACATCAAACGCCGCGAATTAAAGCGCTGAATTCAGGAAAATCTTATGGTATTCCCGCCGTAAAAAGAGATTAAAAATACGGCGACTATCCTGAATAATAAACTTGAAATAATTAGCTTTGCAGCGCTGAAAGTAAGGGACAAACTCGCGGGGAACATCCGGCGAGAGGCAGGCATCTCTCATTAAATCCCGATGCGCAATCCAGGGGACGGGCAAATCTTCCAGGAGCAAATACGCACGCGACTTGCCGGGCAGAGGCCTGCAAATGGGCCGGGTAATACGGCCAGCGCACCCGTCGCCTGAAGTAGGGCGAGTGGCGACATCGCCGAAAACCGACGATGTCGCGTATCGATGCTAATCGCGTTCGCCGGCATTAACCGCGCGTGTCCGCCTCGCGTACAACGTACCCCATGCCATCCCCAACACGGCCGCCGTCAGCGAACCGAGCAACACGCCGAGCTTGGCCGCGCCCAGTTGATTTGCATCGGCAAACGCCAGCATGGCGATGAAGATGGACATGGTAAAGCCAATGCCCCCCAGCAGCCCGATCAGGACGATGCCGCCCCAGGATACGCCGGGCGGTCGGTTGCATAAGCCGATCCGCACCATCAGCCAGCTTACGCCGATGATGCCCAACGGCTTTCCTATCACCAGCCCGGCCATTACGCCGACCATCACCCAATGAGCCCCCTGCGCCGAGAGATCGACGCCCTGAATGCTGACCCCGGCATTAGCCAGCGCAAACAGGGGCATAATGAAAAACGCCACCCACGGATGAAGCGCCATTTGCACCCTCATCACCGGGGGAAGCAGCTCGCGTCTGGCTACGCGCAACTGGCGGAAAGGCTGGGCCAGTCCGCTCGCATCATTATTGCGGGCGGAACGTCCCGCCAGCTCATTACCGATGCGCCGTACCTTGTCTAATGCGGACTCCTGCGTCCGCGCCGGGAATACCGGCGTGATGAGCCCGAGCACCACGCCCGCTATCGTCGGATGCACGCCCATAATCAGAAAACCGCTCCAGATGATGACGCCGGGTATCAGATAGACCAGCGCCGCGCCGACACCGATTAATTGCAAACCGAAGACCAGTAAAATCCCGGCCCCGGCGATCGCCAGCCCGCTATAGTCGAGCCCGGAGGAATAAAAGAGGGCAATCATCACGATGGCGACAAGGTCGTCGATAATCGCCAGCGTGAGCAAAAACACCCGGACATTGGCGGGAATCGCCCGCCCCAGCAGCGCAAGCACGCCCACGGCAAAAGCGATATCGGTGGCGGTGGGTACCGCCCAGCCGTGATGACGCGTCGGGTCGCTGTTAAACAACACATAGATCAACGCGGGCAGCGCGACGCCGCCGAAAGCGGCCACGATCGGCAGCATCGCCTGTTTGATATGACTTAGCGCGCCGGCGTGAATTTCATACCTGATTTCCATGCCGACCACTAAAAAGAAGATCGCCATCAGCCCGTCATTAATCCAGAAATGCAGCGGCTGAGAAAATGAAAACGATCCGACGGCCAGGGAAACCGGCGTATGCCATAACTGATGGTAGCTGGCGGCGAAAGGGGAATTAGCCCAGATTAAGGCGACGGCCGCTGCGGCAAGCAACACAATGCCGCTGACGGATTCGATATGGGCAAAACGTTCTAGTGCGGCGAAAGCGCGTTCGGCGAACAGACGAACGCGGGGAATTTTACGCGGTGACAGGTCGCGCCTCATAACGTGACAACTCCGCGCGGCGGCCCGACCAACGCAAAATGATAACCTGCCTGACTGTCCTATACAGCCGACACCCGGCGAAAATTTATCACGCCGCGGCGTCGGGAGGCAAGGCCGGCTATGCGACGGCAACCGCCGCGCCGCCCTCATCCTTTCGCACGACGCTAAATCCCATCGGGTGGATTCTAAACGAGAATTTTACCGACAAGGCAACAATGCCGCCGGGCGTTATAACGGCGTCACCGCGTTGACCTGATGGTGAAAGACATAAGGATCGGACAGTAATTCGAACTGTTCGTCATCGGGATAGGTCACCGCCACGGCATAATGCTCGCCGGCAAACGCCGTCACCGCCGCGATGTCCCGCCAATATGTCGCCAGGAAAAAATGTTCCCACTCTCCCTGGGTTTCACGCCTGACGAACGCGCCCAGATTACCGTCGATCCCTGCTGAATGCTGAACGCCGGTACGCTGAAGGTGTTTAGCAAATGCTTCAGCATAATCCACCGGCACGCAGCCGTGCCATGTGCGCACTATCATGTTAATCATTCCCGTTTTTTATGAAGAGATTTAACAGATTAACATGACCTTGTTGAATAATCAGAATTTGGCCGCCCACCGAGCCGACGTCGCAAGACGGCCAATATTGCGCAACGTGGTTAACGATAAATTTCTCCGGTCAGGAAATCAGGCCAGTTTTTCTCGAAAAAGATAGTATCCAGATCGCCGAGCGGCCGTAACGGTCTGGCCTCGACAGTAAAACCCGACGGTTGATAGCTCACGAACAACTGCTGCCGTTTATGCTTCGGTTTTTCCGTCAGAAACCGATATTGCTCCAGCGCGCCGGCGCGGGTTATCGGGGTTTCCTCTCCCTGCGGGGAGCAAATGGCTCTGGCGCCCCGGCTGCCGCCCCCCTGGCGAATATAAAAATCCAGCGCGCTGAGAAGCGCTTCCGACGCCAACGCCATATGCCGCCATTGGAAACTGACCGCCGCCTTATTGACGAAAGGGATGGCGATACCGCGCGCGCGTATCTGTTCATTCAAACGCCTGGCGGCCAGCAGCGCCCCTTCGACCTCATCGGCGTAGCAGATAAATCCGGCTTTATCGCTCATCCGCTGCTGAATGTCCCGCTTGATATCGTCAATAGCCAGACCGTTTTCATTCTCCATTCCCGACGCGATTGTTTGCGCGCAGTCCTGAATCTGGTGCAGCAGCCCGCTCACCGCTATCGGCGAAATTTCGCCCTGATTGGCGATTTTCCGGGCGCAACGCATGCCGAACACCTGTCCGGCGTTCAACGCCGCGCCGCCCGGCCGGGTAACGCCATGAGTACCGGCCGCCTCCCCCACCGCAAAACAACCGGTAAGCGAGGTTTGCCCCCACATATCCACCGCCAGCCCGCCGTTCATATGCTGATGGTTGACGTTAAACGGCAGCGGCGCGATGCCGATATCGTGGCCATGATGTTTATATAGCTCGATAGCCAGCGGGTTCATGCGCCGCAGCCGGTCGATCGGCTGAGCCAGCAACGCCTCATTATTCGCCAGATACTGCGCGACATCGTCATCCAGTTCGGTCAGGCTGAATGGCCGATCGCCAGGCACCGGCTGCGGATTGCGATTGAAATCCATATAGATCGTACGCCCCAGTTGGGACTCGGAAAAAATCGCCAGATCGACCAGGCTGGAGCCAAAATTCAGCATACGGGTAGCGTGGATCGGCCACTGATACCCCTTCCTGAAAATGTTTGACGCCAGTTCCCGCGTGGTACGGTAATAGTCAGCCAGAAAATTATGTTCCCGGCCCTGTTCGTCTACCGAGTACAGATACGGCATACACTGAACATAGGTTCCCGACAGGTTCCACGGAAACTCATCGCGTCGGGTACCGATGCCGAATTGATTTTCAGTCAGGTTGACGGCATGGATCCCCGCTTCCAGCCCCAAACCCAGCGAACCGAAACAACGGTTGGGATAGACGCTATCGCGAAACAATTCCCCAGGCCCGCCCGCGGCCAGCACCAGCGCCGGGCAGAGATACAGCGCCAGACCGGCGGGGTTATCGCCGCAACGGGCGCCGGTGTTGATCGCCAGCGCGCCCGCGATCCGCCGTTCATCATGACGCTCGTCAATGAGCAGGCGAATAATCGTCGAGTGATCGACGAAAGGCACGGCTAACCGGTTCGCCTCTTCAGCCAATACTTTCACCATCAGGCGCGAGGTGCGCGGGCCGCAGCTGGTGGCGCGCCCCGCCTCGTCATGATCGGTCTGATAACGCAAGCAGGCGCCGTAGCGATCTTCCGGCAACGGCAGGCCGATGTATTTCAAACCGGCGAACGCCTCAATAGAGCCGACGGCCTCGACATAGGCCGTATCGGCATCCATTGCCCCGCCGGCGCTCAGCGCATTCGCCAGTTGAATAAAGTTATCCCCGCCCTTGCTGGTGGCGGCGGTATGCAGCGTCTGCTTATCCGAGCCGGAGCAGGCCGAGGTTCCCCAAAACAGCGTCTGCGTAGCGACCAGCACATCCACCTGTCGGCGTTTGAGCTCCACCGCGGCGCGCAATCCGGCGGCGCCGCTGCCTACCACCAGCGCCTCGCAGCGATAGACAGGGATAACAATCCCCTGAGCCAACGCCAGGGTTTCATCCGGCTGGCGGGCGGCGGTGTGCTTGGGCATTTCGACATCGGTTAACTGGTCCAGCGTATTCTGCGAAATAATCATTGCCATATTCGGTTCACTCATTGAAATCTATTATGCAGGCGATCGGTGACGATCAGACGAGATGCTTGCGCGCGGAAACCGCCTCCGAGGCCGGTTGTTCGGCGGCGTTATCCGCGCCCGCCTCGATTTTGTTCACTTTCAGCAGCAGCAGACTGCTCAATGCCATCAGACAGGCGGCGAAAAACCACACCACCGGCATGTCATAGCGATCGGACAGGTAGCCCGCCAGCACCGGAGAAATACCGCCGGCAATCATGCCGATATTCATGACAAACCCAATGGCCGCGCCGCGAATGGCGGCCGGCACCAGTTCTGAGGTAAAGGAGAGCACCAGCGGAGTAATGGGATAACCGATAAAGCCGAGCAGCATCACCAGCACCACCACCGCCGCGATCGGCAGTTGGATGATCAGAGAAGCCATCAGCAATCCGCTGGCGACGGTGATGCCGATCAAAATCCATCTTTTGCGGGAGAAATTGCCTTTATCGCAGTATCGCCCCAGCAGAAAACCGCCCAGCGCGCCGGTCAGACCAAGCAGACTGGCGATGGTGCCGGCCATACTCATGGGCATTTGTTTGGCGTTCATCAGGAACGTCGGCGCCCAGAGCAGCACGATCCACCAACCGCACAGCAGCAGAAAATAGTAGAGCGCCATCATCACCACGGACGGAGTGCTGAACAGCAGAGACAAGGGAACTTTTTCTTTGACCACGCCGGCATTGGCAGCCGTTCCAGCGGATTTAGGCTCTGTTTTTACCAGGACGGCGTAAAGGATCGCCACCACGATCCCCAGCCCGCCGGCGACGTAAAAAACCATGCGCCAACCGTAAACCGGCCCCAGTACCGCCCCCAGCCAGGTGCCGAAAAAACCGCCGATTGGGTAGCCCATCCAGTACAGCGACATCACGGTGGTGCGCTGTTTTTCGGAGGTCACGTTAGCCACTTCCAGCGATGCGGCGGGCCAGAATATGCCCTCGCCGATCCCCGTCATAACGCGATAGAAAATTAATGCGGTGAGACTGCCCGCCAGTCCGGTAAATACCGTGGCGAGTGAAAATAGCGTTAATCCAAGAATTAATACCGGTTTACCGCTGAGTTTATCGGAGATAATGCCTGAGACGAATAAAAACAGGATAAAACCATAAAAGAAAGAGCTGAGTAAAATACCGGAGCTGCCTTTCCCCAGACCAAAATCCTGAGAAATCAAGCCAATGGCTGAGGACACGGTCATTCGGTCGACGGAATACATCATATAACCGAGACCGCAAAGGACGGACACCAATATCATTTTTTTTGTATCTGTATTCATAATTTCCCCGGCTGATAAAAGTCGCAACGAGAATTGAATTTCACCTCAGCGGCCAAATAAATGACCGCCGGCATGCTTTCTATGTCAGAGATACAACAACGACTGGGATAATATTTTTCCGGTGGTCTAACAACACGCCAGATGACGTTGTTTACACGTCTCCAGCACTTCATCGGGATCGCGCAGCCACCAGTTTTTGGCGGAGAAGATCTCGACTTCATGAAATCCGCGGTATCCCTGCGCTTCCACCGTCCAGCGGGCCGCGCGGATATCGATAACGCCATCGCCCATCATGCCGCGATCGAGCAACAGATCTTGCGTGGATGCCAGCCAGTCGCAGATATGAAAAGCCAGCAGTCGTGATTTCCCAGCGCGTTCAACCTGTTGACTGAATTTGGGATCCCACCAGGTATGGTAGAGGTCGACGGCGATCCCCAGCCCGTCATCGCCCAGTTCGTCGCACAAATCGTTGGCGTGTTCGAGCGTATTGACGCAGGCGCGGTCGGCGGCATACATCGGGTGCAGCGGTTCGATAGCCAGCGGCATGGCGACCGAACGGGAATATTCCAGCATGGTCGCCAGTCCGTCCCGTACCTGTCCGCGCGCCTGACTGAGATCCTTGCTGCCTTCCGGCAGGCCGCCGACCACCAGCACCAGGCATTGCGCGTTCAGTTCCAGCGCTTCATCCACCGCGCGGCGATTATCGTCATCGTTGAGGCGACGCTGCTGCGCGGTCGCGCCGGGAAACATGCCGCCGCGGCAATAACCGGTAACCGTCAGTTGATGGGCGCGGATGCGGCGCGCGGCCTCTTTCACCCCCAGCGCATGGGTTTGATCGCGCCACGGGGAAATACCGCGGATTTCATGACGGGCGCAGCCATCGATGATTTTATCGAGCGTCCACTGCTGGCGTACCGTAGCCGTATTGAGTGACAGCAGGTTGGCGTCGGGCCGTTGGTTATGATGTTCAGACATCGTATGATTCCTTATTCAGCGCCGTCATTACGGTTCAATGGCGGAACGTCTATCCAGCGGCGTTCGCGCCAACTTTGCAGCGCAAGCTCGACCAATTGCACGCCTTTCGCCCCTTCCAGCAGATTCCACTGGAAGTCGCCCTCGCCCCATACGTGCCGCAGGAACAGTTCCCATTGCACTTTGAAGGCATTGTCGTAAATCTTATTTTCAGGCATCGGCGCCCAGTCCTGGTAGAAGTCGTGGGTTTGGCGTACATCCGGATTCCACACCGGTTTAGGGGTATTGACGCCGGACTGGATACGGCAATCGGTCAGACCGGCCACCGCCGATCCATTGACGCCATCGACCTGAAAAGTCACCAGATCGTCCCGCCTTACGCGCACGCACCACGAGCTATTGATTTGCACCACGACGCCATTGTGCAGTTCAAACGTGGCATAGGCGGCGTCATCGGCCGTTGCGGCATAGGGTTGACCGTTTTCATCCCAGCGTTGCGGAATGTGCGTCGCGCCAAAGCAACTCAGACTTTTTATTTCGCCGAAAAGATTGTCGATGACGTAACGCCAGTGGCAAATCATATCCAGAATGATGCCGCCGCCATCCTGCTGACGGTAATTCCAGGAAGGACGCTGAGCCGGTTGCAGATCGCCGTCGAAAACCCAGTAGCCGAACTCGCCCCGCACGGAAAGCACTTTGCCGAAAAAGCCGGACTGGTTAAGCATCTGAAGTTTTTGCAAACCGGGCAGCCAGAGCTTGTCCTGAACGACGCCGTGTTTCACCCCGCGTTCTTCCGCGCAGCGGTAAAGATCGAGCGCTTCCGCCAGGCTAACCGCGACGGGTTTTTCGCTGTAGATATGTTTCCCGGCGGCGATCGCCTGCTTTAATAATGCCGGGCGCGCCTGCGTCGTGGCCGCATCAAAGAAAATGGTATCTTGCGGATTGTCGAGCGCCTGCGCCAAATCGGTCGTCCAACGGTCGATCTGGTAGCGGCGGGCGAGCGCGGCGATTTTATCTTCATTGCGCCCCACCAAAATAGGATCGGGCATCAGGCGATCGCCATTCGCCAACGCCACGCCGCCCTGCTGACGGATGGCGACGATAGAACGAATCAAATGCTGATTTTTCCCCATGCGGCCGGTAACGCCATGCATGATGATGCCAATAGAATGTGTTGCCATTGATGATTTCCCCCGGTGTCGCTTTCGCACTAACTACTTGTTGTTTTTATTAAAAATGAGGAACATTCAGCCCGCCGTCGACATTGATAATTTGTCCGACGGTAAACGGCAGGCGACCCGCCGCCAGCGTTTGCACCACCTCAGCGACATCCTGCGTTTCTCCCCAGCGCTTCATCGGCACCAGACCATCTGCAATCTGTCGATCGTACTTAGGCTTCACCACGCGGGTCATATCCGTATTGATAATGCCGGGTCGCACCTCATAAACGCCGATCCCCTCTTCGGCCAGACGTAAGGCGAAAAGCTGGGTAACCATGCTGGCCGCCGCTTTGGAGATACAGTATTCGGCGCGGCTGATAGACAGGATCGAGGCGCTGCACGAGGTAATATTGATAATGCTGCGACGATGACCGCCCAGTTCGCCCTGCCGCAGCATGATGCGCGCGACGCGTTGGCTGAGAAAAAACATCGCCTGCGCGTTGATATCCAGGCAGTACTGGTAGTTTTCGGCGCTGACGTCCAGCAGATCGCCGCGCTGTTTCGCCGCGGTGCCGGCATTATTGACCAGGCAGTCCAACCGTCCCCAGCGTTCGAGAATACGATCCAGCATCGGTTGGTGTTGTTCGAGTTCCGCCACGTTGCCGGAGCAAGCCATCGCTTCCACGCCATACTCGCCGAGCAGATCGACCAACGCCTGCTGGCGTAACAGGCCGTCAGGCGTATCCCGACCGTTAATCGCGACATTAAATCCCTGTTTAGCCAATTCAATGGCGCACTGCCTGCCAATGCCCCGCGTTGATCCGGTAATCAATGCCACTGGACGCGTTGTTGTCGTCATATGAACTCCATTGTTTTATTATTCAGTGAATTATAATCAACCAACCGTTTGGTTATTTGCGAATTCTAGAGCGGATTCGGGGTAAAAAAAATGATCCGACTCGCATAACCAACCAACCGGTTGATACATTTTTGAGCAGGATCACAATATCAATCATGACGCGGACCTTGGGGTTTGATACGGAGACCGATAGCGCGCATTGCGGGTTTGCCGCCAAAGTTAACATCGGCCATTGTTATTGCGCACGGACGCTATGGTAGGATGAAACGCGCCAACGACGGTTTTTCGGCGGCAAAAAATACATCTGATCAATACTTTGAGGTGGTGGCGTGGCAAAAGAAGCAAAGCCAAGACGTAAACGTGACCCGGTACTGACCCAGGCGAGAATCCTTGCCGCCGCAAGCCAGGAGTTTGCGGAGAAAGGATTCGACGGCGCCCGCGTTGAGCAAATCGCCAGCTTGGCTGATATCAATAAACAACTTATTTATCATTATTTTAATAATAAGGATGAGCTGTTCACCCGCGTACTGGAAGACGCCTATCGCGGAATTCGCAAAGAAGAAGCGGCATTGCAGTTGGACCACCTGCCGGCGGATCGGGCGATTTTGCAACTGGTGGATTTCACCTGGCATTACTACCTGGAACACCCCGAATTTATTCGGCTGTTGAGTAGCGAAAACCAGCAAAAAGCCCGCCACTTAAAAGCCTCGCGCAACATCGACGATATCAATCTCAGCTGGCAAGGGATCTCGCAGTCGCTGCTCGATCGCGGCGAACGTGAAGGAACCGTACGAATGGGGCTGGACGCCATGCAGTTGAACATCTCGATCTCTGCGTTGGGTTTTTTCTATCTAATCAATTGCTCCACCCTCTCCATCGTCTACCAGCAGGATCTCACGGCGGCGGAAGCGCTGGATAAGCGTCTGGCCGTCATGCGCGATACCATCGCCTGCTGGATACGCCCGGTGAAGTAAGGGCAACGTTGCCGCTACCCCCACCCGGCCTCCCCCTTATCAGGGCTGTCTCTTAGTCACAAATGCGGGAGCGCTAACGGGGTTGGCTGTTATGCGGCGTAAAAAATTATGCTGAGGAGATAGCAGGCTTAGGATGAGCCGCATGGACGCGGCGAAAGCTTGCGCCACGTTGGGAACGTGTCGCAAGCGGTCCGTTAAGCCTGATACCGACGAAGGCACCGCGCAGCGGCATAATTTAGCCGCAAGCCCGGGTTCATAGGGGGCTGGCGCTTGGGCCCCCTATGTCGGGCGCGTGCTACGACGTAGCATGGAAATGGCGGCATTGTGGCGCACGAAACTGCCTCTGAGTCCGCATAAATATGTGACCAAGAGACAGCTTATCAGGGGGAGGCTGGGTGGGGTCAATCGCAGCACAAGCGATAAAGGTTTATTGTTGATCGAACAGCAATTATCTTTCGCCACGATCAGACTGTATCTGGAATATCAGAAGCGGATACAATGCGCCTGCATGCTTATGTCTTTTTGTCTGCGGATTCGCCGACAAGGGCCGTTTCAGAAATAACGCAAGGCCGGTTTCTTTCGTTCCTCTATTATCAGGATTAGCTGTCGATGAAACTCAATTTTCCACTGGTGGCCTTAGCCACAGGCGCATTCGCCATTGGTACCACCGAATTCTCCCCAATGGGATTATTGCCGGTTATCGCGCGCGGAGTTGATGTCTCCATCCCCGCGGCAGGTATGCTAGTCAGCGCCTATGCCATCGGCGTGATGATCGGCGCGCCGGTAATGACCCTTCTGCTGTCGCGTTATTCCCATCGCAGCGCGTTGATTTTCCTGATGAGCATTTTCACCCTGGGAAATCTGTTATCGGCGCTCTCGCCCAACTATACGGTGCTGCTGCTTTCCCGCCTGATCACCAGCCTGAATCACGGCGCTTTTTTTGGCCTCGGATCGGTGGTCGCCGCCAGCGTGGTGAGCAGGGATAAACAGGCCAGCGCCGTCGCCACCATGTTTATGGGCTTGACCATCGCCAATATCGGCGGCGTGCCGGCGGCGACCTGGCTAGGGGAAATGATCGGCTGGCGCATGTCTTTTGCCGCGATATCCGTATTGGGATTGGCGGCGATGCTAAGCCTGCTGCTGTCGCTCCCAGCGGGAAAGGCGGGCCAGCGCCCGCAGGTTCGCCAGGAGCTGGCGGTGCTGACCCGCCCGGTGGTGGTGATGTCGCTATTGACCACCGTACTGGGCGCCGGCGCCATGTTCACCCTGTACACCTACATTTCACCGGTGCTGGCCACCCTCGCCGATGCATCGCCGGCGTTTATCACCGTCATGTTGATATTGATTGGCGTCGGCTTTTCACTCGGCAACTATCTGGGCGGCCGCCTGGCCGATCGCTCGGTCAACGGGACGCTGAAAGGCTTTTTTCTGCTGCTGATTGTGTCGATGCTGGCTATTCCCTGGCTGGCGAGAACAGAAATCGGCGCGGCGTTCAGCATGATTGTATGGGGCATGGCGACTTTTGGCGTGGTGCCGCCGCTGCAAATGAACGTGATGCGGGTCGCCCATGAAGCGCCGGGCTTATCCGCATCGGTCAATATCGGCGCGTTTAATCTGGGCAATGCGTTAGGCGCCGCCGCGGGCGGCGCGGTGATCGCGGGCGGGCTGAGTTACGCCTATATCCCGGTCGCCGGCGCGTTGATCGCCGGCCTCGGGCTGCTGCTGGTGCTGTATTATTCCCGCGGTCAGCGCGCCCGGGCATAAGATCGCAGCCATTCGCGCTGGCGGCGTGCGGGGATTAAGAAGAAATATCCGGCGCTCGGGCGCGCTTCCCATCGCCTTTCGCGTTTGAAGCGCCGCTACTCCCTGGTCGGCGACTGACGGCACAGGCTGGCGGACAGGCGATCCAGCAGAATCGCCATCAGCACCACCACAAAACCGCTCTGCAATCCCTGCCCGACGTCCAGTTGCTGAATGCTGGTCAGAATATCGTTGCCCAGCCCGCCGGCGCCGACCATCGAGGCGATAATCACCATCGACATCGCCATCATGATGGTCTGGTTCACCCCCGCCATAATCGACGGCAAGGCATTGGGCAATTGCACTTTCAGCAGCAGCTGACGCGGGGTACAGCCGAACGCCAGCCCGGCCTCGATCAGTATTTTATCCACCTGGCGGATCCCTAAATCGGTTAAGCGCACCACCGGCGGCATCGAAAACAGTACCGTGGCGAAAATGCCCGGCGGCCTGCCGAGGCCAAACAGAATGGTCGCCGGGATCAGATAAACAAACGCCGGCATGGTCTGCATGAAATCCAGCAGCGGCCGCACCGCCATACCGATGCGGCGATGTCGGGCAATCAGAATGCCCAGCGGAATACCAAGCAACAGGCTGAAAAACGTCGCCGACAAGGTCAGGCCCAGGGTTATCGCCGCGTGCTGCGCATAGCCGCTGTAGACGATATACAGCGTCGCGGCCGCGCTGAACAGCGCGAATCCCCAACCCAGCCGCCACCAGCTCAGCGCCACCGCCAGCAGCACCAGCCCCCAGGGGGAGAGCAGCAGCAATCCCTGTTCCAGTCCGCCGGAGACGCCGTCGAGCAGCGCGGCGATAAATTCGAATATCTCGCCATGCTGGCTCAGCAGATAGCGCACCGCGTCGTCAATCTGGCTGCTGAAATTTAACGGTTCAGCCATGAGTGGTTCCTCCCGGCGCGGATGTTGAGTAAATATCGGCATAGCTTTCCGCCAGCACATAGCGCGACGTATCAATCCCGGAGAAGAAGCGTTGCACATAGGCGTTGGCCGGCGCATTCACCAGCTGTTCGGCGGTGCCGATCTGCACCAGACGTCCGTGTTCCATAATCGCAATCCGGTTGCCGATGCGCAGCGCTTCTTCGATATCGTGGGTGACGAAAACGATGGTGCGCTGCTGCTCCGCCTGTAGCCGCAGCAGCAGGCTCTGCATTTCCCGGCGGTTAATCGGGTCCAGCGCGGAAAAGGCTTCGTCCATCAGCAACAGCGTCGGATTAACCAGCAGCGCCCGCGCCAGCCCGACGCGCTGCTGCATGCCGCCGGAGAGCTGGTGCGGCATATGGCGGGCGACCTGCGCCAGCCCCACCTGTTCCAGCGCCGCCAGCGCAGCCTGATATCTGGCGGCGGCCTTGACCCCCGACAGTTCCAGGCCGAACGCCACGTTATCCAGTACGTTGCGCCGCGGCAATAAGGCGAATGACTGAAAAACCATACTCATGGAACGACGGCGAAGATCGATTAATTCCGCCGCCGATAAAGCGGAAAGCGCGTTATTTTCAAAAAATATCTCGCCCGCCGTCGGTTCAATTAACCGATTGAGTGTACGCAATAAAGTTGATTTACCCGATCCGGACAATCCGACGATAACGAATATTTCCCCCTGGCGGATATGCAACGAAACATTATTTAATGCCACCGACCAACCGTGCTTGGATAATAATTCCGCGGCGTCCTTTCCCGCCTGTAAATAAGGGATCGCTTTATGTGCGCCGGGGCCAAAAACTTTATATAGCCCTTCAATTCGAATCAATTTCTCAGCCATTGATCACCTGATATTTATATTTTCTATATGTCGAGCATGCTGCTGACGGAAGTGAGTCATCCGCATATCGGGGCTCACTGTATAAGAAATAACACCGCGCCAATAAAACTTTATCATCTGAGTTATAACAAAATAATTTAACTCATCCCTGCGGTTGAAAATAACTCTCATGCCGGCTTTTGAAGGAAAATGATTCGTTAATCAGCCACTCTTTGACCCGGTGATACAGCGCGGATTCGCTGTCGCGCTGCGACTGGATCAGATAATAGCCGCGCTCGGTTTTCACCTCTGGCCCGCACGGGATAACCAGTTCGCCGTCATCCAGCAGTTGCCCCACCAGCGGCATCCAGCCCAATGCCACGCCCTTGCCTTTCAGCGCGGCCTCGATCAGCAGGGAATAGGCGTTAAAGGTTAACGAAGCGACTGAATTATCAAGAGTAATTCGCTGAGAGCCGAACCAGTCATACCAGGTCAGCCAGCGGCTCGGATTGGTCTCCGGCAAATTGAGCAGCGGCACCTTGAGCAAGGATTGCGGCGTATCCAGCGGCCCATACCGGCGGATAAATTCAGGGGTGCAAACCGGGACGACCAGCTCGGGAAACAGCTTTTCGCTGTGACATCCCGGCCAGTGGCCGTTGCCGAAGGTAATGGAGAGATTAGCGTGGCTGTCGCGCAGGTTGAAGTCATTGGGAGAGGTGGAAATCTGCACGTCCACGTCCGGCATCAGGCGCTGTAATTTATCCAGCCGGGGCAGCAGCCAGTAGCTGGCGAAGCCCATATCGGTATCGATGCGCAGGGTATCTCTGGTTTTCTTTTTCTTTATTTTTTCAATCTGTTGGCTGATATCCGTCAGGCTGCTGTAAACAATATGGTAAAGCCGATCGCCTTCCGGGGTTAATAATACGCCGCGATGGCGACGTTCGAACAACGCCACGCCAAGTTCGCGTTCCAACTGATTAATTCGCTGGCTGACCGCCGGCTGCGAGGTTCCCAGTTCTTCGGCCGCCGCGGTGAAATTAAGATGACGGGCCGCCGCCTCGAAAAATATTAATGCCGGGAGCGACGGTAATCGATTAATTGCTGACATAATCCCCTCTTATCAAGGCATAAGTTTTTAACCCGTTCACAGTCTGTGGAGATTATGAGATAAAAAATTATATTAATGAAGTCGTATTCTTAAGGTGATTTAAGATATATGCTTAGCAGAAAACCGAATATCGTTATTTTAATGGCGGATCAATTAACCGCGGGCGCACTTTCCGCCTACGGGAATAAAATAACCAGAACGCCCAATATTGATAAATTAGCGCAACAGGGCGTAGTGTTTGAATCGGCCTATTGCAATAGCCCGTTATGCGCGCCGTCCCGCGCGACATTAATGACCGGGCTGTTAAATTCCGAGAATAACGTTTTTGATAACGCCGCCGAATTCAGCGCGGAACAACCGACCTTCTGCCATTATTTGCGCGTGCAGGGTTACCACACCATTCTGGCGGGCAAAATGCATTTTTGCGGCCCCGATCAACTACACGGTTTTAATGAACGTCTGACCACCGATATCTATCCCGCTGATTTCGGCTGGACGCCAGACTGGCGAAATCCTGAAGTACGGCTCGACTGGTATCACAATATGAGTTCGGTGATCGACGCCGGCACCTGCATTCGCACCAATCAGCTGGATTTCGACGACGAAGCGGTGTTCCTGACCCGGCAGAAGCTGTTTGATATCGCCCGTCAGGGCAATCAGCAGCCGTTCCTGCTGTTGATGTCCCTGACCCACCCGCACGATCCTTTCGCCATACCGCAGCCTTATCTCGACCGTTATTCGCCGCAGGATATTGATTTACCGAAGGTGAGCGCCGCACAGGCGCCGTCGGACCCGCACTCCCGGCGGCTGCGCAAGATATACCAGTTGACCGACGACCTGCTGAGCGACGAACAGATCCGCCGCGCGCGCCACGCTTACTATGGCGCGGTCTCTTATGTCGACGATCAGTTCGGCGCCGTTCTCGCTACCCTGCAACAGACCGGATTGGACGAGAACACCATCGTGCTGGTGATTTCCGATCATGGCGAAATGCTCGGCGAACGCGGGCTGTGGTATAAAATGGGCTTCTTTGAGGGCGCCGCGCGCATCCCGTTTATCGTCCATGCGCCGGACCGTTTTGCCGCGCATCGCGTCGACGCCAGCGTCTCGCTGGCCGACCTGCTGCCCACGCTGGTGGCGCTGGCGGGCGGCGAGCCGTCATCGCTGCCCGCGACGCTGGCCGGACACAGTCTGCTGCCCCATCTGCGCCGGGAAGCCGGCCCCGACGGCGTGTATGCCGAATATCTGGCGGAAGGCGCGCTGGCGCCCATCGTGATGATTCGCCGCGGCGACTGGAAATACGTGCATTCGCTCAGCGATCCCGAACTGTTATTCAACCTGCGCGAAGATCCGCTTGAGCTGAGCAATCTGGCCGCGGACGCCGATTGCCTGCCGGTGCTATCGGCGCTGCGCGACGAGGTGGCGTCGCGCTGGGATCTGCCGGCGCTGCACCAGCGCGTATTGCAAAGCCAGCAAAACCGCCTGTTTCTCAACCGAGCGCTGGCGCACGGCGCGGCGCCGGCGTGGGACTATCAGCCGGTGCAGGACGCCAGCCGCCGCTATATTCGCAATAATCAGACACTGGACGAACAAGAGGCGGTGGCGCGTTTTCCACGTCCTCACTCTTCCTCTCATAACCAATAACACGGGAATTTATCATGCGCTTTCGTCATTCCGCCGTCACACTGCTTATCCCCTTACTGCTCGGCAGCGCTTTTTCGGCCCAGGCCGCCGTCGACGACGCCAGCTGCCGGTTAGTGAGAATGTCCGATCCGGGCTGGACCGACATCAACGCCACCAATGCGCTGGCCGGCGTGTTGCTGGAAGGACTGGGCTATCGGCAGCAGGTGCAAAACCTGTCGGTCGCGCTGGGCTTTCAGGGACTGAAATCCGCCCAGTTGGACGTTTTTCTCGGCAACTGGATGCCCGCGCAACAGCCGGTCATTGAAAAATTTACCCGCGACGGTTCGGTTGAAGTCTTGACCGCCAACCTGGCCAGCGCCAAATTCACCCTGGCGGTGCCGGATTACGTCGCCCAGGCCGGGGTAAAAAACTTTGCCGATCTGGCGAAATACGGCGATCGGTTCCAGCATAAAATTTACGGCATCGCGCCGGGCGCGCCGGCCAACCAGAATATTAAACGCATGATCGACCAGAAGGAGCTCGGCCTTGACGACTGGTCGCTGGTGGAATCCAGCGAAAGCGGCATGCTGGCGCAGGTTGAACGGGCGGTGAATAAAAAAGAGTGGATTGTGTTCCTCGGCTGGGAGCCCCACGCGATGAATACCCGTCATTCCCTGGTCTACCTCGGCGGCGGCGATGAGTGGTTCGGCCCGAATTACGGCAGCGCGACGGTCAATACCGTGGTGCGCAAAGGCTATGCGCAGGCTTGCCCCAACGTCGCCCGGCTGTTCAGCAATCTGCAATTCAGCGTCGACCTGGAAAACAAGGTGATCAAACGTCTGCTGGACGATAAGCAAACGCCGCGTGACGCCGCGCGCGCCGAGATCAGCGCCAACCTGCAACAGCTGGAACCCTGGCTGAACAACGTCACCACGCTGGACGGCAAACCGGGTCTGGAAGCCGTGCGCCAGTCCCTGGCGCGGTAAATTTTCAGCGCCACCAGAGGCGCGCCCGTCTCTGCAAACAGGCGATCGCCGCCCGCCTCAGGATACTTTGGTCAGCGCGGCGGCATCCGCCCAGGCGCGCAGTTCGCGCCAGCGTTCGTCCCGCGCCTCGGCCAGTTCGCTCAGCACTTCCGGCGTCAGGGATTTAAAGCGGCCCTGAGGCGAGAAATAGCTTTCCAGCGGCGCAAAACGTTTAGGATTGCGATTGATGGTCAGCGCCCCGTTCTGATATTCCAGCAGCGGCCACAGCCCGGTATCCACCACGCTTTTCCCCAGCGCTATCGTGCTGTCGCTGGCGCAACCCCAACCGGTGGGACAAGGGGCGAAGACGTGCAGAAACGCCGGACCGTCGACGGACGCCGCCTTCTCCAGCTTTTTCAGCAGATCGGACGGCTGCCCCACGCTGGCGGTGGCGGCGTAAGGCACATGGTGGGCGGCGGCGATCTGCAATAAATCCTTCTTGACGTTAAGGCGGCGCGGCGTGAAACCGGTCGGCGAGGTGGTAGTTCTGGCTCCCCAGGGGGTGGCGCCGCTCTTCTGAATGCCGGTATTCATATAGGCTTCATTGTCATAGCAGATATAGATGATGCGCTCCTGACGATCGAACGCGCCGGACAGGGATTGCAGGCCGATATCCGCCGTGGCGCCGTCGCCGGCGAACCCCACCACCGGAATATCGCGGACGCCTTTGGCGCGCAATGCCGCCGCCAGCCCCGAAAGCACCGCGCCGGTGGCGGCGAACGGCGCGATCATCGCATTCACCCCCACCGCCATTTGCGGATAGATAAAGCCGACCGCCGACATACAGCCCGCCGGGATCACCACATGGGTTTTCGGCCCGAAAACCTTCAGCGCCAGACGCACCACCAGACTGCCGCCGCAGCCGGCGCAGGCTTTATGGCCGATGAAGTACTCTTCCGGCGGCAGGTTTTTAATCGATATGGACATGGATGTCCTCCCGTTGAGCGGCAACCGATGACGAAGGGCGATCGGGCTCCGACGGGTCAATGCCAAGAAAACGCAAATCCGGCTCCTCAGCGGAACGGACGGGCAAGCGTGACAATTCGCCATATAAGCGCACCACATCCTCCAGCCCGATTTCCTGCCCGCCCAGTCCGGCGATCTGGTTGAGCAAACGCGGTACGCCCTTGCCGGTCGCGCTGGCGTAATCGAACAGCGCGGACTTGATCTCCACCGCCACCGCGCCCTGCTGACCAAAAGAAATGTCCTTCTCCAGCACGGCGACGGCCTGTACCCGGCGGGTGCGATGGGCGCCAAACAGCGCGTCGAGCACCGCGCCCTGCGGGAAAGGCCGCAGGTAACGCAAACGCAGCAGCCCGACCGCTTCGCCCCGCGCGCGCAGCGCATCCACGGCGGCGCGCACCGTACCGGCCACGCTGCCGAGCGTAATCACCACCCGTTCGGCGTCGTCCAGTTGATAACCTTCGATAACGCCGTCGGTCATCCCCTCTTCCCCACGACCGAAATGGGCGCGGAAACGCCGGCCGATGGCGGCGATTTCAGCTAACGCGCCGCGCATCGCCTGATGTTGAAGATACTTGAACTCGGTGTACTCTCCCGGCCCGGCGGTGATCGCCAGGCTCTGCGGATGCTCAAGACTGAAGGTTCCCGGCGTCCCCTCGGCAAAAAAGCGGTTCGCAAGGAACGAATCCACCAACGCCTGTTGCGGCAACTGCACCGGCTCATAGGTGTGGGTCAGCACGAAACCGTCCAGATTGATCAGCACCGGCGTACGCACCGCGGGGTGTTCGGCCAGCGCATAGGCCTGAATAATCAGATCCAGACTTTCCTGCGCGGTTTCGGCGTAAACCTGGATCCAGCCGCTGGCGAGCTGGGAAAGGGAATCGCTTTGATCGCCATAGATATTCCACGGCAGCGCCAGCGCCCGGTTGGCATTCATCATCACCAGCGGAAAACGCCCGCCGGCGCTGTAGGGCAGACATTCGGCCATATACAGCAGCCCCTGCGAGGAGGTGGCGGTAAAGGTGCGCACGCCCATCGCCGCGCTGCCCATCACCAGCGACAGCGCCGAGTGTTCCGATTCCACATGGACGAATTCGGCGTCAAGTTCGCCCTCCTCCACCATTTCCGCCAGCCGCTCCACCACCACCGTTTGCGGCGTGATGGGATAAGCGGCGATCACCGCGGGACGGCACAGGCGCACGCCGTGGGCCACCGCCTCATTGCCGCACAGGAACAGGCGTTCGCCCTTATCGCGGGTATTCAACCCATCGCTAGCGGTTGCAGATTGACTCATCGCTGTTCTCCCGTAACGGCACTGCGCCGGCTATCCGTTAATAACGCGTCGGACTCGCTCACCATAGTGATGGCGTCTTTAGGACATTCCAGCGCACAGATGCCGCAGCCTTTGCACCACTCCGCCAGCAGGCGGGGATAGTTGTCACGGGTATTGGCCAGCGCCCCGTCGGGGCAAAGCAATACGCACAGGTTGCAGCAGATACAGGCGCCGTCTTCGATTTTCGGCCGCGAGGTGCGCCAGCCGCTGTTTTCCGCCGCCAGATAGCCGGAGGCAAGCTGAGGCGAAGCCGGCCATTGCCGTAAGTCGGGCCTTTGATGGGCGCGCAGCCGACAGGGGCCGGACAAGGCCACCGGCAGCGGGTCCTGGCTGGTCCCGCCTTTGCGGGCGCGGCGCGGACGCTCGGCCGCGTTGCCGTCAACGCCGTTCACGTCGGCGTCTTTGCTCGAATCAGCCATGCGCCGCCTCCTGAATCGCCGCCGGGCGATGGTGGGCCGCCAGCCACGCCGTCAGCGGAGCGGCGCTGTTTTTTTCCGCCTGGCCGAACTGGCCGGCGGCGGCAAACGCCGCCAGATTGCGGCGCGCCCGTTCAGGCAACGGCGCGGAGGGCTGCCGGTGAGGCGCGAACTCGGAAATAATCGCCTGCTCCAGCGCGGAAGACGGCAACAGGTCGAGCAGCCCATTGAGGATACCGAGAAGGACGGTATTGGTATGCCGGCTGCCCAGATGATGTTCGGCCAGCGCGCGCGCCGGCACTCGCCACTCCAGCCCGTGCGGCCGCGGCTGAAAACGCGGCTCGTGCTCGCCGTCAATCAGGATCAGCGAGCCGGCGGACAGTTGATCGACGCGCAACTGCGGCAGCAGGGTGTCGTCCATCACCACCGCCACCTGAGCCTGACGCACCGGGCTGCGATCGCGGATAGGCGAGCGCGATAACCGCGTGTAGGCGTAAACCGGCGCGCCCCGGCGTTCCGGGCCGAAAGAGGGAAAGGCCATCGCCTCCAGATCGGCAAAGCGCACCGCGCCCAGCCCCAGTAACCGCGCCGCGGTAAAAGCCCCCTGGCCTCCGCGGCCCAGCCAAAGAATATCAAGCATACGTTTACCTATGCCTCTTATGGTGTGTCGTCAGTAAAAATCAGAGCGCGCAGGCACTGCGAGTATCGATAACGCGTTTCGCTTTGTGGGTATGACGAGGCAGGGTTTCCGGCGCCAGCAGCAGGACGCGCTTGGGGCGGACGCCGAGCCGGGTTTTAATCTCCTGATGCAAACGCGCCGCCAGTTGTTCATCCTCTTCGCCCGTATCACCGCTGCGTTCGACTTCAAGATCAAAGCGCGTCAGATGATCTTCCTCATACAGCGTAATACGGTATTCGCCATTGAGTTCCGGCGTGGCGCGCACGATCGCTTCCAGATCGCCGGGGAAGACGTTCACGCCGGAGACGATAAACATATCGTCTTTGCGCCCGGTGACCGTGATGCGCACATGCGTGCGACCGCAGGCGCAGGGCGAATGGTCGGCGATGATAATATCCCCGGTGCGAAAACGGATCATCGGACGCGCCTGTTTGGTCAGCGTGGTCAGCACCATTTCGCCCGGCTGGCCGTCCGCAACCGGTTCGTCGGTGGCCGGGTCCAGCACTTCCAGCAGAATATCGTCCTCGGCCAGATGCAGGCCGTCCTTCTGTTCACAGGAACCGGCGCAGGCGCCGTAAATATCGGAGATGCCGTAAAAATCATAAACCTCAACGCCCCAGCGCGCTTCGATCGCCTGCCGGGTCTCCGGGATGGATCCGCCCGGCTCGCCGCAAACGATAATGCGCTTAAGCGCCAAATCCCGGCGCGGATCGAGCCCCTGGGCAACCGCCGTTTCCCCCAGATGCCAGGCATAGGACGGCGTGGTCCAGGTGATGGTGGGACGGAAGTTTTTCATAATATACAGCAGGCGATCGGACGGGATGGTGCCGGCCCAAAAGCAGAGCGCTCCCAGCTTCTGGGCGCCGATCACATCCGGCCCGCCGACAAACAGCGTGAAGTTGAGCGCATGCACGTAGCGATCGTCGGGCCGCATGCCGACCGCCCAAAAAAGCCGCGCCTGAATATCCTGATAACGCTCGAAATCGTCAGCGCTGAACGGACTCAAGGTCGGCACGCCGGTGCTGCCGGATGACGCCGAGACATAGACCACCTGCTCTTCGGCAACCGCCAGAATATCCCCCAGCAAGGGCGCGGCCTCCTGCCGCTCTCTTTCAATCTGCTTATTGATAAACGGATAGCGACGCAGATCGTCCAGTTGCTGCAAATCGTCAGGATGGACGCCCGCCCGTTCAAACGCTTCCCGGTAGTAAGGGGAATGTTGGTAGGCATGGGTCAAGGTGGTTTTTAATCGTTGCAGTTGCAACGCTTCAAGTTCCTGACGGGGCAGTATTTCCACCTCATCCCAATAACGTCGATAGGTTGTTGTGCTCGTCATGACATGCCCTTAATTCTGCGCTAACTTCTCTTGCAGCCACTGCGGTTTCTGGAAGTCGCGAAAGATGTATTTGGGATCCTGTATCACCGCGGCGAATTCCGGCGACTCGACGGTCGCTTTAATATCGGCGACAAAGGGCTTGTTCAAATCCTCGGTGCGCACCGCCACCACGTTCTTGAGATCTTCCTCAAGCGTTTCAAGCGCGATGGCGTCCGAAAGCTTGAGACCGGAGGCGATGGCGAAGTTGCCGTTCACCAGCGAAGCGGCGGAGCTGTCCAGCGTGCGCGGCAATTGCGCCGCTTCCAGCGGTTTTAGCGCCAGCCCCCGCGGGTTGCCGCCGATATCCCTTTCCGTGGCTTTCGTCGCATCGATATCCCCTTTCAGGGTGATGAGATCCAGACTGGCCAGAAAACGCAGCCCGCGCGCCAGGTTGGTCGGATCGTTCGACAGCGTGACCACATCGCCGCGCTTCAGCTCATCCAGATTTTTAATTTTCCTGGAGTAAATCCCCAGCCCGGCGGTAGGAACATTAATTAGCCGCGACAGTTTCAACCCCTTGTCGGCGGAAAACTTTTGCAGATAAGGAAGATGCTGAAATAAATTGACGTCGATGCTGCCATTCGCCAGCGCCAGATTCGGCTGCACATAATCGCTGAATTCCGTAATCTTGACCTGATAACCTTTCTGCTCCAGCCCCGGTTTGATGGCGTACTTAATCATGTCGCTATACGGCCCCGGCGCCACGCCGAATACTATCGTCTGCGATTGCGCCTGCGCTGCATGAGAAGGCATAAAAATAGCGCCGACTAATAAGGAAAACATCATGTATAAATATCCGGCATACTTTCCTGAAATCATCTCTTCACTTCCCATATAAATTAAATAAACGCCCCGACCAACAGGGGGAAATATCTCATCCGCGTTCAATAAAAACGCTACCAATAAAGGGGATTAAAAATAAATTAAATAATCAACTATCATTATGTGAAAAACGGAATTAAATATTTCCGTTACCCTTTTGTTAAAAAACATCATCTTTTTGGCATGAGCAACAAATACCCCGTCAATATGGGCTTACCCGATCATCAGAAAATAAAAAACCATAGGATATAAAAGGTTATCCCACATCATTCGCCATAGCGACGTTTCAATATTTGATAATGAATTTTATTACGCGATTTATAAATTGATCGGCATCATATTTTCCATTGTAGCGGATACGACAAACGTTAATTTAAATGAATTACCCCGCGCCGGCTATTGCCGGTCGGCGGGAATAATCAGCAATAAAAAAGCTAATCCGGCCTCCCCAGCATAACGTCATGTCGGCTAGCGCGGCGTTTCCGCCGCCATTGTTGATTTTCAGCTTAATAATCAACGCTGAAGCGCGGCTCGGCGGGACGGGTTTTAACATCCACGCCAGGTACTTCCGCCGGCGCGTAATGGGTTTCCAAATCGCGAATCAGCGCCAGATAGCGGTCCGCCGCCTTGCTTAATATTTTGCGCCCTTTTTCCGCGCTGGCGGTCAGGATATCCTCGGTGCGCCCCAGCCCGCCGAGACTTTTATGGCCCGCGGCGGGGATCGGGATCCAGGTGGCGATATCCATCACGCCGAATGTCTCCGTTTCGTCGTGGGTGACGGAGCGCTTGAGCAAATTGCGATCGAGCAGCGGTTTCAATTCATGTCCGGTCACCGTATCCAGCTTCACCAGATCGGGTCGGACAAACAGCACGTTGCTGGTTTCCTCTTCCCCGGCGTGATAGAACGGCGTATTCAGCTCGTCGCGCAGCGTTTGCGCCGCCAGTTCCCAATAGGTAGCGCCGCCGATAAAGATCGCTTTCCCCTCGCGGCGCAGTTCGGTCGCCACCTCATGGGCGATAACCTGGAAATTCGGTTCTTGTCCATGACCTTGAATAATAATGACTTTACGAAATCCAGTGGCCCACAGTCCGCGCACGATGTCCTTAATCAGCGCATGCATGGTGGCATGGCCGATAGCCAGCGTGCCGGGGATCGGATCGCCGTTGACATCGTAATGAAACGTCGGCGACGCCCCGGCTCTTATCGGCGTCGGCAGCAGCGCGGGCAACCCCGTTTTACGGCTTAATTCCGCCGCAATCCATTCAGCGGTAAAAATATCCGTTCCCAGCGGCAGATGGGTGCCGTGCGCTTCGGTGGTCGCCACCGGCAAAATAACGATCCCGCGCGTTTCAGCGCTTTCAACCGCCTGATCCAATGAAAGCTCATCAAAATGAATAGCCTCTGCCATACATAACACCTCAGTTATTTTATCAAATTTTTATTTAATAAATTGCCGTCAGAAATCCCGACGTATTTATTCCTTACTTTCCCGTTAACCGTCATGACTATGCAGAAATACGGCTGAAAACATAAATAACAATCTTTCATGACGTAATGAGGAAATTTATTTTTGATTTTAAAAACTGAAAAATTTTTTAGATAACAACGGCTCGGCGAGAATATATATCGCGTATCGCATTTACCGATATAAACAATCCCATGCTAAATTGATCGGCATCATATTTGGCAAAAATCTATTTTTTGCCAAATATGATGAGGCCAGCTATTTAATATCAAACCATGGCAACGTTCGGCGTAATAAGTAGCGCCATGATAGTTGGCGACGCGAAAAAGCGGCATGCCTGATGCCCGGGAACCTTGGCGATGCGGGGTGTCGCGCCGCCGGCTGCGAGAGCCGCGGCCATTATGAATTTTATACGCAACGCGCATAAAAGTTCGTATTTACATAGCATAAAGTTATAGGGAAAGCCGACGATAACTATGGGGCAACACTGCATATGGTTATTTTTTTAAGGGAACAAAATGTTTAATCGTATAAAAGTAGTGACTGGATTGATTGTCGTGCTGTCGCTTTTCTACACGCTGCAATTAGTTTCAGGTGGGTTGTTCTTTAACGCGTTAACCAACAGTAAAGCCTCGTTTAGCGCTTCACAGACGGTTAATCAGCAAAAATCGGAATTGGACGCAGCCTGGTCGTTACTGCTGCAAACCCGTATCACGTTGAACCGCGCAGGTACACGAGCGGTGCTGGAAATCAACGGGTTGGGAGCCAGAGCGGACTCCAGCGGCCTGCTCGCCTCGGCGCAGTCCACGCTGAATGAGGCCAACGAACGCTTCCTGCGCTATGAAAAAACGGCCGGCGACATCAGTCTGGATCCCTCGTTAATCAGCGAGGTAAAAAAACATTATCTCGCCTATCACGCCGCCCTTGCCGAATTGATTCAATTCCTCTCCGCCAACGAAATTCAAAAGTTTCTCGATCAGCCGACCCAGGGCTTCCAGAACAATCTTGAAAAGGCCTACCAGACCTATCAGAACGACATTGACCACCTCTATCAGCAGATTAACCAGCAAAATAACCGCAACTATCAGCTATCGCTGTGGACGCTGGGCATAGCGATCGCGCTTATCACGCTGCTGTCGCTGCTGGCGTGGTTCGGCAGCAAGAACTTGCTGATCCGTCCGTTGAACAGCGTGATTGACTATATCCGCCATATCGCCACCGGCGATCTGAGCCATACGCTGAACGTACGCGGCAAGAATGAAATGGGTACGCTGGCGGATAACCTGCGCCACATGCAAAACGAGCTGATCAAGTTGGTGAGCGAAGTGCGCACCAGCGCGGAATCCATCCTGACCGGCGCCACGGAAATCAGCGAGGGCAACAACGACCTCTCTTCCCGCACCGAGCAACAGGCATCGTCGCTGGAAGAAACGGCGGCCAGTATGGAACAGTTGACCGCCACGGTGAAACAGAACGCGGAAAACGCGCGTCAGGCCAGCCAGTTGGCGCTGAACGCGTCGGGCAGCGCGCAGAAAGGCGGCGAAGTGGTGAATAACGTCGTGTCGACCATGCGCAACATCGCCGGCAGTTCACAGAAAATTGCCGATATCATCAATGTGATAGACGGCATCGCCTTTCAAACCAACATCCTGGCGCTGAACGCGGCGGTGGAAGCCGCACGGGCCGGCGAACAGGGCCGCGGGTTCGCGGTGGTGGCGGGCGAGGTGCGTAGTCTGGCGCAACGCAGCGCACAGGCGGCCAAAGAGATCAAAGGATTGATCGACGACTCCGTCAGCCGCGTAAGCGAAGGTTCCTTACTGGTGGAAAATGCCGGGGAAACCATGGAGGAGATCGTTTCCGGCGTGACGCGCGTAACCGATATTATGGGCGAAATCGCCTCCGCTTCCGACGAACAGAGCAAAGGCATCGCACAGGTGGGCGTGGCGGTAAGCGAGATGGACAGCGTAACCCAGCAGAACGCCGCGCTGGTGGAAGAATCGGCGACCGCCGCCGTCGCGCTGGAAGAACAGGTGCGCGCGCTGAACCGGGCCGTGGCCGCTTTTCGTCTGTCCGCGACGCAGCAGGCCGATACGCGTCTGAACGGCGACGGCCATAAAACGGCAAAGACGGCGCTATTGGCGAATAAAACCCACGCCACGCTCTCTCCGGCTAAACCCTCCGGCGACGAGAATAACTGGGAAACATTCTAAAGCGCCGTGTAACCGCCCCGCCCGCCGGCGGGGCTTTATCCAAAGGTTCATGCAGGCCGCCCGCAACCATCGATATCCGCCAGGGTAATTTGAGGCGTCAGATTTTATTGATGGCCCTTTCCTGAAAATATTTTCTGAAATATCCCGCGCTCATCGGTTTGCCAAAATACCAGCCCTGCCCGACCGAATGGGGACAGCGATTGCCGATATAGACGGCCTGTTCATAGGTTTCGATCCCTTCGACCACCACGGTGGCGTTGAACATCGCCATCATACTAAAGAGATGCTCGACCATCTGCGCATTAATCGAATCCGTGCCAATGGCTTCGGTAAACATTTTATCTATTTTAATGGCATCAAAAGGCATCACCGCAAGATAGGATAAATTGGAATAACCGGTGCCGAAATCATCCAGCGCGATTTTATAACCGGCGTCATGTAATATCGCGAGCCTTTCGGACATCACCGCATGATTGGCCGTCGAACGTTCGGTTATTTCCAGCATAATCTGTTCTCTGGCAATGCTAAAGGAATCAACAAGCCGATCCAGATAAGACTGAAACTCAGGCTCCACGATATCTTTAATATCCAGATTAATACTGAGGTAAAAATTTTTATTTTGGATCAGAATATCCTTTAGCTCGTCCAGCGCCAGATGCGCGACCTGCCGGGTAATTTCCCCGATAATGCCCAATTTCTCCGCAACCGGAATAAACACATCCGGCGGAATATTTTCGCCTTTATTATTCGTCCAGCGCGCCAGTACTTCCGCGCCGACCACCTTGTGATTGCGCAGGCAAACCAGGGGTTGATAATTAACGTGCAGTTGCTTAGCGCATACCGCGCTATAAACCTGTTTGCTGAACGATCTATTGCGTTCAATAAGCAAGAAAGCCGCCAGCGATAAAGATCCGCTCAATATGCCGCCCAGCAGCGCAAGAATGGCGACGATATAAGGCGGGAGAGCAAAAATACCCGATGAGTTCATGCGGACATAGATGCAGATATTATAAACTTTGCTGCACTGATATCCCAGGCGATACTGATGGTACCATGCGCTGGGCTGACGCGAATATTCTTCATCGCCGGCGCCGAATGTCTGGTAAATGTGCCGTTCATCCACGGTCGTCATCCGCGCGCTATAACCCGGCGCCGGCAGGGAAAAACCGTGGAACGCATCGGGAGAGGTGAATACCGCGACATCGCCCCGGGCGGCGATATCCATTTCCATTCTGGGATCAAGCAATCCCTTCGCCGCGCGCCAAAATCCGGTGTCTTTTTCCACCAGATCCGGCTTAGGCAAAGCCACCGGCGGGGTGAGAATTCCGCGCCCGGCGGAACAAATCAGTTTGCCGTCGCGCAGGCGGCCGACATCCAGCAGGTAACGGTATTTATAGGCCAGAAAACGCAACTGATACAAGTCGTCGTCGGAACAGGGCGTCACTGAAGAATAGCCGGCGTTATTGATCGCCTGCGCGGTTTGCATCGCCACGCCATTGGCGCGACGAATGAGCGCGTCGCTATAATACTTCAATTTATTCTGATCCATTTTGGCCGTCACGAACTGGCCGATTAGCAACAGACACAGGGCGCCGCACGCGATATTAAGCGCCATGATGACTTTTGCTTTTCTGCCGTTCGATCTCATCGATTCAAATTCTCTGACCATACGAAAAATGGTTACCTAAGCTTAAGTCATCGGCACATGCGGCAATAAGTTTATCTGAATAAAGGCCGTGGCGGTAAGCGGTTCCATTCCTTATCTTTTCCGATCCGATGATCAATCCTTTTTCAGCCCATGCTCTCATCTCGTCCGCCCGCGCGCAGGTCGCTCATTCACACATAAAACAGAATCTAAATATA
The DNA here is from genome assembly GCF_040240335.1 of Brenneria sp. L4-2C. Lineage (NCBI taxonomy): Bacteria > Pseudomonadati > Pseudomonadota > Gammaproteobacteria > Enterobacterales > Pectobacteriaceae > Brenneria > Brenneria sp. L4-2C. Next base: position 148,591 of record NZ_JBEIAC010000004.1, on the reverse strand, counting down.
AATATGAAAACATTATCGGAATAAAAAACTAAGTATTCTGTTTTTTCATAATTAAATTGTGGATGGCGGCGTCAGTGGTGTTTCATATGCCTCAACGAAACACACCGGGTTTCACGGTGGTTTCATCAATCCTCAGATTAAAAAGGTAAATGAAAATGCGTACGACAGTAAAAAATATCACCACGGTTATCGGTCTCTCTCTGGCGACGATGATGAGTATCCCGGCAGTACAGGCAATGGAAGGCGGCATCGATGTCGGTAAGAACTTTACCGATGTCAACGTCGGTCTGGGACAGCACACCGCCGGCCTGTATATCAACGGCGGCTGGGTTAAGAATAATGAAAGGGGTCATGAAGTGGCCGGCGCGGAAACCGGCATCAACATGCCTGTCGGCCCGGCGCTGGTCAATCTGGGCATTCAGGCCAATTACATTAAAGGCTCTACCGGCAGCGGCGAAGGCGTAGTTTTCCCGGTCGGCGCCGGCCTGCAATTGCCGGTTAATGACGCGGTCGGATTTTACGCCAGCGCCTATACCGCTCCCCGGCAATTGAGCAACAGCGCCAAAAATTACCTGGACGTGGATTCCGGTTTGAGCTGGGCGCCGGTGCAACCGCTGACGCTGAAAGCCGGTTATCGCTATATCGGTATGGACGGTAAAAACGCGCGCCCCAACCAGCGTCTGATCGAAGGCCCATATGTCGGCGGCGCGCTGAGTTTCTAAAGGCGCGGCTAATTAACGCAATCCGGGAAATAACGCTCCCCCAGTCATTTCGGCGCAGGTAGGAATCAGTCAATGACTATTTACCGTTTCAGTGGGAGATCCCCGCCTACTGCCGCGGGGATGACGGGTACTCTTCTGTGTCATTCCCGCGCAGGCGGGAATCAGTCAATGACTATTCACGGTTTCAGCGGGAGATCCCCGCCTACTGCCGCGGGGATGACGGGAGATATTCGGGAATGTCTTTCCCCTCAGTCATTCCCGCGCAGGCGGGAATCAGTCAATGACTATTCACGGTTTCAGTGGGCGATCCCCGCCTACTGCCGCGGGGATGACGGGTACTCTTCTGTGTCATTCCCGCGCAGGCGGGAATCAATCAATGACTATTCACGGTTTCAGCAGGAGATCCCCGCCTACTGCCGCGGGGATGACGGGTACTCTTCTGTGTCATTCCCGCGCAGGCGGGAATCAGTCAATGACTATTTACCGTTTCAGCGGGCGATCCCCGCCTATTGCCGCGGGGATGACGAGGAGATATTCGGGAATGACTTTCCCCTCAGTCATTCCCGCGCAGTCGGGGAATCAGTCAATGACTATTTACCGTTTCAGCGGGCGATCCCCGCCTACTGCCGCGGGGATGACAGGTACTCTTCTGTGTCGTTCTCGCGCAGGCGGGAATCAGTCAATGACTATTTACCGTTTCAGTGGGAGATCCCCGCCTACTGCCGCGGGGATGACGGGAGATATTCGGGAATGACTTTCCCCTCAGTCATTCCCGCGCAGGCGGGAATCAGTCAATGACTATTCACGGTTTCAGTGGGCGATCCCCGCCTACTGCCGCGGGGATGACGAGGAGATATTCGGGAATGACTTTCCCCTCAGTCATTCCCGCGCAGGAGGGAATCAGTCAATGACTATTCACGGTTTCAGCGGGCGATCCCCGCCTGTTGCCGCGGGGATGACGGGAGATGTTCGGGAATGACTTTCCCCTCAGTCATTCCCGCGCAGGCGGGAATCAGTCAATGACTATTTACCGTTTCAGCAGGAGATCCCCGCCTACTGCCGCGGGGATGACGGGGAGATATTCGGGAATGACTTTCCCCTCAGTCATTCCCGCGCAGGCGGGAATCAGTCAATGACTATTCACGGTTTCAGCGGGAGATCCCCGCCTACTGCCGCGGGGATGACGGGAGATATTCGGGAATGACGAGGAGATATTTGGAGATGACGGGGAAATATTCGGGGATAACGAAGAGATATTCCCAAGGATAGCAGCCAAATTATTCGTGGAAATATCCTCAATAACGTCATAAACGAGTTTTTAAATAATCCAATGCGCTCGAGCGAGCGCTTTATTTTAAATCAGGACGTCACAATGAGTCGTAGTAAATGTTTTTTCTGGCTATTTATCGCGGTCATTACCGAGATATTCGCCACGACCATGCTTATTTTATCCGATGGCATTAGTCAGGCGATCCCCGCGGTATTTGCGACCATCGGTTATGCCGTTTCTTATTATACCCTGACGCTGGCGCTGCAAAGAATCCCGATGGGGCTGGCTTATGCCATCTGGTCCGGCATTGGTATTCTGGCGACAAACTTTATCGGCAGGTTTTTATTTAATCAAACGCTACAGAGCGGATCAATTATCGGCATGTGGTTAATTATTATCGGCGTGCTGATTATTAATTTACTGTCCAATACAGAAACACAGGCGGAAAGAATATGACGACCTTTCTTATGTCCACCTTCTGGCTATTTATCGCGGTACTGCTGGAAGTCACCGGTACCAGTCTGCTGTTAAAAACCCGGAATTTCAGCAAAGCGATTCCGTCATTATTCGCCGTGGGATCTTATCTTTTGTGTTTCTACGCGCTGGCCCAGGCGATGTCGCTGATGTCTCCCGGATTGGCTTACGCGTTGTGGTGCGGCCTGGGCATTATATTTATTGCCTTTGCCGGGTTTATTTTTTATCAGCAGAAGCCGGACAAATTCGGCGTAATCGGCCTTGGTTTTATTGTCGCCGGTTGCATAACAATGGGAGTATTCCAATGAATAATAAAGAAGCGTTATCCGTACGAATTAATGCGCTGCGCCATCGCTATTTACAGGCCAAACCCTTTATCTCTATTTCACGCGCCAGGGCCGTCACGGAAATTTATCAGCGCTATCCCGGCATGGCGGCCATTCAACTGCGCGCGCTGGCCTTTCGCCGCGCCTGTCAGCTTGCGCCGCTGGTAATAGAAGACGGCGAGTTGATTATCAGCCATCCCGCCGGTCGGGCGCGCGGCGGTGAGATTTCACCGGAAATCGCCTGGCGCTGGGTGGCGGACGAATTGGACACCATGGCCGCCCGCGCCCAGGATCCCTACTTCATCAGCGATGCCGATAAACGCGAGCTGCGCGAGCATATCCTGCCATTCTGGCAAGGTCGTTCCCTGGATGAGATGGCGGAAACGCAGTTGCGTCAGGCCGGGCTGTGGGCCTGGAGCCATGACGAAAATATCTGCGATTTAACCATCAAAACCCAGAACGGCGGCGGCGATACCTGTCCCGGCTATGACAATATCCTGCTCGTCCAGGGCATGGGCGGCGTGCGGGAACAGGCGCGCCGGTCGCTGCTCGCCCTGAGCGGCATTTCCGATGAGGAAATGGAAAAACGGTGCTTCTATCAGGCGGTGATCGACACCTGCGACGGCGTGGTTGAATACGCGCACCGTTATGCCGCCTATGCGCAACAGCTTGCCGAAGGGCAGACCGACCCGGCGCGCAAGGCGGAGTTGGAACAGTTGGCGGCAATCTGCCTGCGCGTGCCGGAACAACCGCCGCGCAACTTCCATGAAGCGCTGCAATCCATATGGTTCGTTCAATCTCTGTTTATTCTGGAAGAGAACCAGACCGGCATCTCGCTCGGACGAGCCGATCAATATCTCTGGCCTTATCTGGAAGCCGACCTGGCGAATGGAACCCTGACGGAAGCGCAGGCCGAAGAGCTGATCTGCTGCTGGCTGATCAAAATGTCGGAATGCATGTGGGTGTGCAGCGCCGATACCGCCATGTATTTTGCCGGCTACCAGCCTTTTATCAATCTGGTGGTCGGCGGCCAGAAACGCGAAGGCGGCGACGCCACCAACCCGCTCTCTCTGCTGTTTATGGAGTGCTCGCGCAAGCTGAAACTGTATCAGCCGGGGCTGGCGGTGCGGATCCATAACCGCACGCCGCAGCATTTCATGCGCAAGGTGGTGGAGGTGATCCGCGCCGGAATGGGTTTTCCCGCCTGTCACTTCGACGACGCCCATATCAAGATGATGCTGCGTAAAGGTTTCGATTATGAAGATGCCCGCGATTACTGCCTGATGGGCTGCGTGGAACCGCAAAAGTCAGGCAAAATCTATCAGTGGACCTCCGTCGGTTACACGACGTTTACCGCCGCCATTGAGCTGGCGATGAATAACGGCAAGCGCGCCAGCGGCACGCAGGTCGGCCCCGCCACCGGCGATATCCGTACCCTGACGGACTATGAGGGTTTCGAACTGGCGGTCAAAACCCAGTTGCGCCACATTATCCGCCAGGCGGCGCACGCCTCGCTTATGGTGCAGAAACTGCACCGCGCCCACACGCCGAAACCGCTGATCTCCTGCCTGATTGAAGGCTGCGTCGCCTCCGGGCGCGATGTGATGCACGGCGGCGCCGAGATCAATAACGGGCCGGGTCTGATCTGGACCGGCATGGCGGATTTCGCCAACTCGATGATGGTGATGCGTGAACTGGTCTATCGTCAGGGCAAAGTCACGGCGGCGGAAATGGCGCAGGCGCTGCGGCATAACTTCCGCGACCATGCGGAACTGCGCGACCAGTGCCTGAATATTGCCAAATTCGGCAACGATATCGAAGAAGTCGACCTGATCGCCCGCGATCTGATCCGCTTCACCGAATATGAACATCGTCAGTATCGCATGCTGTACGGCCCTTTCACCCACGGCACGCTCTCCATTTCCAACAATACCCCGTTCGGCCTGATTACCGGCGCCTTGCCCAGCGGTCGACTGGCCGGACAACCGTTGGCCGACGGCATCAGCCCGTCCCAGCAGTCGGATATCGCCGGGCCGACGGCGATCGTCAATTCCATCGCCCGTATCAATGTCGAAGAGATGGAAATCGGGATGGTGCATAACTTCAAACTGATGTACGGCATGCTGGATACGCCGGAGGGCGAACAGGGGATCATTAACCTGCTGCGATCCGCCAGCCTGCTGGGGAATGCGCAGATGCAGTTCAGCTATGTGGATAACGCTACCCTGCTGAAAGCCCAGCAAAACCCGGACGCCTACCGCAACCTGATGATTCGGGTCGCCGGTTATAGCGCATTTTTTGTCGAACTCAGCCGTGAGGTACAGGATGAAATTATCAGCCGCACCCTGCTGCGTCACTTCTGATCTGCGGCGCTGCCGCGGCCGGGTATTCAATATCCAGCGCTTTTCTCTGCATGACGGGCCGGGCATCCGCACGGTGGTGTTTTTGCAAGGCTGTCCGATGCAATGCGCCTGGTGCGCCAACCCGGAGGGGATTTCACCCCATAGCGAGCTCCTGTTCGCCGGCGACTCGGCGCCGCGCCGGGTCGGCGAGATTTACACCGTCGAACAGGTTCGCCGACAAGTCATGGCCGACGAAGTCCACTATCGGGTCTCCGGCGGCGGGGTCACGCTCAGCGGCGGAGAAATGGCGCTTCAGCCGGCATTCGCCCGCGCGCTGCTGGCCACGCTCCGGGAAGAAGGCGTTCACACCGCCGTGGAAACCTCCGGTTTTGCCCCCTGGTCATCGCTGACGCGAGCCTGTGAATACAGTCAACTGATCATGTATGACCTGAAGCTGGCGGATGACGGCATGCATCTGCGTTATACCGGCGTCAGCAACCGGCCTATTTTGCGTAATCTGCAACGGCTGCTGGCCGGGGATATTCCGGTACGAATCCGTATACCGGTCATCCCGCAGGTCAATGACGGGCCGCAACAGGCGGAACAAATGATGGCGCTCATTCATTCACTCAGCCGCCATAGCCGCTGCTTTACCGGCATCGATTTGCTGCCTTATCACCGCTTCGGCCTGAATAAATATGCGCTGTTGGGCAAGCCTTATCGCTATGGCGAAATGCATCCCGACCCCGGCCCCGCCGACACCCGGACGTTGCAGGCCGCGGCGGAACGCTATGGTTTGACCACGAACACGCTATCGCACTGTATTGCCTGAACCCCAGACAACCGTCGGCGGCGATCTCCGCCGGCCTCCTATTTCGACCAGGTTGCACATGATGAAAGAGACCTTTAACCACAGAATCCCCGCGCGGGGCCTGTTGCTTGTCGCCGCGCTGCTGTCCGGCTCCGCGCTGGCTATCGTCAGACCGACGGTGACCACTGCCGACGTCATAACCCGGCATCAGGAAGCGGATCGCACTTATCTGGGCCGCCTTGAGTCCATACGCTCCGCCGATGTCGTCTCGCGGGTGGAGGGCATTATCGCCCGGCGTCATTTCCACGACGGCGACTGGGTCGAGGCGGGTCAACTGTTGTTCGAAATTGATCCGGCGCAGCAGCAGGCCGCCGTTGCGCGAGCCAAAGCCGCCGTCGCCAGCGCCGACGCCGGCGCCAATAACGCCCGACAGCATTTGGCGCGTCTCAGCCGGCTTACAGTCAGCCGCGCGGTGAGTCAGGCGGACAAGGACGCGGCCAAAGCCGACTGGCAGATGGCCCAGGCGGCGCTGGCGCAGGCTCAGGCCGAATTGAGCACGCAGCGGATCTTTCTTGGCTATACCCGCATTACCGCCCCCTTCTGCGGGCGTATCAGTCATAGCCCCTACCATGCGGGAACCCTGGTCGGGCCGGCGAGCGGCACGCTGGCGACAGTCACGCAGCTTGATCCGCTGCGGGTGGTCATTGCCGTCAACGAACCGGACTATCTGCGCCGCCTGGCAAAAACCGATATCCACGGCGCGCGGGAATTCGCCCCGCTGTCGCTTCAGTTGCTGCTGAGCGACGGCACCCGCTATCCCTACGGCGGCGTCTTTGACGCCATCGATAACCACATTGATCCGCAGACCGGTACCGTCGCACTGCGTCTGCGATTCGCCAATCCGCAGGAAAAATTGCTGCCGGGCGGCGTGGTCAATGTCGTCCTGCATACCGCGGCGTCGCAGGCGCCGATGATACCGGCCGCCGCGCTACGACAGGACAATCAGGGTTACTTTGTACTGGCGGTGGACGAGCAGGAGCGGGCCGTCGCGCGGCGCATCACGATCGGCGCCCTGTCCGGAGGATATTACCCGGTGACCTCCGGTCTGGAAGACGGCCAGCGGGTCATCATTTCTGATGTTCAGCACATCCGCCCGGGCGGGCCGGTGATGGCGACGGCAGCCAGCCGATAAGGAAAGCACCGTGTTACATTTTTTCATCAGAAGACCCAAGTTCGCGATGGTTATCGCGCTGATCACGGCGCTATGCGGATTGCTGGCGCTACGGCTGATTGCGATGGAACAGTTCCCTGACATCACGCCGCCGGTGATCGGCGTCAGCGCCTTTTATCCGGGCGCCAGCGCCAATGACGTCACGCAGGCGGTCGCCGGCCCGATTGAGCGGCAGCTCAATGGCGTCAGCCATATGCTGTATATGGAATCGAACAGCAGCAACAATGGCCGCTATCAGTTGAACATTACCTTCGCCAGCGGTACCGACCCGGATATGGCGATGGTGGACGTGCAGAACCGGCTCTCTCAGGTCGGCGCGCAGCTACCGCCGGAGGTGAACAGTCAGGGGGTGACCGTGCATAAACGCGCCACCAACATCCTTATGGGGATCAGCATCGTCTCGCCCGCGAATACCTTTGATAACCTCTACCTGAGCAATTTTGCCCGTCAGCGCCTGATCGACGTGTTGGCTCGCATTGACGGCGTGGGCGACGTGGAGATGTTGGGCGCGCGCGATTACAGCATGCGCATCTGGTTGGATCCCCAGCGAATGGAAGCGCTGCACATCAGCAGCGACGAATTGATCGCCGCGCTGAAACAGCAAAATGTGCAGGCGGCGGCGGGCCAGATAGGCTCGTCCCCGGCGCCCGCGACCCAGCGGCAGACGCTGACGCTGAGCGGACAAGGCCGGCTGGCCACGCCGGAAGCGTTCTCGCGGATCATTCTGCGCAGTAATGCTCAGGGCGGCATGGTACGGCTGGGGGACGTCGCCGCTATTGAGCTTGGCGCGGAAAACTATCAAATTAATGCGACCGTCAACAACACCCCCGGCGTGCTGCTGATGGTTTATCCGGCGCCGGGGGCCAATGCGCTGAATCTGGTACGGGCCATTAATCAGGAGATGGCGCGTTTGGCCGTCGATTTCCCTGACGATATCCGCTATCAGGTGAAATTCGATGCCAGCGAGTCGGTGCGAACCTCGTTGCAGGAGATTTTGTTTTCACTGGCGCTGACGCTGCTGATCGTGCTGGCCGTGGTCTATCTGTTTATGCAAAGCCTGCGCGCCACCCTGATTGTGGCGCTGACCATTCCGGTGTCGCTGCTGGGGACGGTCGCCGTGCTTTATCTGACCGGCTATACCCTGAACATGCTCAGCCTGTTCGCGATGATTCTGGCGCTGAATATTGTGGTCGACGATGCCATCGTGGTGGTGGAAAACGTCGAACGGCTGATGAGCGAAACCGAGGGGAAAAGCGCGCTTCAGGCCACGCGCGAAGCGGTCGGCCAAATCGCCGGGCCGGTTATTACCACCACGCTGGTGCTGCTGGCGGTATTCGCCCCGGTCGCCATGTTGCCCGGCATTACCGGCGAGCTGTACCGCCAGTTCGCCGTCACGCTGTCCACCGCCATGGTGCTCTCCAGCATCAACGCCCTGACCTTGACGCCCGCGCTATCGGCGATGCTGCTGCGCGCCCGTCCGGCGACATCGTCGGGGATGCTGGCCGGATTCAATCGCCTGCTCGACGCGACCCGGGAAGGCTACGTGAAAACGAGCGGCGCCATCAATCGCTATGGCGCGACGACCCTGCTGGTTATCGTCGGCGCCGTTGCCCTCATCTGGCTGAGTTACCGTCAGCTTCCCACCACCTTTCTGCCGCAGGAAGATCAGGGTTACCTGTTCGTCAACGTGCAACTGCCGGATGGCGCCTCGCTGGCGCGCACCCAGGATGTGCTGGAGCAGATGTATCAGCGGCTGTCCGACAACCCGGCCATTGAGGATATCATCAAGATCGCCGGGTTCAGCCTGATGAGCGGCGGCAATTCCGCCAACACCGGATTCGCCATCATCATGCTGACCCCCTGGGAAACGCGCCCCGCTGTCGATCGGCTGTTGCCGGCGATCCAGCAGCAGCTGACGACGATCCCCTCGGCGATGTTGATGGCTGTCGCCCCGCCGCCCATCAGCGGTCTGGGGAATGCCGCCGGCTTCGATCTGCAACTTCAGGCCTTTGCGGGACAGTCGCCGCAGGAACTGGCCCGCATCAGTCACGCCGTGATTATGGCCGCCAATCAACGGCCCGAACTGCAACGCGTGTTTACCACCTTCAGCGCCGCCGCGCCGGAATATACCCTGGCCATCGATCGTGAGCGCGCCGCGTTGTTGCAGGTGCCGGTCGACCGCCTGTTCGCCACGCTTCAGACGGCATTCGGCGGCTCTCTGGCCGGGGATTTTACCCACGGCGGCCGTTTATTCCGGGTACAAGTACAAAATGAGATGAACTACCGGCAGCGCAGCGAACAGATCCATCGGCTATCGGTGCGCAGCGACAGCGGCGCGCTGGTGAATCTCAGCCAGTTGGTCTCGCTGCAACCGTCGCTCGGCGCCCCCTTTCTGACCCGGTACAATCTCTTCCCGTCGGTGGCGATCGCCGGTTCGGGCGCGGAAGGCGTTCGCTCGGGACAGGCGATGCAGGCAATGGAACACGTTCTGTCGCAACATTTGCCGTCCGGTTATGGCTTCAACTGGAGCGGATTATCGCTACAGGAACAGCAGACCGGCGGCCAAATCGTCTATCTCGTTCTGGCGGCGCTGGTATTCGCCTATCTGTTTCTGGTCGCGCAATATGAAAGCTGGAGTATACCGGCAGCGGTGCTGCTCTCCGTCGTTTTTGCGCTGGCCGGCGCCATGACGGGGCTTCGGCTGGCTGGTTTGTCCAACGATATCTATGCGCAAATCGGCCTGATGCTGCTGATCGGCCTGGCCGCCAAGAACGCCATTCTGATGGTGGAGTTGTCGCTCAACCTGCGCGCTCAGGGATACAGTCTGCGGCAGGCCGCGCTTCAGGGCGCCCGGCAGCGGTTTCGCGCGGTTATCATGACCGCCGTCTCATTCATCATCGGCGTTGTGCCGCTCATGCTGGCAAGCGGCGCCAGCGCGTTGAGCCGCCAGGTCATCGGCGTCACGCTCTTCGCCGGCATGCTGGCCGCCACCAGCGTCGGCATACTGTTTATCCCGGCCTTATACCTGCACATCCAACGTCTGCGGGAGCGTTGCCGGCAACGACCGGCTTGCCCGCCGGTAAATGGAGGCCGGCATGAACATCACTAAACAACCTGGCGATGTGGTATTGAAAGGCCTGCTGATGCTGACTTGTCTGGTGATTGTGGTAATCGGTATTCGTCTGGCTGCGCCGATTATCGTGCTGCTGTTATTAGCGTTATTTCTGGTCATCGTCCTTGAGCCGCCGATCGCGATGATGTCGCGGCTGGGCGTACCGCGCCTGGCGGCCGTTGCGCTGCTGAGCGGCGGTCTGTTGCTGACCCTGCTGCTCACGCTGACGAAAATCATCAATACGCTGCCGGAACTTCAACTGATGATTACCCAGATGCGGGGATTGCTGGCGAACCATCTCATCGCCGGACTGGCGCCGCTGACGCGGGCGGGACTGACGCTCAGCCCCGATCAAATCATGACGGTACTCAATCCCGGCAAAATTCTGGGCATCGTGACCCGCGCCGTCGGTCGGATATCAGAGATCCTGTCGGCCATACTGGTGGTATTCCTGCTGGTGATATTTCTGCTGTGCGAAATGCCTGCGCTGGTCGCCGCAAGCCGGCGCCGGCTGCGGGATTCGCCAACCGCCATTGAGGCTATTCGTCAGGGCATCGCCTGCGTCACCCAGTATCTGGCGCTGAAGACGCTGATTAGCCTGCTGTGCGGTCTGGCGGTGTGGGCCGCCCTGCTGCTGCTGAAGGTCAAATTTGCCTTCATTTGGGGCGTACTGGCGTTTCTGCTGAATTTTATTCCGATTATTGGTTCGGTGCTTGCCGCTATCCCGCCCGTGATTCAGGCGTTTCTGTTTAACGGCATCGGCGCCGGTTCGCTGGCGTTGCTGGCGTATCTGCTCATCAATCTGATCGTGGGATGCCTGCTGGATCCCTATCTAATCGGGCGCAAACTCAATTTGCCCACCAGCGCGGTGATCGTATCCTTGCTGGTATGGGAAGGGATGCTGGGAATGACGGGCGTTTTGCTGGCGGTGCCGCTAACCCTGTCCGTCAAACTGGCGCTGGCGCAGATAAACGGCGGCGGCCAGCGGAACGCGGCCCCGATATCGGAGGGGGCGCGGCGATAAGATCCTTGCGGCGGCCTCGACGGGACGGGATCGGGCAATCCAGCCGCCGTACAGGGATAAACTAGGCACTAAATCAATCTCTCTATATAATCATCGTTACGTGGCGAATCGTCTCTTTTAACAGGTAACTTGATGATTTATATCATAGCGGAGGAGATCAGATTCAACCCTGATGATGGTACGCTGGGCAACCATCAACATGATGATTTCATTAAACTCAGCATCCCCGCCTGTCGTTTGCTGGAACAACTGCTGGTCTCCGGCGGGGAAACGCTGGGCCGCGAATATTTGCTGACCGAGGTATGGGATAAATACGGCCTGCGCGGCACCAACAGCAATCTTAACCAATATATCAGCATATTGCGTCGCGCCCTGGCCGGCTATGGCTGCGACAACCTGATTATTACCATGCCGAAAATCGGCTTTCGTCTCAATACCGATATACCGCTACAGCGCGTTGATTCCCCGCCACCCCGGCCCGCAGAGCAATCATTGCCCGCCGGACCATCGCCGGCCGCAGAGGAAGCGCCGCCGCCGCAGAAAGCCGGTAATCAGCAAAAGAAAACCTGGTTTCTGATTTTGCTTATTGGTTTCAGCATACTGATACTGGGATTATTGCTGCTTCAGTTCAGCAATACCCTGCAAGGGCGTGAGATTGAACCGGTTAACGCGACGTTTCAGGAGAACTGTCATGTCACCTATCTCAAAAATACGGACAGCAAAGATCGGGAAGCCATTAACCGGCAGATCGTAAAAATTCTGCATGACAACCAATTACAATGCGATAAAAACCGCAGAATTATTTTCGATAATTATACGTCTTACTCCACGCAAAGTTATGGACGCACCCTGTTGTCGTTTTGCCAACTGGGGATAAAACAAGAAATTATCTCCTGCGATAATTTTTACTATTACGACTGGAAATAACGTTGAAAAGATTCAGAGTCCATATCGCCGTCGCCGTGGGGCTGCTGTTGCTGCTGGTTACGCTGTTTATCGTGATTTCTTCTCACCAGCAAATCGCCTGGCCGTTTAAATGTTCGGCGTTTACCCGCTATAATTTGAATCAGGACGGGCAGAATCTGGAGTTCTTTCTGGCGCAAGACCTGCGTTTTCAGAACAATGACTCAGGCTATCTGTTACTGAACGGCCGCGCGGTCGATCGGGGGAAAACCACGGTTCTCAATCGCACTATCTATCTAAAGCAGGGCGGAAGAATAGATAGCGATACCTTCCGTTATGCTATTAGCCGGATCGTCCCCTCGCCTACGGATAATACCCCGGACGCAGTGTTCAATCAGTTACTTGCGGAGTTTACCTCCGACAGTACGCGGCTACAGCTGGACACCATTCACATTCAGGACAAGGCTTACCTGATAGGCGGCCCCATTTCCTACCTTTTCACCTGCACGGCCTACTGAATCGAGGGAATCAACATGTCTATCAAGATTATCCAGCCGCAGCACGCACAGCAGTTGCTCGAAAACGGCGCGCAATTGATCGACATTCGCGCCGCTGACGAATATGCGCGCGAACATATCGCCCAGGCGCAAAATATTCCCCTGACCGCGCTTTCATCAGCGCCGCCGCTCGCCGACGCCGGCAAGGGCGTGATCTTCCACTGCCAGTCCGGTCGCCGCACGGAACTGAATATCGATAAGCTCGCCGCCAGCGTGCAGGGCGAGGCGTACATTCTGGAGCGCGGATTATCCGGCTGGAAACAGGCGGGATTCTCTACCATCGTGGATGCCTCGCAGCCCCTCGAACTTAACCGTCAGGTACAGATTGCGGTCGGGTCCATCGCGCTGCTGGGCGCCATCCTCGGCGCCACGGTATCGCCGTGGTTCCACATTCTGTCAGGGTTCGTCGGCGCGGGACTGATCTTCGCCGGCATATCGGGTTTCTGCGGTATGGCCCACCTGCTGATGAAAATGCCCTGGAACAGGAGATGAAACCAGCGGCAATACCGCCGGGCGGAGCCGTATGTATTCCCGGAGGCGAACAAACGAGGCGAATGCCGCTCCGGGCGACGGGAAAAACCGACTTAGTCGGCGACAAACAACCGACGCGGCGTCTGACTCAGGCGGGCATGCCCCTGCTCAGTAATGGCAATGGTTTCGCTGAAGGCGATGCCGTTCGCATAAATGTACATATGAAAGACCATGCCGGGTTTTAAACGCCACTCCGCATTCGGTAAAAACACCCGGCTGAAGTCGCTGGTATTCGGCGAAATGCGCGGGTAATAACCCAGGGTATAGCCGGTGATGCTGACATAATCTTCCCGCAGTCCGGCAGCCAGCACCGCGTTACGCGCCACGGCATCGACATCCCTGGCGACGGCGCCGGGCCGCATCGCGGCAAACTGGGCGTCCTGAATGGCAATCAGTTGATCGGCCGTATCTTGCTGCCGAGCGTTGGCTTGCCCAATCACAATAGGGCGCATAATCCGCGCGCTGTAGCCTCGTTTGAAAGAGACGATCTCCGTGTGCAGGATATCCCCGGACGCCAACGGACGATCGTGCAAATTCCCATGAAGAAAACTGTTGCCGACGCCAAGCGTAATAATGCCGCAGCGGTTTGAATCCAGTCCGTTGCTCATCAATACCTGATGAACGACGGTCGCCGCTTCACGCTCGGTTTTTCCTACGCCGGTATCGGCTAAAACCGCAGAAAACGCCAAATCATTCACCCTCGCCGCCTCGGCGATATAGTCAATTTCCCGCGGCGTTTTGCAATCCCGCAACTTGATCAGCACCCCGGAAAAATCGCGCAAAGGATGTGCGGGGAAACGGGCTTGCAGACGATTAAAGCGACTTAACGTCATACAGTACGAATCGAAATCCACGCCTATCTTGCGCTTATCCCAGCCGCGCTCGACGATGGTGTCGATAAGCACTTCGAGGGGGTCTTGCCAGTCAGCAAAAGTGACGGTGTCCGTTACCCAGCTATTCTCGTGAAAGGTATGCGCATCCATCGCGCGAAAGACCATCACCGGATCGCCGTCCAACGGCAATAAACAAGCCCGATACATATTTTCGGAAATGCCGAATCCGGTCAGATAATACAGAAACTCGGTCTGATCGATCACCAGCAGGCCGATATCTTTCTCTCGCATGTAAGCGCGGATATTTTCCGCTCGCTGGTGATATTCCTCTGGCGTAAAGCCGAGTTCTTGCTGATTATTCATGTTATTTATCCCTGTAATAAAATTTACAATATCGCTATCGTTGTTTTGTTATTAAATTAGCTGTTAGTAACGTTACAATGGTGATCAAAATCAATAATGCGCTCACCGCCGCAATAGTCGGATCGAGTTGAAACTGCACGTTATTCCATATTTGTACCGAGAGCATTTGTGTTTCATTGTCCGCCATAAACATCGCAATCAGCAACTCATCAAAAGAACTGAGAAACGCGAAGAGCGCGGCGGAAACCATCCCTGGCGCCGCCAGCGGAAACGTAATCCGCCGAAACACGGTGAAATTGCCGGCGCCCAGGCTCATCGCCGAATATTCCAGTTGGCTGTCGATACCCTGCAAGGTCGATGAAATAATGATCGTCGCCACCGGCAAGGCAATCACCGCATGACCGATAATAATCGCGCTGGCGCTGTTGAAAATATCGGCGGCGGAAAAGAAAAAGAACAAGGCGAGCGCCGATATAATATTCGGCACAATCAATGGCAGTAAGACCAGCACATAAATAATTTTCTTCCCGGCAAACCGGTAGCGAACCAATGCGATGGCCAACAACAGGCTGAAGATCATCGCCAACAGCGTTGATATAACGGAAATGCGAAAACTCAACCACAGCGAGCTCAGCCATTCCGCGCTGGTCAGCACTTTTTCCATCCAGCGCAGAGAAAATCCGGGCGGGGGGAAGGTTAAATAAGCTGACTGACTAAATGCCAGCGGAAAAATAATAAGGATCGGCAATGCCAGAAATAACAGCACCAGTATCGCCATAGTCAGCGAAAATAGTCCCGGTTTGATGGTATTCATCGTTTGGCCTCAAACAGCTGTTCCAATCCAACCAGCCGCTGATAGAACCAGAACAGCACCAGCGTACAGACCAGCAATACCGTGGATAGCGCGGAACCGAAGCCCCAGTCGAAATAAGTTTCTATCTGGCTTTCAATCACCATCGAAATCATGGTCTGCTGCGGGCCGCCCATCAGCGCAGGCGTAATGAAAAAGCCCAGCGAGAGAATGAACACCAGCAATCCGCCCGCCGCGATGCCCGGCAACGACAGCGGCACAATGATGCGCCAGAAAGCGCGGGTGCGTGACGCGCCCAGGCTTTGCGCCGCATTCAGCAAACCGAGGTCGATCCCGCGCATCACGCTATAGAGCGCCAGGATCATATAAGGCAGCAGGATATAGGTCATACCGATCAGTACGCCCGTCGAGGTGTACATCAGTTTTAGCGGCTCGGTGATTAAACCGACGGCAAGCAACAACTGGTTGACTACGCCTTGCGCCCCCAGCAGCACCATCCAGGCGTAGGTACGCACCAGTACGCTGGTAAAATAGGGGATAACCACCAGAATCAGCAAAATATTCGCCGTACGAGGTTGCAAGCGCGCCAGCACCCAGGCCAACGGATAGCCCAGCAGCAGGGTGCTTAAGGTCACCCAAAAGGAGATTCGCAGGGTGATCCACAACACGTTAATCCACACCGGCTCCTGTACGATGCGCAGATAGTGCCGCCAGGTAAAATCCGGGCTATAGAGGCTGAACCCCAACATTTTTATCAACGGATAGATAAAAAATATCAGCAGCGCCAGCAACGACGGGGCTAATAACAGCCAGGGTTTCCAGTTACGCCGGGCCGGCGACGTCGGGCTCATTCCGCCTCCCCGGCAATAAACCACAGGCTTTCCGGCTGCCAGCCGAGAGAAACGGCGATGCCAGGGGCGATGGCCTTTTGCAGATCGATGTTCTGCGCCTGAACCAGTAGATCCGTGCCGTCGCCAAGCCGCACGCTCACCTTTACCGTATGGCCCAGATACAACACCTCGCTGATAACCGCGTTTACCGCCAGTTGACCGGCGCTCGCCAGGCGAATTTTCTCCGGCCGCAATACCGCGAAAACCCGTTGCCCGTTAGCCAACTGTCCGATGCCCGGCCCGCTTACCCGCTCGCCGCTATCCAGCCTGACGTCATAGCCCGTCGAATGAACCGCCTCAATATGCCCGCCGATAAAATTGGATTGTCCGATAAATTCGGCAACCCAGCGATTGGCGGGTTTTTCGTATAAGGATTGCGGCGAGTCGATTTGCGCAATACGGCCATCCTGCATCACCGCGATACGATCGGAAAGCGTCAGCGCCTCCTCCTGATCGTGGGTGACAAACAGCACGGTCGAACCGCTCGACTGATGCAGGCGTTTGAGTTCCAACTGCATATGTTCGCGCAGTTTTTTATCCAACGCCCCCAGCGGCTCATCCATCAACAGCGCCTGAGGTTCGAATATCAACGCCCGCGCCAGGGCAATTCGCTGTTGCTGACCGCCGGATAATTCACGCGGCAGCCGATGGCCCTTGTCGGCCAACTGCACCATATCCAGCGCATCCGCCACCTTTTGCCTGATAAGGCTCTGCGACGCGCCGCGCATTTCCAGCGGAAACGCCAGATTGCGGAAAACGGAAAGATGGGGAAAGAGAGAGTAATTCTGAAATACCACGCCCAGATTACGTTTAGCCGGCGGAAAATCCGTCACGTCCTGGCCGCCGAGCAGGATCCGCCCCGTGGTTGGCGTAGTAAAACCGCCGACCATCATCAGCGTGGTGGTTTTTCCCGACCCGCTGGCCCCCAGTAAAGTAACGAATTCGCCCGGCTCGACGACCAGATGCAGATTATCCACCGCGGCGGTCTGACCAAAGCGTCGGGTTAACCCTTGCAGACGAAGTTCCGTTCCCGCGGTTGGACGGGAACGGAACGGCTGGTTAGCAATCCCCATTAAGCCTGACCTAAGATCCACGGCTGCCAGATTTTACCGATCTCTTCCAGATGATCCGACCACCACTGCGCATCCTGTATAAAGGTGTTTGGAAAGTACGCCGGGTTGGAAGGCAGTTTTGCCAGATCTTCCGGACGCACGAAATCAAAGGCTTTTTTATTGGTCGGGCCATAGGCGATATACTGAGTCAGCTTGGCCTGCACTTCCGGCTGCAAGGCGAAGTCGATAAGCAACTGGGCATTTTCAGGGTTCGGCGCGCTTTTCAACACGCTCCAGTATTGCACCTGCTGTCTTGCCTGATTCCACTCTATCGCCAGCGGCGCGCCCTGATCGATCAGCACCTGAGCACGACCATTCCACAGCGCGCCAAGCACCGCATCTTTACGCTCCAGCAACTGCGCGGAAACCGCGCCGGTATCCCACCATTTTGTAACATGCGGTTTGATTTTATTTAGCGAGGAAAAAGCCCGGTCGATATCAACAGGGTAAATATCCGACATCGCCACGCCGTCAGCCAGCACGGCGAATTCCAGATCTGCCGCGCCTGAACGCAAATCCGCCAGCGTGCGCGGGCCGGGAAAACGCTTCACGTCCCAAAATTCCGCCCAGTTTTTAGGGTGTGATTCAGCGCTAAAAACATCCGTATTGTAAACCAGCACGGTTGCAAACAGGAGGTTGCCGACCATATTAGGATGACGGAATTCAGCGGCGATATCGTCAGGATTGCAATATTTCATCGCGGCGTAATTAATCGGCGCCAACGCTCCCGCTTTCTCAAGGTTGAGCTGAGCAAGCGTGCCGATATCCACAACGTCCAGACTTACCTGACCGGCCTTTATCATGGCCTGAATTTGTGCGGAGGTGGAAGGTTTTACCTTGACGCTAATCCCCGTTGCCGCGGTAAAAGGTTTATAGACGGCGATATCCATGGCGTCCTGATAAGCGCCGCCCAATCCTCTGACAATCACTTCCGGACTGCCTTTAGCAAAGACTGAAGGGGCGGAAAAAGCACCGAATGCCATGCCGGCACCGATGATGGACGTTTGTTTGATTAAACGACGGCGAGAGGTATCTATCGCTTCCCCTGTTGAAATAACAGGGGAGTCGATATCTCCTTTTTTATCACTCATACTCATTTTCCTTTGATGTAAGTTACGGAAAGAAATCTCCTTCTCTGGTGTTTGTTATAAACGATAAATTAATTATTTTTTAGATTTATATTAATATTTCCCTGGTGTTGGCTTTTTCCAATGACCCAGCAGTTTCCAGGCGTCATCAGATTGTTCCAATCTTTTCTTTACTGCATCTTCATCACACATCACCACTTGCGAAATAAGCCAATCGACAACGGTCATCGTGCTCATTTTCGACCACCAAACCAGTGGCGAACTGCTGCGAAGAATATAAATGACTTCATTTGATTCACGGGCTAACGGTGATGTGATTCGATCGGTCACCGCCACGACATGCGCCCCACGCTCACGCGCCAGATGCATCATATCGATGGTATATGGAATATAGCGTTCATACCCAATGCCGATAAACACATCATGTTCATTCACTTGCTGAATACGATCGGCCACGTCGCCGCAACCGATATTAAAAACGTCCGACTTACCCAAAATATGGTTAAGGTGCATCGCCAAATACGCCGCCATCGGGTAGGTATTGCCATGCGCGGTAACCCAAACTTTTCGAGCAGCGACAATACGCTCGGCAACACGTAAGATGACGCCATCGGTATTTAACTCGAGCGTCTGGTTTATCAGCGTATGCGCATTATCAAAAACCTGTTTTTGTAATTCTTCATCGTCCGTTGGCAACTGCGCCCGATGTAATACGCCGCCGGCTCCCGTTCGCTCAATCAGCGCTTCGCCCAAATCCTCTCGCAGATGGGTATAACCCCGGAAGCCTAATGCGCGGGCAAAGCGGACAATCGCGGCATCGCTCACATTTATTGCATCGGCTAACTGCTTGGCCGTCATAAACGCCACTCGCTCCTTATTCCTTTCGATATAACGTGCAATAAGCTGCTGTGCAGGAGTAAGTTTAGAAAAGCGTTCATCAACCAATGCTGAAAAATTCATATAACATCCCGAATGACTCAGTCACTACAGTAAAGTGCAAACATGTTGTGTTTGCAACAATAAAATTAATTTTTTTGGGAAAAATCCACAAAACACAAATAAATCATAAGGATACATTTTAATTAAATACGCATTACCATAAAAGATAATAATTCATCGGCTTGAATATATAAATAGCACGTTAATAATTTCATTTGAATGATAGTAGTTAATTCATTGACATGTGAAATAGATAATATATTTAATTATTACCTACTGACTCATTTATACAATAACGTATTTAACAGGATAGAACAGATATGAAGTTTTCCATAATTTTGTGAAAAAAACCGGAGAAATAAACGCGTTATCGATCAGAATGCCCGCCGGGGCTTAGGTTGGCCCCGGACCGGGATCATGTCGCTGACTACATATGAGCGCGATGCGCACCGCCGGCAACGGAATATTCATTCCATTCCTGAGCCTCGCGGCAAAAAAATTACGGAAAATTATGAGGGCAGCATGATATTGCTATCGGACAATAGCCCCATATTGTTATGCATCGCGCAGGCCGCGTCGATCAAAGGCATGGCCATCGCCGCCCCGCTGCCTTCGCCAAGCCGCATGCCTAATTGCAAATAAGGCTCCATTTGTAGATGCTGCAACGCAATCAGCGCGCCCTTTTCCGCCGAAAAATGGGAGGGAATCAGGTAATCCCGCACCTGCGGCGCAATACGGCAAGCCGCCAGCGCAGACGCATAGGAAAGAAAACCGTCCAGCACCACGGGCAATCCGGCGGCCGCGGCCCCCAGCATCACGCCCGCCATCCCGACCAGATCAAAACCGCCGACCTTAGCCAACACATCAATGCCGTCATGCGCATTAGGTTGGTTCACGGTAATCGCCTGACGCACCACCGCCACTTTATGATGCAGTCGCTCGCTGGGGAAATTAGCGCCGATGCCGACCACCTGATTGGGATCATGATCGGTCAGCACGCTGATCATCGCCGCCGCGGGCGTGGTATTCGCCATACCCAGCTCGCCGACGCCAAAGACGCGAACGCCCCCTGCGGCCTGCTGTCTGGTCAAGCGCGCGCAGGCAAGCAGCAAATCCTCCGCCTGCCGGTAGGTCATCGCCGCTTCACGAGCGATATTGCCGCTGCCGCGCCGCACTTTCATATTCAGCACGCCGGGCAGCGGCTCGCTGTCGATGCCGACATCCACTACGTTCACCTCTGCGCCCGCGTTGGCCGCCAGTACACAGACGCCGGTAATGCCCCTGACCATATTCGCAGTCTGAATGGCCGTTACCGCGCGCGGGGAAATCGCCACCCCTTCCTCATAGACGCCATGATCGGCGGCCATCACGATGATCTGTTTGCGCGCCGCCTGAAGTCCGGAAAGCCCGCGCATACCCGCAAGCTGGATGGCCAACTGCTCCAGCCGTCCCAGACTGCCCAGCGGTTTCAGCAGGCCGTCCAGCCGGTCGGCGGCGCGCCGCATAGCGTCTTTGTCCAGCGGCACGATGGCGTCGACCAGCGATGAAAGCGTGGATGATGGTTCTGTTTGCATAATATTATTCTCGTTATATCAGGGCTGCCAGGGCGCCCGATTATTCAATGCCCGCAGCGTGGCGAACCCGTCCTGTACGTCCAACACGCTGTATGCGCCTTGCGCAAAATGAAAGTGCCACATCTCGCTCGCCGGCATCGTCAGCAGCGTGGCCAACAGCAGGCTTAATACGCCCTGATGCGCCACGATCAGCTGATTATCCGCGCCATGCTGTTTCCGCAAGGCCTGCGTGATCTGTTCCACGCGGCGAGAAAACTCAGGGAACGACTCTCCGCCGGTCGGACGCGCCGTTTGCCAGTCCGCAATCCAGGCGGCCCAGGCTTCGGCATCCTCATGCTGTAAATCGTGGCGATGGCGCATTTCCCAATCGCCGAAAGCCATCTCGTTGAATGCCCGATCCGCGGCGGCGGCGATAGGATGCTTTTCCAACACGATTTCCGCCGTATGCCGCGCCCGCAACAGCGTACTGCTGACGGCCGAACCAAAGTTCACGTCCGCCAGCCAGCCGGCAACCGACCGGGCCTGAGCAACGCCAGTCGCCGTCAGGCCGACGTCCGTCATACCGCAAAAAACGCCGCTAAGATTGGCCTCGGTCTGACCGTGCCTGACCAGAAATAACCGCATGGTTTATCCTTCTCTTTCCGTCACAACATCGCCAGCAGGAAGACCAGTTCGCCGACCTCTTCCGCAGCGCCCAGCGTATCGCCGGTTTGACCGCCCAACCGACGGCGCAGATACAGCCCCATCAGCCAGATTATAACCAGGGTAATGGCCCATGCCCGCAGCGCGGCCCCCTGTCCCAGCAACCCGGCCAGCAGCGCCCCGCCCGCCAGCGTAATCAGCATCTCAACGCCGCGAACCTGGCCGATATACAGATTTCCCAGCCCTTGTCCTTCGCGAGCGTAACGCTGGCGATACATCAGCAACACAATGGCGCTGCGGCTCACCACCGACGCCGCCGTCAGTACGGCCAGCATCGATGTTCCGCGTAGCGCCAGCTCGCTCACTACCAGCACTTTCGCCACCACGATAAAAATCAGCGCCAGCCCGCCATTGGTGCCGAGGCGGCTGTCGCGCATGATCTCCAGCATTCTTTCCCGTTTACGGGCGGAAAACACGCCGTCGCAGGTATCCGCCAGTCCGTCCAGATGAAACGCGCCGGTAATCAGCGCCAGCGCCAGCACATAGGCCAGCGCCGCCAGCGGCACGCCGCACCAGGGAGAGAGCGCAACGAACGCCAGCCCGGCGATCCCGCCCACGATGAAGCCGATAAAGGGGAAACCGACAATCCCGCGCACGTATTGCTCCATCTCCAGCCCCTGCGTCCAGCGCGCCGGCAGCGGAATTCGAGTCATAAATTGCAACGTGGCGAAAAATAAACGCAGATTCATTTAATTTTAACCTCAATACCCGACACCACCAGATAGACCGACTCGGCGGCGGCGGCCAGACGCTGATTCACGCGTCCGGCGATATCACGAAAATGCCGCGCCAGCCGGTTTTCCGGCACGATGCCCATGCCAAGCTCATTGGTCACCAGATAGATCGGCGCCGCGCTATGGGAGCAGGCGTCGATCAACGCATCAATCTGCGGTTGGATCGCATCTTCAATGGCCGAAAAGTCCATCTGCTCCGGCGGCGTATCGCCGGCCTGCTCAAACAACAGGTTGGCGATCAGGGTCGTGACGCATTCCAGAATAACCGCCTCGTCGGCGGCTATTTTTTCCGCGATCACTGTCCCCAGATCTCGATAGCCTTCCCAGGTACGCCAATGCGCCGGGCGGCTTTCCTGGTGCCGCCGCACGCGCGAAGCCATTTCGTCATCGGTCACCACCGATGTGGCGATATACAGCACCTTCTCGCTGTGCCGCGCCGCCAGCCTCTCCGCCAATGCGCTTTTGCCGCTTCTGGCTCCGCCCGTAATCAATATCACCCGATAAGCTCCTGTTTAATCTTTTTTTCTCCCCGCTTGCGCAGGGGAGGGTTGGGGTGGGGTCAATCGCAGCACAGGTGATGCCTGCCGCTACCCCTTGTCAGTTGTCTCTTAGTCACATTTTATGCGGACTCAGAGGCAGTTTTGTGCGCCACAATGCCGCCATTTCCATGCCACGTCGTAGCACGCGCCCGACGCAGGGGAATAGCCAACTCCCTCCCCTGCAAAGGGGAGGGTTGGGGTGGGGTCAATCGCAGCGCAGGTGATGCCTGCCGCTACCCCCACCCGGCCTCCCCCTTGTCAGGGGGAGGAGCCCCCGTGCAAACTAGCTGCGCGCCGTCGACATAAAGCCATATATCGCGGCGATATCAATATGTTCGCGCATCGCCGCGGCCAGAATATCGAACTGCCGCTGCTTGTGACGGGCATAGTCAAACACCTCGCCGTCAAACGCGGTCAGCCCTTTGCGTTGGCGCAACGTATTCAGCAACGCGCGGGTAAAGCAATCGTTATCAAACAGACCGTGAAGATAGCTGCCGATGACGCTGCCGTCCGCGTTAATCGCCCCATCGTATTGGGTTACCGGCTGGCCGTTACTCTGCGTCAACGTGATAAATGGCGCGGCCTGACTGCCAAGGCGCGATGTACCCATATGGATTTCATACCCGCTGACGGGCTTATCCGACCCGGCGTTCGCCATGCCCGGCAGCATCGGCCGACAGCTTCCGCTGACGCGGGTAGTGACTTTTTCCGATGCGAACTCGGTTTCGATATCCAGCAGCCCCAGACCGTCCATCCGCGCAACGTCCGACTCCACGCCGTCGATAATGCTGCGTCCCAGCATCTGATAGCCGCCGCAGATGCCAATCAGCGGCGTACCGGCCTGATGCCGCGCCCGCAGCGCCCCGGCCAGCCCGCTTTGCCGCAGCCATTGCAAATCGCCCAGCGTATTTTTACTGCCTGGCAGAATAATCAAATCGGCGTCCGTCAGCCCAGCCGGATCGGCGACATAACGCAAACGGACATCCGGTTGCGCCGCCAGCGCGTTGAAATCGGTGAAGTTGGCGATATGCGGCAGGCGCACCACCGCGATATCCAGCGCCTGCTGCGCGTTTCCGGCATATTTGCCGCTTTGCAGCGCAACGCCGTCTTCGTCCTCTAACTCCACATTCAGCCAGGGCATCACGCCGATCACCGGCACGCCGGTCAGCGCTTCGATCTGCGTCAGCCCGGGTTTCAGCAACGCCACGTCGCCGCGGAATTTATTGATGATCACCCCTTTTACCCGCGCTTTTTCCTCCGGCGCCAACAGCGCCAGCGTTCCGTAGATGGCGGCGAACACCCCGCCGCGGTCGATATCGGCCACCAGCAATACCGGACAGTCGGCCTGCGCCGCCATACCCATATTAACGATATCCCGATCGCGTAGATTGATTTCCGCCGGGCTGCCCGCTCCTTCCAGCACTATCACGTCATATTCGGCGGCCAGGCTCTGGTAGACATCGCCGATCTGCTGCTGTAACTGCGGTTTGTACTGGTGGTAGGTCATCGCATCCATATTGCAGAGCGCTTTCCCCATCAAGACCACCTGCGACTTGCGATCGCTGGTCGGCTTAAGCAGCACCGGATTCATCCGCACATCGGGCTCGATGCCCGCCGCTTCGGCCTGAAATATCTGCGCCCGCCCCATCTCTTCGCCCTGCGGCGTAATCCCCGAATTGAGCGCCATATTTTGCGATTTAAACGGCGCGCAGCGGTAGCCGTCCTGAGCGAAAATCCGGCACAGGCCGGCCACGAGAACGCTTTTGCCCACGTCGGACGCCGTTCCCTGCAACATGATGGACAGGCTCATGCGTTTCCTCCCGCGCCGCGCTCGCGCAGCAGCGCAAATAGCTGTTGTTCGGTTTTACACAGCGGCAGCCCCAATTCGCTGTGCAGCTTGACCAGCCAGGGCTGAACCAGCGCGGCCGCCCGCAGCTTTTCGCGTTGCAGGAAAACGTCGGCGCTGACTCCCTCGCTGACCAGCTCGCCGTGCGCCAGCACGTACACGTAGCCGCACACCGCATAGATCAGGTCGATATCGTGGCTGGAGATGATAACCCGTTTCCCCTGCGCCACAATCCGTTCAATAATCGCGATCATCTGCTCGCGTCCGGCGGGATCGAGGCCGGAAGTCGGTTCATCCAGCAGCAGATAAGGCGCTTCCATCACCAGCGCCCCGGCGACGGCGACGCGTTTTTTCTGACCGTGACTCAGATACTGAATCGGCTTATGGCGAAATGCCTGCGCATCCACCAGCGTTAACGCCTGCTCCACCCGTTGGGCGATGAGGGTTTCATCCATACCGAGATTGCGCAGGCTGAAAGCGATATCACTGTCGATATCGGTATAAAAGATCTGTTGTTCCGGATCCTGAAATACCGTGGCGATCCGTTGACGCAAGGCGCGCAACCCCGCTTTGCTGTAATCGATCGGCTGGTTGTCCCACAGCACCGCCCCGCTCTGCGGGCGCAGAATACCGGTCAGGTTCATAAACAGCGTCGACTTGCCGCAACCGTTCGCCCCTATCACCCCGGTGACGGCATGGCGACTGAAATCCAGCGACAGATCGCGCAGTATCGGTTCATCCTGATAGCGAAAATTCAATTGTCGGGTCGTCAGCATAACGGTTCTCTTCTCACAGATGGAATTCTCCCTGATACAGTTTGATTTCCAGCGCAATCACCATCTGTTGGTAGCGCATCATGACCCGCATAAACAGCATGCCGACCAGCATGGAGAGCGAACGATAGCTGCTGCCCAGCGATGAATAACCAAAGCGCAGCGACTGCGCGCGACGGATCGCCAGCGCTTCATCCAGAAAAATGAAGATAAACCGCCAGGTCAGCAGAATTTGTTCCGTCAGCAGCGTCGGCACCCGGCAACGTTGCAGGATCTGAATCAACTGCGGAAACGGCGTGTTCAGCACAAACCAGAAGGTCGCCGATAGCGCCGCCAGGCTGCGCCAGAGGGTATGATTCGCCGTATGCAGACCGATGGGATCGATGCCGACCCAGAACGTCCCCAGCGGGATCCCCCACCACAGCGTTTCCGGCTGGCGCGAAACCGACAGCACAATCGTCGCCACGCCCACCGACAGGAACCCCAACGGCACCGACAGCCATTTCAGATAGCGCAACGGGCCGATCCGCAGCAGCCAGCAGGTCAGCGCGGCGATAAATCCCAGCAGCAGCGCCTGATACAGCGGCGGGCAGGTCATCGCCAGCAGCAGAAACAGCCCATACAGCGCCAGCTTGCGCATCGGATCCACCTGCCGCCAGCGCCCCTGATAGCTGAGTTTGTCAATTCCCAGCATGATCGCTGCGCTTGCCGCGGTAATAGCCGAGAATATAGAAAATTACCGCCGCGCCCAGCGATCCCTGCAAGGTAAACAGCAGGCTTTCAATCTCGCCGCTGGCGGGCTCATACAGCGGTTGGAACCAGGGCTGATAATCCGGCGCGGTCTGGGTGATCAACGTTTCCGCTTCGCCATCCGACCCGCCGTACTCGCCGCCGTGATTGATAAAAAAGGGCAGAATCACCAGCGCAATCACCAGTGATAACAGGATTAAGTTCTTTTTCATGTTAACGACTCCCGGCATGAATAAGCTGACGCTTGGTTAACTGGTCGTAAATCATCACGGTAAGCAACCCTTCGGCGATGGCGATCGGCACCTGCGTCAGACAGAAAATGCCCATGAATTTAACCATCGATGCGGTAACGCCCAATTGCGGATCGGGGAACGCCACGCCCAGTTGAATCGACGTCACCAGATAGGTCGCCAAATCGGCCAGCATGGCGCACAGGAATACCCCGACGTCGCGGCGGATCCCGGCTTTGCACGCCAATTTCCACACCAGATAACCGATAACCGGCCCGATAACCGCCATCGACATCCCGTTGGCGCCGAGCGTCGTCAGACCGCCGTGCGCCAGCAAGAGCGCCTGAAACAGCAGGACAATCGCCCCCAGCACCGCCACGACCACCGGGCCGAACAGAATCACCGCCAGACCGACGCCGGTCGGATGCGAGCAACTGCCGGTGACGGACGGGATCTTCAGCGCGGAAAGCACGAAAATAAACGCGCCGCATAGCGCCAGCAGGACTTTCTGGTTGCTGTCCTCACTGACGATTTTGCGCAAACGCACCAGCCCGGCAAACAGACAGGGCAGAAACAGCACCCACCAGGCCAGCGCCCACATCGGCGGCAAAAATCCCTCCATAATATGCATGGCGAACGCTTCCTGCGGCGCCAGCATCAGTAGCAGCGCTATCGCCAGACCGGATAGCGAAAGTTTCTTTAATTGTTGTTCCATTGATTACCCCTCAAACCCCATCATGTTTTAAGTCAATGTCCATCCGTTATTCCCTCACTCCCCCTGCCTACCACGTACCCTTGCCATTCCCGCCGACTACGCTCCGCGTCATTCCCGCGCAGGCGGGAATCAGTCAATGACTACCGCCGTTTCAGCAACCGATCCCCGCCTACTACCGCGGGGATGACCGGGTGTGTTGCGGGGATGACCGGGCATGTTACGGGAATAGCCGGGTATACAGCCGGAATGTCCTGCTACACCGCGAGATGACCGGCGTATCCCTCCCCCACCGACTAAGATCCGTGTCATTCCCGCGCAGGCGGGAATCAGTCAATGACTACCGCCGTTTCAGCAACCGATCCCCGCCTACTACCGCGGGGATGACCAGGTGTGTTGCGAGGATGACCGGGCATGTTACAGGAATAGCCGGGTATACAGCCGGAATGTCCTGCTATACCGCAAGATGACCGGCGTATCCCTCCCCCACCGACTACGATCCGTGTCATTCCCGCGCAGGCGGGAATCAGTCAATGACTACCGCCGTTTCAGCAACCGATCCCCGCCTACTACCGCGGGGATGACCGGGTGTGTTGCGAGGATGACCGGGTGTGTTGCGAGGATGACCGGGCATGTTACGGGGATGACCGGTTGTGTTGCGGACATGGCTAGGTGTACTGCCGGAATGTCCTGCTATACCGCGCGATGACCGGCGTATTCCTCCCCCACCGACTGCGATCCGTGTCATTCGCTGCGCCACTGTTTATTCACCACAATCGTGGAGAAATAGGGCAACGGCTGGTCATCCGTCACCCGATCCAGACGTCGCCAGCACTGTTCGCCCGGCAGCGAGGCATCGGCCATCAACAGCGCGTGATCGAACAGATCAAGACGCGCCAGCAGCGCGCGCACGGCGGCGAAACGGCCATACACTTTCATCAGCACCACGCTGTCGTGAGTCAGCAGCGCTTGCTCCAGCTCGGCTTCCGGGGCGGTGCACGGCATCACCGCCATCGACTGCTGCTCCATCGCCAGCGGCAGCGCCGACCGCGCGGCTATCGCCGCAAACGAGGTGACGCCCGGCACGATTTCCAGCCAGGGCTGACGGCCGATACGCGCCAGCAGAAAGACCCAGGTGCTGAATAGCATCGCATCGCCCAGCGTGATAAAGCCGACCTGCCTGCCGTCGGCCACTTCATTCGTCAGCTGTTGGGCTATCTCGTCCCAGACGGCTTCTTTCTCTGCCTCGTCGGCCTTCATGGGAAAATGCGTGGTGCGAATTTCCGTCGCCGGCGACAAATACTCGCGCACGATGGATAACGCCAGGCTATCGCCGCCCTTACGCCCGGCCGGCGCATACAGAATGTCGAGCCGGCCGATCAGACGCGCGGCGCGCACGGTAATCAAATCGCTGCCGCCCGGCCCGACGCCTAACGCATACAGTCTGCCGGTCATTACGCCGCCTCCTGCTGCTTCGGGTTCAGCGCGGCGTCGAGGTGACGGGCGAACATCCGGCGGATCTGCGCATTTTCGCCCAGCCCTTGCAGCCAGCAACAGGTGGCGATGCCCGCTGCTTCAAGCTGCGATTTCCACGAGTCCTCTTCATCCGAAGCCATATCGTTGGTGGCGTGATCGCCCGCTACCAGCATCAGCGGCATCAGATGCACTTTGCGCACCCCCTGCTGTTGCAGACGCTGGATGATATGGTCGATTTCCGGGTAGCTTTCCACCGCCCCCACCAGCGCCGGGAAACCGCGCGACGCCATCAGGTGGTCGAGACAGGCGTAGGCGGAAAACGCATGATGGCTGGCGCCGTGTCCCATAAACACCACCCGTTCATCGGCGGCCAGCGGCGGCATCTGCGTCTGAAGCGCGCTCATCAATTGCTGATAGTCATCAAAACCGCTGAGCAGCGGCGTACCGAGCGCCAACCGTTGAAAATGCGGGCGCCAGACGCGAACCTCCGCCGCCACTTTGTCGTATTCATCGCCATTAATCACATGCAGCGACTGGATGGCCACATCCTGATAACCTTCGTCCGCCAGCCGCTGCAAGGCCTGCGCGGGGTTATCAATCCGCAGGCCGTCGCGATCCCACAGCTTGCGGATAATCATTTCCGACGTAAACGCCCGAAACAGATCGCGATCGCCGTGGGACGCCGCCAGAAATTGTTCGCAGGCATCAATATTCTTTTCCCGGGTTTGCGGGTAACTGGTGCCGAAACTGATAATCAACAGTGCTTTTTTCATTTACGATCCTCGTTGTGTCGCCAGCGGGATAAGCAAGCGGCGAACGCATCCAGCGATGCGATCCGTTCCGCCGACGCAGCGTCGTCTGCCGCGACCGGGCGACAGATCACGATACAGGGGATGCCCAACGCCAGGCAGGGCGCGACCTTTTGCTGATAGCCGCCCGGCGCGCCGGACTCTTTAGTTACCACCACATCGGGCCGACAGTGCTGATACAGCGCCTGATTGAACGCCGCGCTGAACGGCCCGCATTGGGCGATAATCTGCTCCACGCCGAAGCCCAGCGCTTCGCACTGCGCCAGCACCGCCGCGGTCGGCAGCACCCGAACCAACAGCTGTTTGTCCGGCAAGCGTTGCCGATAGCGGGCCAGATCCTTGCTGCCGGTGGTCAGCAGCACCCGCGTCCCCAGCGTGCGGGCGATCGCGCACGCCGCGTCAAGGCTCGCCGCTTTATGCAGCAGCGGATGGTCGATGGCGTCGATATCGCTGGGCCGCTGATAGCGCGTCAGCGGCAGTTGCAACCGGCGACAGGCCGCCGCCACATTGGCGTGCAGCGCCTCGGCATAAGGATGGGAAGCGTCGATCACCCAGCGAATACGCCGGGCGGCGAGATAGGCCGCCATTTCATCCGCATCCATACGTCCGACCACCACCTCGCCGGCGATATCGCCGGCCAGCTGTTTTCCCGTGTCGGTGGCGACGGACAGGCGATAAACTTCGCCCGCCGCATCCAGCGCCTGACAAATCAGCCGGGCGTCGCTGGTGCCGCCGAAGACATGGATAACCGGCTCGCTCACAGCGTATAGCCTCGCGGCGTAATCATCAGCCCGTCGCGGCAGTAGGTGGTTTTGTTGCCGACAATCACCAGACTGGTCATATCCACCGGCGAGAAGTCCATGTCGCCGAAGGTGGTGATCCATTTTTGCTCTTTCTTACGCCCGGCGGCTTTGACGACGCCAACCGGCGTTTGCGCTGACGTGAAGGGCTTCATCAGCTCGAACGCGCGCGCCAGATGCCCTTCACGGCCGCGGCTGCGCGGGTTATAGAAGCAGATAACAAAGTCGGCCTGCGCCGCCGCGACGATGCGTTTTTCGATCACCGGCCACGGCGTCAGCAGATCGCTGAGGCTGATATGACAAAAATCGTGCATCAGGGGCGCGCCTAACAACGACGCCGCCGCGATACTGGCGGTCATCCCGGCCACCAGCCGGACGTCCAGATCCGACTGCTGCTGAGCGACCAGCTCCAGCACCAGCCCGGCCATGCCGTAAATACCCGCGTCGCCGCTGCTGATCAGCGCCACGTTGTGGCCGGCCAACGCCAGATCGATCGCCGTCTGGCAACGCTCGATTTCTTTACACATGCCGGTTTTGATCACTTGCTTATCGCCGGTGAGCGGCTTTACCAGATGCGTGTAGGTTTTGTAGCCCACCACGATGTCCGCCTCGCGGATAGCGGCGACGGCCTCTTGCGTCATCATGGCTTCACTGCCCGGCCCAATGCCGATTACGGTTAACATTAATGCTTTACTCCCAGGGTAATAGTCACCCCCTGCTGACGCAGGGTATTGCCAACCAGCTTGCCGCCGCTCATCAGCCAGGCAACCGGTTGTGAAACGCTGCCGACGCCGACCGTGCGGCGCACAAATTCGGAAGCGGGAAAACGGTGTTCGTGCGGGGCGAGTTCGTCGACGCCGAACAGTTCGAACGGCACGCGCCGGCGCTGCGCCAGTTCGATCAACGCCGGCTCGTCCCGCTTGATATCGACGCTGCCGATAGCCCGCAGCGCCAGCGGATCGAAATGGTTTTCCGCCAACTGCCGCGACAGCAGATCGGCCAGCGTGGGCAGCTCGGTCGACCGCCGGCAGCCGATCCCCGCCACCACGCGCTTCGGCACCAGCTTGAAGATCGGCGCCGGCGATCCCGCCGATAAGGCGTCGGGCAGGGTATCGCGCAGCGTCACGCACACCAGCGCATCCAGCGTCGGCAGCGCCGTCAGACTGTCTATCGCGATAAAGCCGCGCACGTCGCAACGGGAACGCGCGGGCCGCATGGCATCGTCCCACCACAGGCCGACCTTGCCACCGCTGACCAGCAGCTGATTCACCGCTTTCACCGCCTGGCGGAAATCCTCCATTTGCGCGTCCAACTGCATCGCCAGCATATCCAGCGCCGCCAGCTGATTGACGTCCGTGGCGGTGCTTATCACCGGTTCGGCGCCCAGTATCTCCGCCAGCCGGCGGGTCAGCGCGTTCGCGCCGCCGATATGGCCGGAAAGCAGGCTGATGACATGCCGTCCCTGCTCGTCGATCACCACCACCGCCGGATCGGTCAGCTTGTCGTTTAACAGCGGCGCAATCGCCCGCACCGCAATGCCGGTCGCGCCCACCACCACCAGCGCGGAATAGCGGTTGAACGCCGCGCGCAGGGTGTCGCCGAAACCGCCGCTAAAGGCGGTAAAGCCTGGCGCCAGCAATTTTTCACTGGTGAAACAGGTCAGCGGCAAATGCGCCTGCAAACGCCGGGCCAGACGTACGCCGCCCGGCGTCAGGCAGAACACGGCGATGGATTCAGGCCTGGCGATATTCATGACTGAATCCTGCGTCATACAGTCTGGAATAGTGGTATTCATCGCCCAGAAAAGCGCCGACCAGAATCAGCGCGGTTTTGCGAATGGCCGCCGCCCGCACCTGCCCGGCGATATCCGCCAGCGTGCCGCGCACCGTGCGGCTTTCCGGCCAGGTGGCCTTGTAGACCACCGCCACCGGCGTGGACGCCGGATAGCCGCCGGCGGTCAGCCGCGCCACCACCCCGTCGATATCCTGTACCGACAGGAAAATCGCCATGGATGTCTGATGGGCGGCAAACGCCTCCAACTGCTCCAGCGGCGGCATCGGCGTACGCCCTTCTATACGGGTAATCACCAGACTCTGCGCCACTTCCGGTACGGTGTATTCCACGCCAAGCTGCGCCGCCGCCCCGAGAAACGCGCTCACGCCGGGAACGGAAACGAATCCGATGTCCTGTTGCGCCAGCGCCTCGCTCTGTTCGCGAATCGAGCCATACAGCGACAGATCGCCGGTTTGCAGCCTCACCACCAGTTTGCCGGCGCGCGCGCTGGTGACCATCAGAGTCACGATCTGCTCAAGGGTCATTCCGGCGCTGTCGTAACACGCCGCCTGCGGCCGGCAATATTCCAGCAATTCGGTATTAATCAGCGAACCGGCGTAGATCACCACATCGGCCTGTTGCAGCAAGCGGTAGCCTTTGAGCGTAATCAACTCGCGATCGCCCGGCCCCGCCCCGACAAACCAGATTTTATGGGGATCGAACGCCGGTTGCGCGTTCGCTGTTTGCGGTGTTGCGGCATGCTCAGACATGCGTTCCCTCCTTGCAGCAGGAAATAAGATAGGTGGGGTTGTTCGGTTTAAAATAATGGCCGTTGCCAAGCGGCGTCAGGGACGAAACCTGAAGCTGCGTGCAGGCCAGCGACGCCACGTTCAGCGACTGCAAATGCGCCAGCGCCGTATTCAGGTTATCCAGCAGAATGAACGTCAGCGCCAAACGACCGCCGGGATGCAAATGAGCCAAAGACCAGTCGATAAGCTCGGTCAGCTGTCCGCCGCTGCCGCCGATAAACACCGCGTCCGCCATAGGCTCCAGCGGCAGCGGCGCCGCGCCGGCGATAATCGCCACATTATTGCAGCCGAACCGACGGCGGTTTTCTTCAATCAGCGCCAGCGCCGTCGGATTGCGCTCGATGGCGGTCACCGCCAATCGGGGAAAACGCAGCGCCGCCTCCAGCGATACGCTGCCGGTGCCGGCGCCGACATCAATCAGATGGCGCGCGTCGCTCAGCGCCAGCCGCTCCAGCGCCAGCAGGCGTACCGGCTCTTTGGTCATCGGCACCCGTTGGCCGCGTAAAAATTCATCATCATTCATTGAGGATCACCACCACGTTCATGTCATAGTGCCGCGCCACCTGTTCCGGCGACAGGCGATGAATACGTTCATCCGGCAGCGACAGATTTTCGCCGATAATCATCGTGCGCCTCAGTTGCCGTTGCAGGATGGCGTCGGCAATGGCGCGCGGGCCGATATGTCGATCGGTCACCATCGCCACTTTGTCGTGTTGCAGCAGCCAGTCAAAGTCCGGTTTGCGGCCGTGGCTGCTGGTGAGATAAATATCATTCATATCCAGCGCGATACGGGCGCAAAGGTACTGCACCGCGCTGATGCCGGGTACGATCAGCAGTTGATCCGCTGGGAAATGGATGGACAGCCGCTTCCCGATGCCGTACAGCAAAGGGTCGCCGGAGGCCAGCACCACCACCTGACGGGATATGTGCGCTTTGAGCCACGTCATCAGCCCGTCGATATCGGCATCCAGCCGGCGGGTCTGGCCGTGAAAGTCAGGAAACATCGCCAGATGACGGGCGCCGCCGACCAGAATTTCGGCGGCGGCGATCGCCTGGCGCGCCTGCGGCGTCAGATGCGCCAGCGAACCGGGGCCAATGCCCACGACCACGATCATCGCAGCGCCTCCACGATGTCGGCCAGCGATCGGTTGGCGCCCAGCACCTGGTTATCGAAAGAGAACAGGATGACGTCGATGCGCGGCGGCTCACTGGAGAACCGCATCATCTCGTTGACCCGCTGACAAATGCGCTGCGCGATTCGCGCGTACACCGCCTGCAAGCCGTGCTGCGCAATCACCTCCATCGCTGCCTCGGTGGTGTCGCACTGATTCACCGCCAGCAAGACGTCATGAGAAGCGCCCATCAGCGCCAGATTGGCGATCAGGGTTTCCATGCGCCCGTCGGCGATATGGCTGTGGGTATGGAAGATCCCCGCCGCCACTTTCACCAGCTTGCCGAGATGGCCGACCAACGCCACGCGGCGGAATTTAAGCCTGACGGTTTCCTGCAACATATAACCGACGAAATTACTCATGGTCACCACGCGTTGTCCGTCCAGCCCGAGTTGCTCGCGCACGAAGCGTTCGCCGTGATTGCCGGGTACCAGAATGACGCGGTCCTCCCCGGCGGCGCGCTTCATTTCCAGCTCCAGCGCCAGCGAGCGTTTCCAGCTCTCTTCCGACATCGGCGTCACGATGCCGGTGGTGCCGATGATGGAGATGCCGCCGAGGATCCCCAGACGTCCGTTGTAGGTTTTTTTCGCCCGCTCCTCGCCCTCGGGCGCGAAAATTTCCACTTCCGCGCCGCGCGTCGGGCCGATCGCCTCGCGCACCGCCGCTTCAATGGTTTGCAGCGGCGTGCGATTGATCGCCGCGCTGCCTACCGGCAGGCCGATGCCTTTGCGCGTCACGGTACCCACGCCTTCGCCGCCGCGAATATGAATATCGCCGTGTTCGCACAGGGCGACGCGGGCGAAAATCAGCATGCCGTGCGTGGCGTCCACGTCATCGCCGCCGTCTTTACGGATCGCCGCCGTCGCCTGCCGCCCCTCAATCAACGGCTGTTCGACGTTGAGATACAGCGTGACGCCCGATGGCGTCACGATGGAAACCTGATCGATCACCTGCTGGCGCAAGACCATCAGCGCCGCCACCTTGGCCGCCGCCGTGGCGCAGGAGCCGGTGGTATAGCCTTTGCGGTATTGCTTGCCGTTGTGCCAGACGCTGTCCAGCTTCATTTCAGGCTTTTGCGAATCGGCGTTCACTGGCTCTCCCGCAGACGATACAGAATGGCGTTGACGATGGCGGCCGCCACATTGCTGCCGCCTTTACGCCCGCGCGCGGCGATGTGGGCAAGCGGACTGTCGATCAGCGCCGCTTTCGATTCCGCCGCCCCGACAAAGCCGACCGGCACGCCGATAACCGCCAGCGCCGAGTCCGGTTTTTCCGCCGTATGCTCCAACAGCCGAAACAGCGCGGTGGGCGCATTGCCGAACACGAACAGCTTACGGCCCGGCTCTTCCAGCGCCACATCCACCGCCGCCATCGAGCGCGTCATGTTTTCGGCCTGCGCCCGCGCGACCACGCGCGCATCGCTGATAAAGCAGCGGCACTCGCAGCCCAGTTTCGCCAGCCGGGTTTTGTTGATGCCCGACAGCGCCATGGTGGTATCGGTATACAGCGTACAGCCGGTGCGCAGGCCGTCGGCGATCTGCGCCACCGCATCCGGCGAGAAATGCAAGGTATCCAGCCAGTCGAAATCCGCCGTGGTGTGGATCACACGCTTAATCACCGCTTCCTGCTCCGCATCGGCGAAACGGTAGTCCGGATGTTCGCTGGCGATGATGTCGCCGATAATGACAAAACTTTGCCGCTCGATATCCAGCGGTTGCTGCAGATAGTTCATCTCTCTGTTCCTTATCCCGTCAGTGTGACCGACAGCAGAAAATACGCGGCGCTAAACAACAGTAAAGCCAGCAAAGAAGCCACCTTCATCAGACTGATGCTGCGCGGGATATCGCTCAACGCGATCTCTCGTCGTTCATCGCCGATCCAGGGCTTCTCCACCCGCTCGCCGAAATAATTATTGGGGCCGCCGAGCCGTACGCCCAATGCGCCGGCTACCGTCGCTTCCGACCAGGCGCAGTTGGGACTGGCATGACGGCGGCGATCGCGCCAGCCGATGCGCCACGCCTGGCGATAGTCTTCTCTCAGCAGCCAGGCGGCGGCGCTCAGCAGCAGCCAGCCAAGCCGCGCGGGCAGATAATTGGCCAGATCGTCCATGCGGGCGGAAACATAGCCAATCGCCCGATATTTTTGGTTCTTATAGCCGACCATCGAATCCAGGGCATTCACCGCTTTGTAGGCCATCGCCAGCGGCGCGCCGCCGATCAGCAGGAAAAACAGCGGCGCGATCACGCCGTCAATGCTGTTCTCGGCAACGGTTTCCACCACCGCGCGGGTGATTTGCGGTTTCTCAAGCTGCGAGGTATCGCGCCCGACGATCCATGAAAGCTGGCGGCGGCTCTCCGCCAGCGTGCCCTGTCGCAACGCGCGGTGAACCGCCAGCGCCGCGTCCCCCAGACAACGCCCCGCCAGACAGGTGTAAATCATCCACACTTGCGCCAGCCAGCCGAGCCACGGATGAATCGACGTCAGCAGCGCCAACACGCCCCAGCTTACCGCCCAGGTGACGCCCACCACCGCCAGCCACAGCAATCCGCCGCCGAGTTTAAGCGCCCGTTCGCTGCGACAACGGGCGCGAATGCCGTCTTGCAGCCAGGTGATAAAATTACCGATCCAGCGCACCGGATGCGGCCAATGCGGCGGATCGCCCAGCCAGTGGTCGAGTAAAAAAGCGACGAACCAGGCCGCTAGCGTCATAACCGCCTCCGGGCGGCGCTCAACCAGCGGTCAAGTACGCCGGGACGTTGAGCGAAGTGGATATGCAGATAACCGGCGCAGGTCTGTTCAAGCTGATAACCGCCCTGCCACTGCCGCATAACGGCGCCGTCGCGCAATTTGGCGCAATCAAAGACGGGAGACAGCGAAGTGGAAAAATCGGAGTAATGGAATTCATGACCGCGCAGGATTTCACCGGCCGCCGCCAGCAGCGTGTCTTGCTTCGCCTGCGCCTGGCAATAGCCAAAGCGGGTCAGCCGTTTGCCCATCGCGCTTTCGCCGGGCAGGATGCCGCTCATCGCGTGGCGCTGCCCGTCCGGCGTGGTCAGCCCGGCGCCCAGATACATCAGGCCGCCGCACTCGGCATACAGCGGGATGCGCCGTTGATGCACGTCATGCAAGGCGCGATGCATCGCGGTGTTGCGCGCCAACTGCGCCGCGTGGATTTCCGGATAACCGCCGCCGATGTAGATCATTTGGCAATCCGGCAGCCGGCGGTCGTAAAGCGGGCTGAAACGTTGGATCCGTACCCCGGCCTGCTCCAGCAAATCCAGGTTGTCCGGATAGTAGAAATTGAAGGCTTCATCATCGGCCAGCGCCAGCGTCAAACCGTCGGCCAGAGCGGCAGCGGGTAAAACAGGCGCAACGCCTGCGGGTGACGCCGTATTGCCGCACAAGGCCAGCAGTCGATCCAGCTCAATGGTTTCTTCCACCTGCCGCGCCAGCCGCTGCCAGCGCCGATCGTCGTTCGCCTGCTCCTGCGCCGGGATCAGACCGAGGTGCCGCGACGGCAACGCCACATCCTCCATAACCGGCAATCGGCCCAATACCGGGACGCCGCAATAGTGTTCGATAGCATGGCGGATAAGCGCGTAGTGTTGCGCCGAGTTGACGCGATTGACAATCACGCCGGCGATGGTCAGCGCGGGGTCGAAACGGCAAAAACCCATTACGGTGGCCGCCACCGACGTGGATACCGCTTTGCCGTCCACCAGCAAAATCACCGGGCAGCCCAACTGCTTGGCCATCGCCGCCGTGCTGCAATAATCCGGATCGGTGCCATAGCCGTCGTACAGCCCCATCACCCCTTCGATCACCGCCACATCGGCGTGGCGCATGTGCTGGTTATACAGGCCGTTAAGCGTCGCCGTCGGCAGCATAAAGGCGTCCAGATTGCGTGACGCCACGCCGCAGACCGCGCTGTGCCAGCCGCTATCCAGATAATCCGGGCCGACCTTGAAAGGCTGAACGGCCAGCCCGCGTCGCATCAGCGCCCGCAGAATCCCCAGCGTCACAGTGGTTTTACCGCAACCGCTCCCGGTGCCGGCGATAACAAACGCCTTTTTACTCGCCCCGAGCTTATCCGGTTTTTTTTCACTGAAACTCGACATAAAAAATCCCGACGTTTCGGTCGGGAAAGGCGGCGTCAACAGCGTACGCGCAGCCGGCATTACCGGTGCGCATATCGGATGACAACCCGCTTCCCACCGAAGGAGTTGAATATAGACAGGCTGTCAGGTCGGTCTTCTGGCTTAGCGTCATCCTCCCCCGCGCCTTCCCAATCCTGCGAATCAGTGGCTTTAACGGGTTTGTCGGCATCACAGCAGCGGGGGCTGCGGGGGAATTTCACCCCCTTCCCGGCAGAATCATTTCCGATGAAAGATTCTTACCTGACAGCGATACAATCTTTAGTTTTTTTCTATCTTTTCATTTACACCGCATTAACGTTTGTTTATCTGTTATAGTGCTTTGAATACATTGACCCTCATTCCCCTCGAACCCCGTCATTCCGCGCAGGCGGGAATCAGTCAACGACTGTCCACGGCGTCAGTAGGCGTTCCCCGCCTACTGACGCGGGCATGACGCGTGGTGGTTGGCGGAACGACAGTGGCGGACGAACGACGATGGTGGCGTTCACGAGAATGAAAACCGTAAGACCAGGTTATCGTCCAACTCAATACAGGCCTTCATAGCAACAAAATGGTAAACATTTATTTTTTTCGATGCCTATTTTCGCGCCGGAATAACAAATTATTGTTCTCATCATCGCGAACATCCGCGCTATTCGAGCCGCTATGACCGGGCCAAAGAGCCAAGTTTTGTCATCCCCCGCCGCTTAAAACCATGACCACGAAGCACATCACAAATTCATAATCTATTAACTGAGATATGCATCATACTGAATCCAAAATTTCATCCCTTGATGTCGTGCAATAAATGAAGAGGAAAACGCAATGCAGAATATACGTGGTTTTGCCGCACTTGATGCTACCAGCCCGTTAGTTCCACACCAGTTTGTTCGTCGGGATCCGCGTGAAGACGATGTCGTCATCGATATCGTTTATTGCGGCGTGTGTCATTCCGATATCCATATGGCGCGCAACGAGTGGAAAAATAGCCTTTACCCGGTTGTTCCCGGCCATGAAATCATCGGCAAGGTGGTTGGCGTGGGTAAATCCGTCACGCAATTTAAAGAAGGCGACTGGGTCGGCGTCGGCTGTATGGTCGATTCCTGTCAACATTGCGACGCCTGTGACGACGGACTGGAGCAATACTGCGTCGAAGGGCCGACCGGCACCTACGGCGGCGTTGACCGTCACGACGGTCTGCCCACTTTCGGCGGTTACTCCGAACGGATTATCGTTGCCGATAAATTCGTGCTTCGCCTGTCCGACAAGCTGGATATGAAATCCGCCGCGCCGCTGCTGTGCGCCGGCATTACCACCTACTCGCCGCTGAAGCACTGGAACGTCGGGCCGGGCGATAAGGTGGCGGTGGTTGGATTGGGCGGTCTGGGTCATATGGGACTGAAGTTCGCCAAAGCGCTGGGCGCGGACGTCACGCTGTTCACCCGCTCGCCGGGCAAAGAGCAGGAAGCGCGTCGCCTGGGTGCCGATCACGTGGTGATCTCCACCGATGACGAGCAGTTGAAGGCGGTCGCCAACCGCTTCGATATCATTCTCGATACGGTGCCGATGCAGCACGATCTTAACCCCTACCTGAGCACGCTGAAACGCGACGGGACGCTGATCCTGGTCGGTCTGATTGAACCTATTGAGCCGACGGTACACAGCGGCGCGCTGGTGATGGGACGTAAAACGATTGCCGGCTCGCTGATCGGCGGCATTGCGGAAACGCAGGAAATGCTGGATTTTTGCGCCGAGAACGGCATTACCTGCGACGTTGAAATGATCGATATCCAGTCCATCAACACCGCCTACGACCGTATGCTGAAAAGCGACGTACACTATCGCTTTGTGATTGATATCGCGTCGTTGAAAGCGAGCTTTTAGCATTCGCCCCGTCCCGGCGTCACAGGCAACGTAGCCGCCGTTCCGTCGCTTATGGTACGCTGACATCCATAGTTATTGCAGGGATATCAGAGCGTAATGAGCGAACACGGCGGCAACATACTGGAAATGGCATTGAAGATCGGCATGGATGCCAGCGACATTATCGACTTCAGCGCCAATATCAATCCGCTGGGTATGCCGACGTCGCTGAAAGCGGCGATAGTCAGCCAGCTTGAGCGCGCGGAGCGCTATCCCGATGTGGAATACCGCGAGCTGCACGCCGCGCTCGCCCGCGTTCACGGTTGTGATGCGAGCAATATTATCGCGGGCAACGGCGCCACCGAGTTGATTTACGCGGTGGCGCAATATCTTCAGCCGCGCCGGGCGCTGCTGCTGACGCCGGGATTTGCCGAATACCGCCGCGCGTTGCAACGGGTCGGCTGCGTGATTGACGATTATGTCATGACGGAAGCGGACGGTTTTCAACCCGACGAGCGCCTGCTGGCGGCGCTCGACAACACCCAGTACGATTGCCTGTTTATCGCCACGCCCAATAACCCGACCGGTTTGATGCCCGATGCCCGCCTGGTGCTGGCGATCGCCGAGCGTTGCCGCAAGCGCAATACCGCGCTGATCGTTGATGAAGCCTTTATCGATTTTGTACCGGACGCGCCGGGGCTGATTCCACACTTATCAACGTTCTCCCCTCTGTATGTTCTGCGCTCGCTGACCAAGTTTTTCGCCATTCCCGGTCTGCGCCTCGGCTATCTGGTCAGCGGCGACCGGCAGGCCGTCAGCGCGATGAAACGCGCGCGCGAACCCTGGACCATTAATGCGTTCGCCGCGCTGGCCGGCGAAATTATTCTGCAAGACCAGGCCTATATCGACGCCACCCGCCGCTGGCTGACCGACGCGCAGCGCTGGCTTTACCGGGAACTGACCGCCATGCCCGAGCTTCGGGTCTGGCAACCGGCGGCCAACTATATTTTTCTGCACTGCCGTCGAGCGGAAATCGACCTTCAGCAGGCATTGCTGCAACAGCAGATTCTGATTCGCTCCTGCGCCAACTACCCCGGTCTGAGCGCCAGCGACTATCGGGTCGCCATTAAAAGCGCCGACGATAACAGGCGACTCGTCGCCGCCCTGCATCAGGTTTTCGGCCATGGCTGAAGCGCGCTGCCCCGCTTCCTGCGGCGAACTGATTCAGGGCTGGATCCTCGGCGGGGAAAAGCTGATCTCCTGTCCGGTGGACTGGTTTTGCACCGTGTCGGTCACGGACGGCAAACCGGGGCTGAATGAACGTCCGCGCATGCGACACATGCTGGCAGCCATACTCGCCCGCTTCGGCTATCCGGCGGAAACGGCCCGCGGCTTGCGCATTGAGTTCACCTCCACCATTCCCGTCGCCAAAGGCATGGCCAGCAGCACCGCCGATATCGCCGCGACCGCGCTGGCCGCCGCCCGCCATCTTGGCGAAACGCTGGATGAAGCGGCGCTTGCCGCGCTGTGCGTGCGGTTGGAGCCCACCGACAGCACGCTCTTTCGCCAACTTACGCTGTTTGATCATCAGACGGCCGAAACCGCCATCGCCTGCGACTGGCGGCCGGATATCGATATTTTGCTGCTGGAAAGCCCGCAAACGCTGGACACCGCCGCCTACCACCGCCGTGACCGTCGGCAGGCGTTGCGGCGACACGCCGACCGGTTGGATCGCGCCTGGCGACTGTTCTGCTCGGCGGCGGCGGCGAAAGACCGCTATCGGTTGGGGGAAGCCTGTCTCCTCAGCGCCATCGCCAGTCAGCAAACGCTGCGCAAGCCGGCTTTTAACGATTTGCTGGATGTGGTGGAAAGCAACGGACTGTATGGTTTGAATGTGGCGCACAGCGGCAGTGTGGTCGGCCTGCTGCTCGACCGCCGCCGTCACGATGTGGAGAAAGTCAGCCGCCAGCTGCATCAGCGCGGCGTTACCCGGCATTATCCTACTCACTATTTGTTGCCGATGATCGCCGGCGGCGTACGGTGATGAAGCGGACCTTTTATAACGCGGCCCTCAATACGTTATTTACCAGATCCCCGCCCACCTTCTTCGCCATTCCTGCGCACAAAAATATCGGGAATGTTTTTGAACGCCGCTTGCGGCAGCCTGAAGGGCGAGCCCCATAGATGGGGCAAGTAACCGGGAATCAGTCAATGGCTATTTACGGTTTCAGCAGGCGATCCCCGCCTACTAACCGCGGGGATGACGGGGTTAGTAGGCGGGGATGACGGCGTTGTTAACCGGGTAGTAGACCGGGATCGCACATTGTTGTCGACCGGCGACCGGGGGTTAGTTATTTCCCGCCTGCTGCAAATAGTCGGTCAGGAAAGCCTCCGCATTACCCTGATCAGACAGGTCTTTGCTGTAGCCGATTTGCACCGGTTGCGCTTCGCCAGGCAGATAAAGTTCGCCGTAACCCTGGTTCAATATCAGCGCGACAAACTTCTTATCATTTACGTTCAGCCAGTAGCGAGTACTACTGGACAGTTTTTCAACATTCATTTTCTGGATTTTGCTGTTCCAGTCATGATCAATTCCGGTAATCTGCACCAGCGCCTGTGATTCGTCTGCTTCGCCAACACGCAATGTCCAGACCTGCGCGCCTTCCGTTCCCTGGTATGCTTTCACGGTATTCGCTATCGGCGGTCGCGGCGTTTCAGCATAAGCGCCGCCGATTCCTGCAATCTGCGACAGTGAAAGCATCACGATCAGGCCGAGTATATAACGTAATTTTTGCATGATTCTGTTCCTGTATTCAGATAATCGTTATTTTGAAGGTAATTATAGCGAAACGAATAATAACATCGTTATCATTGCGTTAGCATCATTATTGATAATGGCGCGGAGTAACAAAAGAACAACGCGGTAAGCTGAAGGGATAACAAAAACAGGCAGGGGAAACCTGCCTGTGAATGGTATTCATGCCTGGTGTGGTGAACAAAAACTTAACGTGGTCCCATTTGACTGCCGCGCATGTCCTGGAAACCAGGCCCGCCGCCGCCATGACCACCGCCATGACCGCCGCCGTGACCACCACCACCACCGGGAGGCGGGAACAGACAACCACTTAGCGCCGTGATCAAAGTAATCACCCCAATGATTTTAAAAATACGACTCATGTTTACCTCAGTGTTGATGGGATATCACGAGCGAATCATAGAGGGGCCAAAATCGGCAGACAATGCAGAATCATCCTGAAAGAAGGCGAATAAATACTTAGTTACATTCACCTACGATTTTATGTAACAACCAAGACACATTTTTGACGCTTCCAGGTCAATTTCAACATACCGAACATTGCCGCCGCACAAGGCGAGGCAGCGTGGCGCCGCCCTCGCCCTTCTGCCATAACGGCTACAAGCCGTTATTTTTAATGACCTGCGCATACCAGTACGAACTTTGTTTACGGATGCGCCGCAAATCTTTCAGATCGAACTCATCACGGTTGACATAAATAAAGCCGTAACGTTTGGAGCAGCCCTGATGCGTTGAAATCAAATCCAGCGCCGACCACGGCGTATAGCCGAAGACATCTACTCCATCGGTAATCGCCAGTTGAATTTGTTCAATATGCCGGCGCAGGTAATCGATACGGTAATCATCATTAATCTGGTCGTTTTCTTCCAGCTTGTCGAACGCCCCCAAGCCGTTTTCCGTTACGATCAGCGGTAAATGGTAGCGATCGTGCAACTCCCGCAGCGTATTGCGAAAACCGATGGGATCGATCTCCCAACCAAAGGCATTCTTTTGCAGCCACGGATTGTTCGTACCCCGGCAAACGCCCTCTTCGCCCGATGTAAGATGCTGGTCGCCATCGCGGGCAACTTCATCGGAGCCGTCGTCTTTACTGGCCTCGACCGTTTGCGAGGTGTA
Organism: Brenneria sp. L4-2C; assembly: GCF_040240335.1. NCBI lineage: Bacteria > Pseudomonadati > Pseudomonadota > Gammaproteobacteria > Enterobacterales > Pectobacteriaceae > Brenneria > Brenneria sp. L4-2C. Next base: position 104,623 of record NZ_JBEIAC010000004.1, on the reverse strand, counting down.
ATAGTTGAATGCGATGAAGTCCGGCTTCGCCGCGGCCAATATCGCCATATCTCCCGGTTGAATCTCCGGCGCGCAGCCTTTTTCCTCCATGTAACGCCAGGCGGTAGTGTTGTATCGCCCATAGACCGCCATATCCAGATACAGCCAGTTGCGGATCGCGTTGTAGTTGAAAGCCGCCATGACATCTTCCGGTTTTGAAGTCGCCGGGTAGATCAGGGCGATATTCGGCGCCGGACCGATTTTCGCATCAGGCACTTTGTCATGCAGCGCATTCATCGCCTTCGCCTGTGCGACCAGCATATTGTGATTCTGCTGATACAGATTTTTCTGCGGATTTTCCAGATTGGGATCCAACGTTCCCAATGCGGAACCATGTAGAATCATCATGTTCTGTTCGTTGATGGTCAGCCAGTACTTCACTTTGTCGCCATATTCATCAAACAGCACGTTGGCGAAGCGTTCAAACGCATCCACCGTCTCGCGGTTATACCAGCCGCCTTTTTCCTGCAAGGCCTGCGGCAGATCGAAATGATACATCGTGACAATCGGCACGATGCCGTAATGCAGCAATTCGTCGAGCAGATTATGGTAAAACGCAATGCCAGCCGGGTTAACGTCACCGCTGCCGTCGGGAATGATGCGACTCCAGGCGATGGAAAAACGGTAGGTTTTGAAGCCAATCTCCGCAAATAGCGCAACATCCTCCTGGTAGCGATGGTAGTGATCGCTGGCCACTTTGTAATCTGAAGTGCCTTCCGGATAAGACGTTCTCGCATCAATAACCGACGGCCCCTTGCCGTCTTCATTCCACGCCCCCTCAACCTGGTAAGCCGACGTCGAGGCGCCCCATAAAAACCCCTGAGGGAAACTTTTAAGCGTTTGATACTTCATATTCCTCTCCTTTTGTCATCAGGATAATGTCATCACGACATCACCCACTGCTGATGTTCGTTTGTCTGTCGGATTCAATGACGAGTCATCGTCGACGGGCCGAAAACAGGTAAAAAAAAACCTGAGAGGGATCATGTCGATAACAACATGATCCCTCTCAGGTTTCGCTCAGGTACGCCCCAATAACGACCTCAGTGCGAAGTTATATCCGCTAATTAAGGCTAACTCAAATGCAGACGGAATAATATGTGATGAGCATCACCGTTAATCCGTGTGCGGGGATGGGAGCGAAGACAGGGGATGACTGGATACCTTTTTGAGTGATTCCGGAATCAGCCAGTGACAGTATACGGTTTCAGCGGAAGATCCCCGCCTACTACCGCGGGGATGACGGGGTAGTTGGCGGGGATGATGGGTTTTAATCAGTTGTAAGTCACGCCGTACAAGGACGTGCGACGCTGCAACATCTGTCCGCCGTCTCGCGTTAACGGCACCCAACCGACTGCGCCCCGTTTCACGGTTGGCTCGGAGAGCAGCAAATCAAACGGTATGGAGATATAGAAGCCTTTGGTAAAGCTGCCTTCCCCGTACTCGCTTGAGCTGACGTCCGTTTTAGTGGCGAATGCGCCGGCGACGATGCCGCTGTCAAAGCGACGGGACAGGTCGAGCGTGACCCCTTTATCGCCCGCCAGATAACGCCCCACGCTGACCTTGGCCACTGCGTTTTCGACGAACGGCAGTTCCCAGTACGCGGTCAAGTGGCCGGTCACCACGTCGTAATCCGCCGTCTTCATGATGTTATCCCAGTCGCGCTGCTTGACGTAGTTAACATCCAGACCCAGCGCCCAGCTTTGTCCGTATGGCCGGTACAACACTTCGGAACCGACGCCGGCATACATCATCTCCAGATAGCCGCCGTACACCTGGCTGTACCAGTCCGGCGCCGGATTATCCATGCGCGTCAGCTGTAAGTTGGTGAGCAGCACGTCGGAGGAAGTGACATATTCCCGGATCCGGGTTCTGACCCGCGGCAACGTCGTTCTATCCGTTGGCGCCGTATAGTTGAACCTGTCGTAGTTATCCAGCAGATTCAGCGACGCGGTTCCGCCGATAGTCCAGTGATCGCTCAGGCGGTAATCCACATTGCCTTTCAGCGCCACCTGATACATATAGAAGGACTCAGGACCGCCGATGGATTGCGTCAGAGCGGGTTCCAGCGAGTAAGAGAAACGATCCGGTTCGGTACGCAACACCTGCTGACCGCGAACATCAGCGACGGGTTCCGCCCGATGCGTTTCCGGCTCCGGCTGCCCCAGCGGCGTGGCCGACTGCTGCACCTGATGGAATGCTTTGGCGTCGACCGCGGTACTGGCGATAGGCATGCGCTGATTGCGTTTGACGATGTGATACTCGGCTACATCCTCCGGCACATAATTCGCCAATATGGTGGCCGCCCGCTGGTTGGCTTCATCGTTATCCCGGTATTTAGTCTGATCGGCGACAACCGTAACCTGATGGCGATCGGCATAAATATCCGCCCCGCGATAGCCGGCTTTATCATCCAGCTCTTTCGCCACCAGTTGCCAATCCGTGTTCTTGCCATTGTTCACCGGCGCATAAACCGGCGGCGCGTCATCAATACGATTCGGTTTCAGGCTGTCAAAGTTGGTGCGCAGAGTAAAGCCCCACATCAACGTATTACCGCGCTGCCAGGACAAGGTGGTATCCAGGATATTGCCGACGCGATACACCATGCCGACGTTAAACGGAGAGTCCTGTTTTATCTTTTCCCGTCTTCCGCGATCGGCAGCCTCGTTGCTGTAATCATTCCCATCATATTCCAGCTTCAGGCGCAGCGGATCCCACGGCGTTTGATATTCGACGCCGCCAAAAATCGCCGCCGGGCCGTGGAAAAAGTTTTTGACCTCAAATTGCCCCGTCTCTGTACTCGCCGTGCGGGTACAGAAGCTCTCTTTTAAAGAACAGGCGGGGTTTTTGATATTGCCGCTTTCCGCCATATTTCCCCAGCCCACGCCCAGCGTGAAGTCAAAAGGCCCGATACGCTTGCTGGCCGCCAGGTATTCGCTGTCGAATAATCCGGTACCGGCGATATCACGCAACCCCAGCGACACTTCCGGCATCCAGTAGCTTTCCTGCCACAGACGGGCTTTCAGGTCGAACGCCTTATCTTTATAACTCTGATCGCCGCTAAAGCCAGGATAATTACTATAAAGACGCGTTCGGATATCGGTATAACGCACCGTGGTTTCCAGCCAGTCAAATAACTGCAACGACACCGAATAGCGACGGTACTCCTCGTTATCGCGGTAGTTGAAGCTGAATTCTCCCGTCTCGGCCATCCGAGCCGTCGGCATTTGCAGCAACCCGGTGCCGCCGAAATCAGACTGCGATACGCCAGCCGGTTGATAGCGCGTATTGGCGTTGGTCGCTTCATTTTCTTTCGTCGCATCCGCCGCCATCGCCTGGGCGTTTAAGATGCCGCCGATCGCCAGCGACAGACAGCCCAGTTTAAACTTTCTGTTCTTTATCATTAATGTGGGATCCGGTTTGCAAGATAGTCAGCAAGTTGATCGTTTAGCGATGCCATGTCACCGGGCAATACCGAAGGATCAAAACCAATAAACAGCGTTTCCCCCGCCGCCGGCTCAATATGTTGCCGATTCCACAGCGCCAGAGGCACCTTACGCCATACCCCATTACCGCCGATCAGATATCCCTCGCTTTTATCCGCTCCCGCCAGAAGACGCCGACTGGAGACGTAACGCTCAACCGACCAACCGGAGCGCAGGGCGACGTTGCCCGAGGTTTCCAGCTCTCCCACGTCGGCAGAGGTATTTACCAGACCAATAAGCGAAAAGTGATTGGCATACGGCGCAATATAAAGCGCATATTCACCGACCAGCGGCCGGTTATTCTGGATATGAACACGCACGCGATCGGGATCGAGTTCGGTGTGAATGCGGCCGGCTACGTTAATCGGCTCCAGCGTTTTGCGCAGCAGCCAGGCGGAAATAGCCAGATCGCCATCACCGGAATTACGCCAGCGCGTTTCCAGCGCCGCCAGCTTTTCCCTTAGCGCATCGCCCTGCGCATAGGCTTTCTGCGTGGTGGCGAAATCGGAAATCAAGGCCGTTTGCCAGTTGATATTTTCCGGGAATACGGCCTGTTCATAGAATTTTTCAAGACGCGCGCCATCGTCGAGTTTGACTACCGCAATAGTTTGCTGCGGATCTTTCACGGTTAGCTGGGCGGCGGTCGCCGAACCACAAACCAACAGCAATAACGTCGCCATACGAGTGAGTGACAACATTCAAGCCCCTTATTGTACGTATGGTTTTAAAACGGTAAATTTCACCAGCGCCATAGCAGGTCCCATATATTGGTGACTCTGTACAACCTGGCCATTCGCCGGATCAAGCCAAAAGCTATTGGTGTAAGTCTCATTCAATGCAGGGACGGTAACCAACTCATCGAAGCGAATCAATTCACGCGATTGATTCAAAATCTGTACCCTTTCCTTGCCTCGCGGCTGGAACACAGAGGTTAAATCATAACCACCGCGGAAAACCTGCGACCACTCGACACGCGTTTGCCATTTCATCGGCGTCGCGGACTTCAGCAGCCCCAGCGCCAGCGGATCCTGAGCGAGATTATCGACATAGGTAATATCCTCGCCAAACCCTTGCGTTTTGACTAACCGACCGTGGCGGGTCACCACCATATTTTTGTCTGCGGCAATCCATTTCAACTGCTGTTGTTCAGCAAATGCCAGCACGACAAAAGCCTGAGGCGCCTTACCGACTTTGAGATAAGCGGAAGCATAAGGGACATTAGCGACCTGTTGCGCGCTAACCTGCGTATCGTCCTGACCCAGAAAGGCCAGCTTTGCCGTTTTTCCCAACGACTCCATCTTCTGAGAACAACCGGTCAGAAGAATGGATAAAATAGGCATGGCAATCAGCATATTCATTTTTGCCATTCGTTTTACTGCCGTCATTCGTTTTATTTTTATCACTGAATGAATTCTCGCTGAACAGCGTAATAATCAGGTAAAAGAAAGGCCACCGAAGTGGCCTTGTGGTCAACACAACATTAGTTTGTGTTGGTAACGGTAGAAGTCGAGGTAGCAGTACCTGCACCACCATTATCATCGTCATTAGCAACGGCAACGGCAATGCCGGCCGCAACTGCCGCAGCAGCGCTAATAGCAATGATCGAAGTAGTGCCTGCTGCTGCGCCGCCAGCGGCTCCCGCGGAACCAGCGGCAGTACCGCTAGAAACGCCATCAACTGCAAACGCATTTGACGACAGGGCCAACACAGCAGCCAGTGTGATTAATGCTTTTTTCATTACAATTTCCTTTTTTGAACATGAAGTACTTCAGGGTGAGGCATCGTCAGTACGACCATACCCCGTCCTTCATTCCGGCAGGAGCGATAGTAAAAACATCCTGTTCTACCATTGACCTGCCGATACTGGGATCCTCCCAGCCATGAGTTACAGGTATATGGCGCTAACAACTATTCCAAACACCATCATCCCCAAGCCTAATTCTTGCAACATTATAAAAAATAGCAAGATCCATACACACCAGACAACGGAGATCCCAGTAAAAAAATAGATATCTTTAACTAAATTGACAAGATAAAAAGAAAAAATGCCATATTGATCATAATAATGCGTGCAAATTTTTCTTTAAAACAAAAACGCCAGATATTTCCTAATCTGGCGCTAATTGATGACACAGCCCGGCAGGTACATCGTTGTTGCGCTATCCCCGCCGTGTCCACGCAGACGGCTTACATGCCGCCGCGCCGCGATAGCGTGCGGGGGACGGCGGGCTGAACGCTTCAGCGCGATTATTCTAACCACTCGGTATGGAATACGCCTTCTTTATCAATGCGCTTATAGGTATGCGCGCCAAAGTAATCGCGCTGCGCCTGAATCAGGTTAGCAGGCAATACCGCGGAACGATAGCTATCGTAATAAGCAATAGCGGCAGAGAACGTCGGAACCGGGATCCCATGTTGCACGGCGTAGGCCACCACATCGCGCAGTGCCTGCTGGTATTCATCCGCCACTTGCTTGAAATACGGCGCCAGCAGCAGGTTGGCGATATCGGCGTCCTGCTGATAGGCATCGGTGATGGTTTGCAGGAATTGCGCTCGAATAATGCAGCCCGCGCGGAAAATCTTCGCGATCTCGCCGTAGTTAAGATGCCAATCATTTTCTTCAGATGCGGCCCGCAACTGGGAGAAACCCTGCGCATAAGAGACGATTTTCCCCAAATACAGCGCACGGCGCACTTTTTCAATGAATTCGGACTTATCGCCGGCAAAGGGTTCGGCCTGCGGCCCGCTCAGCACTTTTGATGCGGCGACGCGTTGATCTTTCAGAGAAGAAATATAACGCGCGAAAACGGATTCCGTAATCAGGGACAAGGGTTCGCCCAGATCCAGCGAGCTCTGGCTGGTCCATTTTCCCGTGCCCTTATTCGCCGCTTCATCCAGAATCACATCGACCAGATAGTGGCCTTCATCGTCCTTCTTGGTGAAAATATCTTTTGTGATATCAATCAGGTAACTGCTAAGTTCACCTTTATTCCATTCCGCGAAGGTCTTGGCCAATTCGTCGTTGGAAAGATTCAGGCCATGTTTCAGCAGCGCATAGGCTTCGGCAATCAACTGCATATCGCCGTATTCAATGCCGTTATGCACCATTTTGACGTAGTGGCCCGCGCCATCGGCGCCAATATAAGCGACACAAGCTTCGCCATCGGCACGAGCGGCGATTTTCTCCAGAATCGGCGCCACCAGCTCATAGGCTTCTTTCTGACCGCCAGGCATAATAGAAGGGCCTTTCAGCGCGCCCTCTTCACCACCGGAAACGCCGGTGCCGATGAAATTGAATCCTTCAGCGGACAGTTCCCGATTACGGCGGATGGTATCTTTATAGAAGGTGTTGCCGCCGTCGATCAGGATATCGCCTTTCTCCAGATAGGGCTTCAGCGAGGCAATGGTTTTATCGGTCGCTTCTCCAGCTTTAACCATCAGCAGAATACGACGCGGCTTTTCCAGGGATGCGACAAACTCTTCAACGGTATAGTAAGGCGCCAGTTTTTTACCCGGATTTTCTGCAATCACTTCGTCAGTTTTATCTGAAGAGCGGTTAAAAATGGAAACGGTATAGCCACGGCTTTCAATATTGAGCGCCAGATTGCGCCCCATCACCGCCATACCGACAACGCCAATTTGCTGTTTGGACATTAAAGCAACTCCTGTCTGAAGGATAACCTGCCAGCGATGCTCATCATTCCCCGCCGGCAATCAAAAGCAGGGCAACATGGTAACTCAGCTTACGGCAGGTGAATAGTAATTGGTTTGATAGCAGGCTTAGTTAATAGGAAAGAGCTACGTTTTTTATTTCGTGGCTTGTCGATACGCTATGCGCTGTCATAATACGCTGTTAACGGTGAAGGTCTTATCCACGCTTAAACCAGTCCCCCTGCAATACAAAGAAGGAGATCAGGTATGAGTACAAAATACTATCAGCTAAAAGTCAGCCTTATCGGCACAACGCCCGCCATCTGGCGACGGTTTGTGGTTCCGGCCGCCATCACCCTCGACCGCCTGCACGATGTTCTGCAAATCGTAATGGGTTGGGAAGACAGTCACTTTCATGAGTTTATTTTCAGCAAAAAACGCTTTACCGAACACCCGGAGGATGCGTCACAGGGTGAAGACGAGGGTTTCTATCGCCTTAACGAACTGCTGAAACGCAAAAGCAACAAGCTGCTTTACACCTATGATTTTGGCGACGGTTGGGAACATGAAATCATTTTAGAAAACAATAACTACATACCCGATGAGTTTGATGGTTTCCTGTTTTGTCTGGGAGGTGAGCGCGTTTGCCCGCCGGAAGATTGTGGCGGCGTGCCGGGTTATGAAAATCTGCTCGGCATTCTTCAGGATCCGACGCATGAAGATTATGAAGAAACGTTGGAATGGCTTGGCATTCCCGCTGAATTACTGGAAATCGCGCCGGATATCTTTGAGGAATTTGATGCCGAGGAAGTCAATGGCAATCTGGCGCTCTACGCCCGTTGGACGCGCGATCGCTATCAACCGTGGCTTGACGAGGAATAACCGGCTGGAAATACCCGCTTCCGTCATTTCCACCACCTGTCGTTATCCCCGACAATCTCCGTCATCCCCGCCAACGCCCCTGTCATCCCCGCGGTAGTCGGCGGGGATCACCGCCTGAAACCGTAAACAACCATTAACTGATTTCCGGTTACTCGCCCCATCCCTAAGGCAATAGGGGCGTCAGGCCTGTTCTTTCAGCAACGTCTTGATGCTTTCTTTAAACGCCTTACCAAACTCTGGATTGCGCAACCCATACGAAATGAAAGCCTGCGCATAGCCCAGCTTACGACCGCAGTTAAAGCTGCGTCCGGCCATTTGCACGGCGTCCACCGGTTGGGTTTTAATCAGGGCGGCAATCGCATCCGTTAACTGGATACGGCCCCAGGCTCCCGGCAGGATCTTATCCAGAATCGGCCAGGCATCCGCCGTCAGCACATAACGGCCGACCGCGGAAAGATCGGAACCTTCAGACGGCGCCAGTTGCGGTTTTTCAATCATTGAGGTAATGGCTGCGGCATCCCCCGCCTTGACGAGTGGTGTGGCACATTCAACCACGGAATACTCCGGCAGAACCTCGTAAGGACGATGTTTCACCAGCACCTGACTGTTGCCGCTCTTTTCAAAACGAGAGACCAGCAGCGCCAGATTATCTTTGCTTTGATCGGCGCTATCTTCATCCAGCACCACATCCGGTAGCACCACGACAAAAGGCGCATCGCCAATGATAGGTTTGGCACAGGTCACCGCATGCCCTAACCCCCGCGGTTCCCCCTGGCGCACGTTCATAATAGTGACGCCCTTCGGACAAATGGCCTGCACTTCAGCCAGCAACTGCCGTTTGGCGCGCTCTTCCAGCAGGGATTCAAGCTCAAAAGAAGTATCGAAGTGGTTTTCAATCGCATTTTTAGACGCGTGCGTAACCAGAATAATATCTTTAATGCCGGCATTAGCGCACTCGTTAACGATCTTTTCAATCACCGGACGGTCAACCAACGGCAGCATCTCTTTAGGAATAGCCTTGGTCACCGGTAACAAATTCATCCCTAAACCCGCTACAGGGATAACAGCTTTCAATGATGTCATAAGTCGACTCTCTTATTGGATAACTCTCTCTGAGGCACCATACACCCCGGAGCCACGTATGCCCTTAAGATTACACCTAATCCGAACCAAAGGGATCGCCTTTTTCTGAAATATCAATGTTGTTCCTGCATGGATGCGACAATAAAATTCCCAGTAAAATCAATCACCGGTATTCCATTAAACAGAACGATGACGCCACCAACGGCACAACAATAGAATGACAAGAATAACCAGTACCACCAACAATAAGCTGGCGAGCTGGTTATCAACATCGCCAATGATATTTTCAATCACCTGGCCGCCGAAATAGCCGAGCATCACAAATATCGAAGCCCAAAGAACGGCGCCAAGAATATTAAGCGGGACAAAACGTGTGGGGGGCAATCGGGCTGCGCCGATCAGCGCCGGACCGATGAGGCGAAAACCATACATAAAGCGCACGCCGATAACAAACAGCATCGGATGTCGGGCAATCAAGCGCTGGGCATAGGCGATGCGTTTTTGCTGGCCTTTCAAACGAGAGATTACCCGTTCGCCATAGCGACGCCCGGCGAAATACAGCGCCTGATCGCCCAATGAACCGCCAACCGCCACCACGGCAATCACCCACGGCCAATGCAGCAACCCGTTATGCGCCGCAATCCCTCCCAGCAAGGTGATGGTTTCCCCTTCCAGCAGGCAACCGACAAACAGCGCCCAATAACCGCATTGCGTGATGTAGTGGGACAGTTCGGCCATATTGATGCCTTATTTCTATTAAATAAGGTGAGTATAGGCTTGTTGATGAGGATTAGATCGAGATCTGTCATTCGCGGATAGACATTAATATTAAAAAACGCTCAGTCACATAAACGCGAATGAAACTAAAACCTGCTTTATCCCAGATAAAATAAAGCAGGCTATATAATCAATCCGAACCAAAGAGATCACGAGTATAGATTTTTTCCGCAACGTCAGATAATTCAGATGCCATACGGTTGGAAAGAATCACATCCGAGATCTGTTTAAATTCAGACAGATCACGAACCACTCGGGAGCGGAAGAAAGAAGCATCTTTTAGTTCAGGCTCATAGACCACGATTTCAATCCCTTTAGCTTTGATTCTTTTCATCACGCCCTGAATTGCCGACGCGCGGAAATTATCAGACCCACTTTTCATAACTAATCGGTATACGCCGACAACCTTGGGATTCTGACTAATAATAGAATCAGCAATAAAGTCTTTACGAGTTCTATTCGCCTCAACAATAGCATTAATAATATTATTAGGTACGCTTTCGTAATTAGCTAACAACTGTTTTGTATCTTTTGGCAAACAGTAGCCGCCATAACCAAAAGACGGGTTATTATAATGATTACCAATTCGAGGATCTAAGCCAACTCCTTCAATAATCTGCTTACTATCCAGGCCGTTCGTTTGCGCATAGGTATCTAATTCATTGAAATAGGCAACCCGCATAGCAAGATAAGTATTGGCAAACAATTTAATGGCCTCTGCTTCCGTAGAGTCGGTAAGAAGCACAGGAACATCTTTTTTTATTGCACCTTGCAGCAGTAATTTAGAAAATTTCTCGGCTCGTTCCGAACGTTCACCGACAACAATACGGGATGGATAAAGATTGTCGTAAAGCGCACGCCCCTCACGTAAAAACTCTGGTGAAAAAATAATATTGTTGTTACTATATTTTTCACGAGTCTGCTTCGTATAACCAACGGGAACGGTAGACTTAATAATCATCACCGCATCAGGATTAATCGCTAATACATCCTCAATCACTGCCTCGACAGATTTTGTATTAAAATAATTGGTTTTAGGATCATAATCTGTTGGTGTTGAGATAATAACGAAATCTGCATTTTCATAAGCAAGGTTTTTATCCAATGTTGCCTGAAAACGCAGTGATTTATTCACTAAAAAATCTTCAATTTCCTTATCGGCAATTGGGGATTTTTTATTATTAAGCAGCTCGACCTTTTCAGGAACAATATCAACTGCAATAACTTCATTATGTTGCGCCAATAACATGGCATTAGACAGACCAACATAACCTGTACCTGCGATTGCTATTTTCATTTTATCAAACCATTAATATCTACAATATGAAAGATAACTCAAGTTGTACAAAAGCATGGCCCCTAAGATTACTTAAGTAAAATTGACAACTGAACTTGGATAACCAATGACACACAACTAAAGCATAACAAAACAAATCACCTATCTAAGACAATAAAAATTATAAAGAAAACATATCATTCCAATTAAGGAAACAGAGTTTTACCATTGAATTTAAACCTCAAAAAAATGAAAAAATAAAATATAAATTGCCCAATAAAATTTAGATTTGTAAAGTTATCAGAATATATAGACAAAACACATGAGGTAGATATTGTTATTAGAGAAAAAAAAGCCAAAGAACTCCTTCCTGAAAAATATATAGAACCAGAGACTAACCCCAAAGCAATCATTAATGATTGAATACCGATCCAACCATTATCAATATATGGTCTTAACATTGCAGTTGAAACATTAAATGCTTCACTCTCAAACCACAAACCGACATTAGACGCTGTTGCAATAAAATCATATCGGCTCCCCCCCCCACCTCTTAGTATATCCATTATTACCGAAGGAACAAGCGGGCTAAATGTTCGGACAAAGAAAATATTATACTCCGGAGTTGCATTCTGTATTGCATATATGAAGTTATGCAATGGTGTTGTCATATATAAATAGACCCAATTTAAACCAGGGACCATTTCAATGATACTATCAGATTTAAAACCACCTAATTCATTAATATGCCCTACACCACTACGTATATCACCGACAACGCCAAAAACAACTACAACTGTCAGCCCGATAAGAAAAACCTTTATAAATTTTGAGAAACTTATATTATTTAATGTCAAATAAACAAAAATCCATTGAGTAACACCAACCATAAAAACCTTTCGGCTTACAATTAGCACTCCCCAGAAAAATGTGTATAATATGATGCAAAGATAAAATTTATTTTTTGTTTTTTGATATAAAACTAAAGAAATAGTTGATAGACTTAAAAAACCAGCCATTAATAATCCATGTAAAGATGGGATTCCAAATGCGAAATGACTTAAATTCCCCCCTCTTAATTTTGACAGAAGAGGAATGTATCCTCCTATCAAAAACTCTAATAGCGATAAAAAGACCAAAAAATAAAATACATATTTTATTCTTCTTAATTCCATGTTAGAGAAAACAATCTCCATCATGGCTTTTTTCTTTCTCAGAACAGTTCTAAACATGAAGACAAAGAAATATGCCACTACAGCAGGGATAATAATTGCCATTACAGTGACAATAACAATATCAAAGGGAAAATAAAGACGTGGAGATAAAGATATTATATAAAGAAAAGAAACAAAAGCCCAAACAGATAATAAAATCCATATAGGATTTATATATAGCTTATTTTTATCAACAGCTATAGTTATATTATCATTTCTCATAAATCCCTCTGAAATTTAATTTTGAAAAAAACTCTCTCAATAAAATATTCATTTTAAAACAAAGCAACAAAAATTTATTTTTCTTATATAACATATAATGTTTTTCTAAAATATACTTTCTAGCCCATATTCCTTTATTAAAACCCGTCGAGATAGATCCCTTAGTTTCCATGCAAATTGCTAAACAATCAGATATATAATATCCATTGTAATTTTCAGAAAGCCTAATTGCAAGTTCCCAATCTTGAAATCGTGGCAAATTATTATCAAAACCATTGATGCTAACTAATGCTTGTCTTTTTACTATAAGGCATTGCGTACTTACAAAATTTTTTCTTAACAACCGCTTCAAGGTATTATTTCTTTCAAGAAAGATATCCCTTTTAGAAATCCCCCCTCCTGTACAAAAATTATTTTTATAACCTCTTAGAAATGGATGAACAATGTAATCTATGGTGCAATTCATATTTTTAATTGTATTTAATATTTTTTTTATTTTATCAATACGCCAATAATCATCACTATCATTGAATGCAATCCACTCACCTTGAGCATACTTAATCCCTAAATTCCTAGCGAAACACGCACCTTTACGACCATCGGTTGAAACAATTTTTACATTTAAGTCAGAAATAACTTCCAAACTATTATCTGTCGAACCATCGTCTACAACGATCACCTCCAAATCATACTCACTATTTTTTTGAGATAACACTGATAGAACAGACTCTCTAATTGAATTAGCGCGATTAAAACACGGTATCACAACACTAATCATCATTGTATATCTACCTTTCCAAGTTTATTTTTTATTGCATCCGAATATGCCTTAAAAAACACCTTCCAATTTGACAACATAAGAAAGTTAAACTTAAAACCCCTTAAGTCTTTTATTATTTGAATAAAAATAAAATACATAAAATTCACATAATAAAAAAATCCATTTTTATTATATCGCAGATCAGTAACGACTCCATTTCTAATAGTATAATAAACTCTTTCCTTATTTGAATTAGGATCAAGAATTACAGAACCACTTTTACGCACATGCCAAGAAACATCAATATCAGTAACAGCAATGTTTTTTATTAAAATCAATTTATATCCTTTAGCTTTTGCTCTTAATGAATATTCAAAATCATCAGAATATAAATAAAAACTTTTATCAGGTAATCCAATATGTTTAACTACATTCCGTTTCAATACCATACCACCATATGGCAATATATCGGCATAAATATACTTATCACTTTCTGATCTTTTTTCTTTAAAAAAATAGAAAATATCATATCCTAAAAAACAATTATTTGAATATATAATATTCATCCCTTTGGATAGCGATTTAACTTGATTAACTCTATCCTTCCTATGGGCACAAAATATTTTATCACTATTATCATTATATAGATAATAACTGATAATATTTTTCACCCCCCCTTGGTCGATAACATTATCATCATCGAGTAAAATAAGGAATTCTTCTTTTTTTTGTTCTAAAAAAAACTTTATTCCATAAAAATAACCACCAGCAGATCCCTCATTACAGTCATTAAATATAATGTTTATTCTTTTATCAGAACATTCAGTGCGTAAATGATTACATTGAGTAGTCGTCTGCCCATTACTAACTATTACTATACTGGACACATCTTCATCCAATAATCTCTCAATAACCTGTTTAAGAAGATGGATTCTTTCTCCATATGTGACTATAACAGCACAAACATCTATCATTTTATTTCATCTTTTATAATTAACACTTTGTGGTTTATAATAGGAGAATGAGGAATTCATGGGAAATCATTCAGCCTCCTACGCCCAGAAATGATACTTTACGTATTAAAAACAACGTAAATATAAGAATTAAATTTCATATACCTAATAAACTTTATGATGTAGGCTTCGTTATCTAAAAAATAGTAAACTCTTTACGTTAGTTGAACCAAGTATTTCAATCAATCTGATTTAAAAAGGATTGAATATCGGAACCAAAAATTATCTAGCATTTTAAAAATACTGATTATTTCATAACTTGACTAATACTTTATTTTCACATGAACTTTGTTGCATTCAGCGTCTGGAAATACAACAACAGATAGTGAAATCTATATTCATCATAAATGAGCGCTCGTGATTTTACTGATTTTTTGTTCTTTACTCATCAATTAATATCCGCATGTCATCCCTCATGTAGGATAAAATATATTCTAAATTAAATCGATTTATCAATACCATTTTCATTTAAACTCTCTTAATATTCATATCCAACGAACTATAATCCTATCTTTCTTCATTGAAGATCATGTAGAAATTCTACTGAGTTTTCATAGATAAAACTATGCCAATTCATACCTAGAATACTAAAGCAGAAGTCCAGCATTGAGAATGCATAAGCTACAATTTCACAGGTACGATGAGACAAATATTAAGGCAATTGAGCGATTAAACGTTCTATTTGTTCAGTACAAACAACGTACGTCATTAGAGTAGCCGTTTTTGGTTTGAACTAATGTAATCATTGATATGGCAGTTAATAGTGGTTTTATGGAGACGAAAAGTGTCAAGATTGCTGCCTATTTTTTCCTCTCTGAATTCAGCATTACTTCGCCTATTGGTTGCTAGTTTCTGGTTCTTCCCGACCAGCGCTCAAGAGATGCGCCGTTTTACCTGAACTTAGCCACGTAAAGCGGACACAGTTCTAAGTGAGATTCTAATTTACAAATTATTATGAGCTAAAACCGCCACAGGCACAGTGGCGACACCAGCGATTGTAATCACACTCGATATAATCAAACACCTTCGTGCGCATTATTTCCCGGCAGGCACTACATAACCATGACCGAGTTCCAGCTTTCAAATACCAGAAGCGCCGATTTTATGCGAGTACGAACTACCATCAAGAGTTACATCATACAGACCTTTAAGTTTGATTTTTCTCATCAGTAATAAATATTTCTATAGAGCATGGATAATTAGCATGAACATCAAATTTTTAATAATTCAAATTAAAACTTAAATCCTGGTTTATATTTTTCATCTACCCCTTTCCTATTCGCTTTCGCAGAAAAAATAGCACGTCGATAAAGATCTCGTGTAGTACTATTTCTCATGCTTCTAATCTGTAATAAAATCTTTAATTTTAACAGCAGCATTTCATATAAGTAGGTCAAATATGCATGTTTTTTATACATAAGCATTTTATTTCTAACGCCATAAAAAGTTTTCCATGAAATATCTGTATTACTTGATAGCGTATCATGATTTATTTTTGCATTTGGAACACACAGTATCTTACCTATTTTCCTCAAACGCCAAGAATGCTCTGTATCGTCATACCATATGAAATATTCTCGTTCGGTAACACCGGCTTTGTCTAGCTTTTTAGCATTTATGACGACACCAACATATGAAAACAAATCTATAGAAAACTCATCTTTTTCATATTCATGAATGTCAATTTCCTTCTGATTTTGGAGGAAAAAATATTTTTTCACTAATGCTCGTCTATGACTAACATCTATTTTACCTTTATCAATAACAGCACCACATATTGCAGAATAATCTGATTGGTTTATCTCAGCCAATTTAGATCTTATCACATGGAAACAGTCTACTTCAGGGAAAGCATCATCATCAGAAACCCATATCCAATCTGGCTTTAAAGTTAAAGCATATTTAAACCCTTCGTGAAACCCTCCGCTACCACCAATATTTTCATTCAAACTCAGTAAAAATTTACTTTTATATTTAGTTTTTATAAACCAATCATTTATAACTTGAGACGTTCGGTCTGTTGAATTATTATCAACTATAATAATAGAGTCAGGAGGTGATACAATCTCTTCAAATCTTTTTAAAACCATCTCCAAAAGTTCAGCTCTATTGTATGTTACTATTACTGCACAAATGTTCATATACCCTCTATTTAATAAACTCGACAAGGTTTAATTAATATTCTTATAACGCTTTAATTAGATTTAATGCAGACCGGATGACTTGGTGCATATCATAGTATTTATACTCAGCCAGTCGGCCACCAAAAAAAACACCCTTTTCCAAATTAGAAAGAGAACGATATTTTTTATATAACCTCATGTTCTTATTATCATTTATTGGGTAATAGGCATCATCACCTAACTTCCACTCTTTAGGATACTCTTTTGTTATCACTGTATGTGATGATTCCGTCATATCAAAATGTTTATGCTCTATGATCCTAGTAAATGGAACATCGCTACTCGTATAATTTATAACAGCATTCCCTTGATAATTCTCGATGTCTAACGTTTGTGTATCAAAATAGAGAGAACGGTATTCTAAACAACCGTAACAATAATCAAAATACTCATCTATAGCACCAGTATAAATTACGCTCTTAGTTAGTTTTGTAAACTCATCTTTTGTTTTAAGAAAATCAACATTTAACTTTACATCTATACCCTCTAACATTTTATCAATCAATGCAGTATACCCACCAATTGGAATACCTTGGTAACGATCTAAAAAATAGTTATTATCATATACCATTCTTACCGGTAATCGGTTAATAATAAATGTAGGTAATTCTGTAGCCTTTCGCCCCCACTGTTTTTCTGTATATCCTTTTATAAACTTTTCATATATATCTCTCCCTACAAGTGAAATTGCTTGTTCTTCTAGGTTTTGCGGCTCCTTATCTTTCATCTCATCCCGTTGACTATCTATTATATCTTTAGCTTCTTTAGGCGTTTTACATCCCCATAGTTGATAAAATGTATTCATATTAAATGGAAGATTAAATAGCTTCCCATCAAAAAAGGCTAAGGGGGAGTTAGTGAATCGATTAAACTCCACAAAAGAATTAACATACTCCCAAATAGCTTTATCATTTGTATGGAAGATATGTGCGCCATATTTATGAACTTGTATACCATTGTTATTTTCAGTATATACATTTCCACCAATATGGTTTTTTTTTTCTAAAACAAGGACTTTATTCCCCTTCTTTTTTAACTCATATGCACAGACAGAGCCAAAAAGTCCAGAACCAACAATAATATAATCATACTGCATATACATCCTCACTTAAATAATGGAATATTATTTTTCTTAATAACTAAATACATCAATAATGTTACTAATAACTCAGTGAAAAATACAGACACCGCTGCGCCTTTTTGCTCAAATGGATAAGCCAATAACAATAAAGCGAACACATTAAAAATTCCCGACAAAATAAGTATTTTGCTGAACACTTTCTTTTTACCAAGTACTAGCAATGTTTGAACACCAAAAACATTATTGAATCCAATAATAAATGGCAACCACGCAAGCCATCTAAGCACACTGACAGACTCAGAGTATGCACTCCCATATGCAAGTTTTATTAAAAAATCAGCGAACAAAAATAACGTAAGACTAACAAAAAAAGTAATACAACATAGAATTAGAAGTAATCGTCTAATCATACAGAATGCCTGATCTCTATCCCTCCTCATTAACGTATTTATTCTTGGATAAAAAGCTTGAGAAATTGGTGATATTAGTCCTTGTGCAGCTAACCTAAGTTTATCAGCAGAAACATAATATCCTACAGCTATTGGCCCTGAAATAAGACCAAGAATAACAGTAGTACTTGTAGTATATAAACTGATTGCTGCAGTAGAGAGAAAAACATGCCAACCTTCAATAAATTCATTTTTTATTTTATTAAAGTCAATGCTTTTTCTTTTTATCCACTTTTCTTTATATACTATCACTAAACTAACAAAACCTGCTCCTAAAGCTGAAATCCCATTAATCAATGCAGCTAACCATGCATCATGCTGAGTGGTAATAAATAAAAAGATAAATGGTATAGATAACAAACGAGCAACTATATTAGATATTGCGCTCCATCCCATTTTTTCTTTCCCTTGAAACAACCATGTTGGAAAAATAACATTACCTAATACTGTTATATATGCTGAAAAAAGAATTAATTTTATTTGACTAGCTTTATCATAGACAAAAATAACTGAACACAAAAATAAAAAACCACAAATACATAACAAAAATTTGCATGCTATAGTAGTCCAAAACACTTCACTTATACAGTCATTATCTCCTTTATTAATGGCAATTTTTTGAGTGGCTGACAAATTAAACCCATAATCAACCAATATACAAAAATATTGAATCAAAGCAAGGGAAAAACTTAAATTCCCGTATCCAACAGGCTCCAACACTCTGACAAGATATGGAAGTGTTATCAAGGGAATAATAAAATTAGCCCCCTGAATCCCAACTAATGAAATTATATTCTTAAGAATAGTTTTATCCAAAAAAACACCCTTTAATATTAAAGCTAAATTAATTTAATAATCACATTTAATGCAGAAACCCAATCACTTAAACCTATATTAAAATTCGATATTTTTTTACAATTTAATCCTGAGTATTTAGGTCGAATGGCAGGTGTTGGATACTGTATTGTTGCAATAGGTTTTATTATAGGTTTTTCTTCTAAACGTTCTAACGTCATAGCTTTATCAAAAATAATCTCAGCAAACTCGTTCCATGCAACCTCTTTATCACCACAAAAATGATAAACTCCACCAGGGGCATTCAGCTTCAACAAACCAATAATCGCCTGAGCAATATCCCCCGCATAAGTCGGACAACCACGCTGATCTGCCACAATCCCTAATTCATCACGATCTTTCGCCAATCTCAGCATGGTTTTCACGAAGTTATTGCCATATTCGCTGAAGACCCAAGCAGTACGGATAATAATGGCATCAGGAAGAACATGAGAAACAGCTATCTCACCATCCAGTTTGGTTTTACCGTACACGCCCAACGGATTAGTTTTATCTGTCTCAATATAAGGAACCGTTGCGTCACCATCAAAAACATAATCTGTCGATACATGGACCAGACGAGCACCAATCTCTTTAGCCGCCAGCGCCAGATTTTTTGGACCAGTTTCATTGATCAACGCTGCCAGTTCCGGCTCACTTTCCGCTTTATCCACCGCAGTGTAAGCTGCTGCATTGACGATGGCATCAGGTTGGAATTCTTTTACCGCGGACAATACTTTCTCATAATCGGTAATATCCAGATCGGCGCTGTCCGTCGCCCAAATCTGCCACCCCTCAGGCAATCGATCCTGAAAACAACGGCCAAGCTGGCCGTTTGCACCCGTCAATAAAATTTTCATACTGCCAGTTCCTTAAACCGTTTACCTAACTTATCTTTTTCAGAAAGCAGAGGCTCGATGACAGGCCACTCAATACCGACATCAGGATCGTTCCACAACAGGCAGCCTTCATTTGCCGGATTGTAGTAATCAGTGCATTTATATTCAAAATCAGCTACATCAGACAAAACCACAAAACCATGCGCCAGGCCGGGCGGGATCCAGAATTGCGTTTTGTTTTCTTCTGAAAGGATCACGCCTTCCCAGGCGCCATAAGTTGGAGAACCGGGGCGGATGTCGACAGCTACATCAAATACTTCTCCTCTGACGACTCGCACCAATTTTCCTTGCGGATTCGATCTCTGAAAATGCAGCCCACGCAGTACTCCTTTTGAGGAACGGGAGTGATTGTCTTGTACAAAATCCAGATCAATATTCAACATTTCCTGATAACGTCGTTTTTCAAACGTTTCCAGGAAAAAACCTCTCGCATCACCAAACACTTTTGGCTGAATGATCTTTACACCCTCAATACGGGTATCCTTAACCTGCATCTTATTTCTCCCCAATCAAGCGGGCTAAATACTGCCCATAATTCGTTTTACTCAAGGCTTTCGCCTCTACAGCAACCTGCTCTTTACTCAACCATCCTTTACGAAAAGCGATTTCTTCCAGGCAGGCAACCTTAAATCCCTGACGTTTTTCAATGGTATGAACAAACTGCGATGCTTCCATCAGGCTGTCATGCGTACCGGTATCCAGCCAGGCAAAACCACGCCCTAATTGTTCAACATTGAGCAAGCCTTTTTCCAGATACATCTCATTTAGCGTTGTAATCTCAAGCTCACCACGCGCAGAAGGTTTTACTAGTTTGGCCATATCGACAATCTGGTCATCGTAAAAATAGAGGCCGGTTACCGCCCAGTTGGATTTAGGCTTCAGCGGTTTTTCTTCCAGAGAGATTGCTCGGTTATTTTCATCAAATTCAACCACCCCAAAACGCTCGGCATCTACCACCTGATAGCCAAAGACCGTCGCACCTTCCGTTCGCGCCGATGCCGCTTCCAGCTTTTGACCAAAGCTCTGACCAAAATAAATATTATCACCCAGCACCAGAGCACAACGATCCCCGTTAATAAACTCTTCACCAATGAGAAATGCTTGCGCCAGGCCGTCTGGGCTAGGTTGAATAGCGTAACTGAAGTTGACGCCGAAGCGGCTGCCGTCTCCCAAAAGACGTTTAAACGAAGGCATATCCTCTGGCGTCGAGATGATCAGGATCTCTTTAATGCCTGCCAACATCAATACAGATATCGGATAATAGACCATCGGTTTATCGTAAATAGGCAACAACTGTTTAGATACACCGCGGGTAATCGGATGTAAACGCGTTCCTGAACCACCGGCCAGTACAATACCTTTCATATTTTATATCTCCTGAATTAACCCGTTATACCCAAACGCTCGCCAGCATACGAACCATCTTTGACACGGCTCCACCATTGTTCGTTCGCCAAATACCACTCCACCGTTTTGCGAATACCGCTTTCAAACGTTTCCTGGGGTTTCCAGCCTAATTCTCGGTTTATTTTGGATGCATCTATGGCATAGCGCATATCGTGACCAGGGCGATCGGTAACATACGTAATTAGATCTTCATACTTATTAATGCCATCAAGCTTATCTGGCACCAATTCATCCAACAGTCGGCAAATGGTTTGCACCACTTCAATATTTTTGCGTTCATTGTGTCCGCCAATATTGTAGGTTTCCCCGACTTCTCCCTCGGTTACCACTTTATATAAGGCCCGGGCGTGATCTTCCACATACAGCCAGTCACGGATCTGAGCGCCATCGCCATATACCGGCAGTGGTTTGCCTTCCAGCGCATTAAGGATAATCAGCGGGATCAACTTTTCCGGGAAGTGATAAGGGCCGTAGTTGTTGGAGCAATTGGTCACAATCGTTGGCAGACCATAAGTACGTAGCCAGGCGCGAACCAGATGATCGCTGGAAGCCTTAGACGCAGAATAAGGGCTGCTGGGGGAATAAGGCGTAGTTTCTGTAAATAGGTCATCCGTACCATGAAGATCGCCATAC
Source organism: Brenneria sp. L4-2C (assembly GCF_040240335.1). Lineage (NCBI taxonomy): Bacteria > Pseudomonadati > Pseudomonadota > Gammaproteobacteria > Enterobacterales > Pectobacteriaceae > Brenneria > Brenneria sp. L4-2C. The sequence continues at coordinate 82,735 of NZ_JBEIAC010000004.1, read as the reverse complement.
ACTTCATCGGTTGAAATATGATGGAAACGAAATGCTTTTTTAGCATCATCATCCAACGTATTCCAATACTGACGTGTAGCCTCCAATAGCGTATAGGTACCAACGATATTGGTTTCGATAAACGCTGCCGGGCCGTCGATGGAACGGTCAACGTGGCTTTCCGCCGCCAAATGCATCACAGCGTCGGGCTGAAAAGCATTAAAAACGCGCTCCAACTCTTTACGATCACAAATATTCACCTGTTCAAATTTGAAACGCGCATTATTAGCAATCGGCTTTAATGATTCAAGATTGCCAGCATAGGTCAGGCTGTCTACGATCAGAATCTCATCCGCCGTATCATGAATAATATATCGGGCAACCGCAGACCCAATAAAGCCGGCGCCGCCAGTAACGATAATTTTCATATATCCCTCAAAGCTCAATTATTATCTTTAATACGCGCCATCTCTTTTCAAAACCACATTGATAGTTTTAAAAAGAATCGCAATATCATTCCACAAAGACCAGTTTTTCACATACCAGGCATCAAAATAAACGCGGGTGTCATAATCGACATCACTTCTGCCACTGACCTGCCATAATCCAGTCATGCCAGGCTTTGCCATTAAATAATAATCAACGTCACCAGCATAGCGCTCCAATTCCTTTTCAATCACCGGACGAGGTCCCACCAAGCTCATCTCACCTTTAAGTACATTAAAAAGTTGCGGTAATTCATCAAGGCTGGTTTTACGAATAAAATGTCCGACACGGGTAATACGCGGATCATTTTTTAATTTAAAGTCTTTATTCCATTCGGCCCTTGCCTCAGGGTCGCTTTCCAATAATTTCTGAAGCACTTCTTGAGAGTTCATGACCATGGAGCGGAATTTCAGACATTTAAATTTGTTACCATCTCGACCAACACGCTCATGTCCGTAAATGGCATTACCGCCATCTTTAGAAACCAGATAAGCCAGAATAATCAAGAACGGGGAAAGTAAAATAATAATGCTTGCCGCACCTATAATATCGAAAGTTCTTTTTAAGATACGGGACGTTCTCTTCGCCAGATTATTACTGACACGCAAAATCATGACTTCATGGCTGAAAATAAATGACATATCCGTGCCATACAAAGGCACACCTCGCAATGTCGGGATCACAGAAACTGAACGACAGTGATGTTTTGCCAGCGTCTTCAACCATTCATCACGCAAAACATGCTCATCAAATTCTAATGCCACAATAAATTGGGTAGACTCGGGATCGCACTGTTGCCACAGCTGTTGCTCATCACAAATTACCGGTAATCCCAACAACGTTTTCTCGCATTGCTTGCCGCTGGAGAAAAAAGCACTGATGGCAAATCCCAACACTTCTTCACTTTGCAATGCGGCATAGGCATCACGGGCATTTTTACCTGTACCAATAATGATCGTTTGTTTTTGCCATAATCCGAGTCTATTCAAAAGCCGTTTCATTAAGGCTCGTCCCAGTGGGACTAAAATAACCGCAAGCATCCATGTAATGACCCAGATATAACGCGAAAAATGCCACTTAGAAAAAGCGACCAACGCAAGATCAAAAACAGAAAAAATGACTAAGGTTCTTATTACTTCTTTTAACTCAAACCAGAATGGTTTTCGATAAGTATAGTGCCGCAATCGTACCCAAAACCAACCAACGCAAAGTACAGAAAGTGTGAAATGAGAGATAAATCGCGCTGGTAATTCAGAGTCAGGAATAAAATCAGAAATATCATAATTCAGTGTATTCACGAGCCACAGAGTCAAGAATAATGATAAATTAAATAATACAAAATCTGATAACGCTAACAAAAACTTTACTATATTATAGTTTATGGAATTCTTAAATGTATGCATGGCTGCACCTCAATTATATTAATCCTTATACCAATAACCTTTATGCATACTGAATTTTTCCACCAAAGATATTGGTAATTTATTATAATTCTGTCCGAGTTTATAACCTGTTATTTTAAAAAAATTATTAATACAAGCTAACGGAATCCAAAATGGCGCATGTTTTAAGAGAAAATTTAACTCTGAAAAAATGAATTTCTTCCCTTCACCACCAGCCCCGCCAAAACTCTCTCTTATCCAAGGCTCATCGTGATGAAAAACACCGATATCAAAATATCGTTTAAACTCTTCCCAGGCGGAATAATTATGTGAGTGTTTTACATCAGAGTCAGCAACATAGGCGATTTTATATCCTGCTAAAACAGCCTTCGCCGCAAAATACATATCCTCCCCCAGAATGGTATTTGATGGAAAACCATCTAACGATCTAAATACATCAGTTCGATAGGCGGAAAAAGAGTTAGAGGAAAAAACCGTTTTAATACCATACTTTTTCTTATCGTCTAAACCTAACACATGATTTTCTACGCCATAATTAAAATTACGCGCATGTGTTGCCAGGGGATTAGCATCATCATGAGGTAGTTGGCGGCCGTAGCCGACTGCTACTTTAGGGTCGTTAAACGCCGATAAGATAGACTTGATACAACCAGGTTCCGGTATAGCATCCTGAGTAAGAAATATTACTATATCCGCATCAGTGGAACTTTCAACGCCCAGATTTCTAGTTCCTCCATGATTAAACTCTGTTTTATTTATTTTAATAATCTGAAAACCAGCATCTTCTGCTATTTGACAAGTATCATCACTACTGGATGAATCAACCACAAGAACAGAGTCAAAATCTTCAGATTGTTTTTTTATCGCAGCACAAATCTTCCGCCATAATTCTCCGCCATTATAAGTGGGAATAACAATTCGAACTTTCATTATATTTCACCGTTGAAAGCAACAATAAATAGGAAACCATATTAAATTCATTCAAATAGATTTTACATCATTGAATAATCATTACCGGAAAGGTATATTTAATTTTTCGTGAAGGTTAAATACGTTTTTAGTCCACCGTTTGCTGCTTGAGATCCCCGCCTTCGCGGGGATGACGAAATATAACCTTGGAGATAACGAAATATGATAGAAAAAATATAATTCCAAGAATAAGGGACCAGTTATAATTTTAAACCATGATATATATTAACCCAATGTTACATAAGATTTCTGACCACAGAGTGACTGAGAATACGTGATAGCGATATATAATCACGGTGATGATATGTTTTAATTTATTACCAAACGTAAAGCTCGCTTTTTATAAAGGCGAACTTTACGTTAAAAGGGAAAAGGCTAAACGTCGGATAAGCTATTTTTTATACTCATAGGTATAATAATCATAATTGCCGTAGCCATAATAACTGGCTGCTCTTTTGACAATCGCATTAAGAATAACCCCCTTGATCTCCGTACCATTTTGCTCAAAGCGTCGAATACTCACTTCAATCTCTTTTAAGGTATTCATCTCAAAACGAGCAACCAACAGAGACGTTCCGGCATGGCGACTGATAATAGCCGCATCCGTTACCGCCAGAATGGGCGGTGTATCCAGCAATACGATATCATAATGCTGAGAGGCCCAATTGATAAAGTCAGAAAAATGGCTATGCATTAGCAGTTCTGAAGGATTGGGGGGAATCTGCCCTCTGGGAATAAAGTCCATATTATCCACTGCGGTTTTTCTTATCGCTTTTTCCGCTACCGTTTGTCCTGATAAAATATCAGATAATCCGTTAGCAGCATCGGTACCCATCAGTTCATGGGCATAACCTTTGCGCATATCACAGTCAACAATCAGCACTTTTTTCCCTGATTGGGCAATCACCGCCCCCAGGTTGGCGCTGACAAAGGTTTTACCAATTTCCGGGCTAGCGCCGGAAATCATCAGCACATTATTTTTCGCTTCCATCATGGCGAAATGCAGACTGGTACGCAGGCTTCTGATAGCCTCAATGGCTAAATCCGTTGGGTTACCGGTCGCCAGTAGTTCATTCGCTCGAGTATTAGCTTTTTTTCCCTTATGACGAGTAAACAGTTCCCGATCTTTTTTCTGCTGCCATTCCGAAAGCGGCACGCTGGCATACACGTTAATCCCCAACTCTTCCAGTTGTTCAGGGCTTTCAATGCCTTTATGCAGCATTGTTTTAAGAATAACAAAAACCGTAGAAAGTACGCTGCCAAAAATCAAACTTAATAATACGATCAATATTTTCTTCGGCTTAACCGGCTTTAACTGAGTAGCAGCGGAGTCAATAATACGCACATTTCCGACTACACTGGCTTTATTGATACTCAATTCCTGCTGCTTATTCAGCAACTGCATATATACCTCTTGTCCAGCCTGTACATCGCGAGTTAGGCGCAATATTTCCTGCTGAGTTTTAGGCATGCCCCCGACACGTTTATTTAGCTTATCCCGCTCTTGTTCCAGCGTTTTACGTTTTTCCATTAAAGCACGATAAGCCGGGTGCTCCTTAGTATACAGCTTAGAAATTTCCGCTTCTTTAAAGGTCAGTTCATTTAACTGTGCCTCTACTGAAACCATGGTATCCAGCACAGCTTTAGCTTCCAGAGAAAGGTCGACCGATTCATTTTGTTGGCGATATTGATTCAGCTTATTTTCCGCTTCATTCAGCGAATTACGAACATTGGGTAATTGTTCTTTCAGAAAATCCAAGCTCTTACCCGCTTCTTCCGATTTCCTCTCAACATTCTGCTGCAAGTAGTTTTGACTTATACTATTTAAAATTTTACTGATATCTCCTGGACTTTCTCCTTCCAAGCTTAATAGTAAAACCCCGGTATCTTTACCAGTATCTACAACAGAAAAATTGTCAAGTAAGTCATTAATCGCTGTTAACTCATTCAATTTTTTTAATCGAAAAGCGGTTCCTTCGGGGGCGGCAATATCACTCACTAATAGCGTAAGACCATTGTTACTCTCCAACTTCCCTACCGTACCGGTAAAATTGACGATATCACCTGCTGCAACCTGATAACTGGTTCGGCTTAATACCGTTAGCTCAATTTTTTCATCCTGCCAGGAATCCGGCACTTCCAGGCGAGAAACGGCTATTTCTCCCGGTTCTTTATTCAGAACTCTGGCTAGTCCTTTGCCAAACACCGGAAAATATTTTTGCTCAACTACCGTATCCAGAGAGAGATCGCGGATCGTTTTACCTATCACCATACGGGATTTTATCAGCTCAATTTCCGCCGCCGATTGCGGTTTGGAGTCCGGCAGCATGCTGGAGATATCGCTTAATAACTTATTACCGGTGTTCTGTTCAACCTGAATTAACGCATCAGCCTTATAAACCGGCGTCGCTAATGTGGCATATAAGATACCGATAATGGCGAACACGGCAGTAACACCAATAATCAACCATCTGTTATCCAGCAACGTGCCTAACAAATGCCCTAAATCAATTTCATCTGACGCGGTTTCAGATGCTTTTACTGAAATTTTTTCTGCCATGGGTTTCCCTGACTTGTTTTAACGGCTTAATGCTTGCACCCATTTCTGGGCAGACTGCTCAAGTTGCGAATAAACGAATTCAAACGCTTCGCGGCTTTTACGGTAGGGATCGGCAATTTCCTGCTGATTGAGCCAGTGGCCGAACAACATGGTTTTGCCACGCACCTCCGGCACTTTACGCGCCACCGCATCAATATGCCCTTTCTCCATCACCAGAATCAGATCGTACTGGCGACAGAGCGCCGAGGTAAGCTGTTGCGCACAGTGGCCTTCCAGAGAAAGTCCGTGAGCCGCGGCCACTTCGGCAGCGGTGGCATCAGCAGGTTTGCCCACCAGTGCGGCCAGCCCGGCCGAGGCAATTTTTTTCCCCGGCAGCGCCCGTTTCAGCAACCGCTCCCCGGTTGGGGAGCGGCAAATATTACCCACACACACCACTAAAATAGAATCAAACATCGTTATCTCTACGGCCAGTTGCGGATACGCAATGTGCCTTCGGTCAAATCATTAAAGCCGGAAATGGTCGGCACCAGTTGGCTGATAACCCGGTTCCAGCGCACAATCGGCGCGGTAGTCACATAGACAATATCGTAAGGCTGAAGCTGGAACTCAGTGCCCATCACCATCGCTGTCGCATCCTGAGCATTAAGCTGGTAGATATTAGCCAGTTTCGGCCCTTGCGTTCCTCTTAATGATCGAATAACAAAAATACCGGTGGCATCGGAATAGGCCTGATCGATACCTTCGGCATTACCCAGCGCTTCAGTCAGCGTCATGCCGCTGCGGTCCATCTTCAGGGTGCTTTGTTTCTTCACTTCGCCCATCACGAATACTTTCAGGTCATCGTTGCGGGGAATATAAAGGATATCGCCAGGGTAGAGCAGGCGGTTCTGCGACAGGTCGCCGTTTTGCATTAGCGCCTGTAGGGAAATACGCTGTTCTTTACCATTATGGGTCAACACCACGTTGCGCCAGTCGGCATTTTCGGTCAGGCCGCCCGCTTTATTGATCGCATCCAGGATGGTCAACGGCACGTTGGTGATTGCCTGCTGTCCAGAGGTCGCGACTTCGCCCGTCACATAGGCTTTCTGCGAACGGAAGGCGGCGATACTGACGTCAACCTGCGGCGATTCAATATAGGTCGCCAGACGGCTCATAATCTGGTCGCGCACCTCGGTTACCGTTTTACCGGCCACTTTAACCTTGCCGATATAGGGGTAGAAAATGGTGCCGTCGGAATGTACCCAGTTGCCTGTATCCGCCGCGGTACGATACGTCCCTGCCGGCGTGGTGAGTTCCGGATGGTCCCAAACGGTAACCATAATGACATCGCCAACACCGATGCGATATTCGTAGCCTTGCAGCTCGCTCTCCAGCGCCGGATTATTCTGCGCCACCAACGGCCTGGAACGCATTTTTTCCACCAGATAAGGCGTCATCGGGTAAATGTTAACCAGCTTATTAATATCAAAATCAGCATCTTGCTGTTCGATAACTTCTTTGCCGCTGCTGGAAAGATGACTGCCGGGAACAATGGTGCAACCACTAAGCAGAACGGTTGAAACCACCAATGGTAACAATTTTAATTTGTGCTTTATCATCCTGTGTATGCCATCGCTCTTGATTGAAATTTGCGCAAATCCCTACAAAACCATCAATAATTATAGAGAAGATTTATTCGAACGAACCTGGGGTCTAACGTATAAAAAGCAGGTAATTTACTTGTTAACGCCGCTGCGCCATACGGTTCATCAATGCAGTCTGCCGGCTATGTCGGATACGTCGACTCCATGCCAATACCCGCCATATCCGGGGGGTTGACCAGAAGTAACCGGCAAAGGTCGCCAGAAATACGCTCAACATAATAGACTCAGATACGCCATTGCGCTCGCTAATGATGCCGATCGCCGCAAATAAAATCGCCACACCGACAATCATAGTCAATGCCAGGCGCGGCGTTAGCCCCGAGCGCACCAATATGTGATGAATGTGCTCGCGGTCAGATTTAAAAGGACTATGGCCTTTGCGAATGCGGCAAATCATCACGGTCGCCATATCCATCAGCGGGATGGCGATCAACCATAATGCGGTTACCGGATGCATCACGGCCGATTCCCCTTGCGTCGCCAATATCAGCAGCCAGATTACCGTAAAACCAATCAACGTACTGCCGGCATCCCCCATAAATACCTTCAATTTATTACCCCAGGGGATGCCGAGGTTCAATAAAATATAAGGTAGGGTTGCGGCCAGCAGACATAGGCTCCACTGGGCCAACTCGCGCTGTTCGTCAAGATAGAACAAGACGGCAAGCGCGCCGAAGGTAACACAGGAAAGCGCGCCCAGTAAGCCGTCAAGGCCATCAACCATATTGAACGCGTTGATGGCGCCCCATACGGCGAACAGCGTAATGATGTAGCCCCAAGCGCCTAACAAGACTTCATAGCCAAACAGCACATTGCCCAGCGTGGTCAAATACAGACCGGCATACATCATTAACGCGGCGACCAGCGCCTGCAAAGCGATACGAGGTAATACGGGAAGGTCAAAGCGGTCGTCTAATACGCCGACTACCAGCAACGCACTGGCGCAAAGCATATAGAGAGGGAAATAAGGGAGCCATTCAGGATGGAGCGCATACAAAATCCATAACGCCAGATAGATAGAAACCCCACCAACTAAAGGGATATCGCCGTGATGTTGTTTCCTGATATTGGGTTTATCCACTAACCCAATAGCCATCGCCGCCTTCCTTGCGAAAAAAAGGGCAATGAATGCACTAATGAACACTATGGTAAATTCTTGCATATTTGCATCATCATCAACCGTTATAAATTATGTCGCATCAGACACGCTACCGCCCTTGGCTTGTAGCTACCAATGCACTGTAAAAAAACGGAAACCATTCTACGGATTCAGATTTTGGAATCTTGAAACACGCACTTTATGTGCGAGATATTATTTTTATGCAGGGAGCAACGCTCGCGTAACAAAAACGTTGTTTAGTCAGCCGCCCTTTTGTTGAAAAAGACGATCCCTGTTGCAAAACTAAATTTTGCGTCCTAATAGTATTGACTACTAATTGCAGAGTACAAGGAGAAGATGTTCTAAGCGGTTCTTTTCAGAAAAAGACTACATGCACCCATAACAATTTCACCTCTGTTAGCATAAAAAACCGACTTCAGAGATAAAACCGGCATGTTTTTATGAGCCTTCATCATTGATAGCGTTCTCCACGCCGAAAAACCACCATAATAATGGTGGCATATTCTATGCACCGGCAGGCGGCACTTCAAACGCAATGCGCCATAACATGGCGTTAACCCACCAAAAAGGGATTACTTGCCTTTTTTTTAGGCAACGGTGACATATTTTCGCCGGAATAACGCCGTTCCACTTACCAGGGCAGCAACAAAAGCCGAACATTGAATTGGCCTATGATGTTGTCCTCCCCCTAAATAATACGTCACAAGATAATGCTTTGGTATATACTCGGTATATCTTTATAGGGGGGGTGTTATGACGACAAAAGCAGTTTTCACCATGAAGTTGGAGCCTGAGCTGCGCGATGCGTTCATGGCGGAAGCGGCAGCCGACGATCGGCCTGCTGCTCAGGTTATTCGAGAATTAATGCGGGGCTATATTGAGCAGCGCAGGCAGAGTCGTGACTATGATGCCTACCTCCGCCGCAAAGTTGACATTGCCCGTAAGTCAATGACGGCTGGCCGTGGCCGCACAAACGCCGAGGTCGAAGCAGCGTTTGCTGCACGCCGCAACGAGGTGACGGCAGGCAATAACAAATCGTGATAGTGATCTGGACCCCTGAGGCCGAGCAAGATCGTGCTGATATATGGGACTATATTACAGCTGATAATCCGGTTGCTGCGGTTAAGATGGATAATCACTTTAGTGAAAGTGCCATCAGACTTGAAGAGCAGCCAGTAATGGGCGTTCCCGGCAAGATCCCCGGTACTCGTGAGCTATTCCCTCATCATCATTATCGTATGGTGTATGAAATCAGCGAGGATGAAAATACTGTATGGATATTGTCCCTGGTTAGTACATTTAGTGAATGGCCGCCTGTTTAACACGCCTTTTACATTGCTTGCATAGGTACAGTCGACTGAGTCAACTAAACAACAACAATCTGGAATAGTAAATTTTACGTCGTCAAATCCTCAGTCTCTATACCCAATAGATTTCGAGCTGCAGGAAGGCGGCAACTGAACGAATCCCCAGGAGCTTACTCAAGTAAGTGACTGGGGTGAGTGAAGGCAGCCAACGCACCAGCAACTTGAAAGATGACGGGTATATACCATTGCTTTGATTCATCACCATAAAATACCCTTACAAATTCTGGTTCATCCGCGTTTGCCCTGATACGCTATCAAGCGTGGTATTCAATAAAGGTGAAATAATAAGTATGGAGTGGATCGTTGATCCAACAATATGGGCCGGTCTGGCAACGCTGGTCGTGCTGGAACTGGTGCTGGGCATAGACAATCTCGTTTTCATCGCCATTCTGGCTGAAAAACTACCTAAAGAACAAAGAGATAAAGCGCGAGTGGTGGGTCTATTGCTCGCACTGGTGATGCGTCTGATTTTATTGTCGTCGATTTCCTGGCTCGTCTCCCTGACAACCCCCCTTTTCACGCTGCTTGGGCATTCGTTCAGCGCACGCGATGTGATTATGTTGATTGGCGGCGTGTTCCTGCTATTTAAAGCAACAATGGAGCTCAACGAACGGCTGGAAGGCAAGGATCAGGAACAACATGCGCAGCGCAAAGGCGCTCGTTTCTGGCCGGTGGTGGCGCAGATTGTCGTTCTGGACGCCATTTTCTCACTGGATTCCGTTATCACCGCCGTCGGCATGACGGAACATCTCTTAGTGATGATGTCCGCAGTAACGATCGCCATCTTCCTGATGCTGTTAGCCAGCAAACCCTTGACCCGCTTTGTCAGCGCGCATCCAACCATTGTTATTTTGTGCCTGAGCTTTTTGCTGATGATTGGTTTCAGCCTGGTGGCGGATGCGTTTGGCTATCATATTCCCAAAGGTTATCTCTATGCCGCGATTGGTTTCTCGGTTCTGATAGAGATGTTCAATCAGGTATCGATGTTTAACCGCCGGCGCTTTCTGTCTTCGTCCGTACCTCTGCGCCAGCGCACCGCCGAGGTGGTGCTGCGAATCCTGAAGGGAGAGCATGAAGAAGCGGAGCTGGATAACCAGACATCCTCTATGATTGCGGACAACGCCCAAACCGGACAGGCCGTTTTCAATGTGCAGGAACGTCGTATGATAGAGCGGGTCCTGGGCATGTCGCAGCGTACCATCAGCAGTATTATGACCTCCCGTCATGATATCGACCCTATCGAGCTCAATACCTCACAAGAGGCACTGGCGCAGATATTGAAAAGCAACCAGCATTCGCGTTTGGTGATCGTCGACAGCGAAAAATCAGATGAGATACTGGGCGTCGTCAATGTCACGGAGCTATTGCAGCAGCAGTTGGACCATGTCCCCTTCGACCTGCGAACGCTGGTTCGCCAGCCGTTGATATTCCCCGAACAACTTTCTCTGTTGCTGGCGCTTGAGCAATTCAGGGAAGCACGTACTCACTTCGCGTTCGTGGTTGATGAGTTTGGTTCGGTGGAAGGCGTCGTCACATTAAGCGACGTGATGGAAACCATTGCCGGGAATCTGCCATTGGCGGGCGAAGACGTGGATGCCCGTCATGATATTCAGCAGAATACCGACGGCAGTTGGACGGCTAACGGCTATCTTCCTCTGGAAGATCTGACCATGTACGTTCCCATCAAACTGGATGAAAAACGGGAATACTATACGCTGGCAGGGCTGCTGATGGAGCACTCGCAACGGATCCCGCAGGCTGGCGATACCTTATCTATCGATGGTTACACCTTCACCATTTTAACGGTGGAAAGCCACCGTATCGTGAAGGTACGGATCACCAAAGATGCCGATCCGCAAGCCGATTTCGAAGTGTGAAGGCGACTGCACGCCACCTGGGTTCCCACTCTAAACGTCATTCCCACGCAGACGGGAATCAGTCAATGGCTGTCTGCGGTTTCAGCAAGTGATCCCCGCCTACTGATGCGGGGATGACGGTGGTGTGGGTGGGGGTGACAGGGATGTATTTACCGCAGGGGGAATAGGGAAAACATCATCACTGCGAATCATATTCCAAACTAGCCAAAGTACACCTTGCACACGTGTCATTCCCGCGCAGGCGGGAATCAGCCAATGGCTGTCTACGGCTTCAGTAAGCGATCCCCGCCTACTGCCGCGGGGATGACGGGTTAGTGCCGGAGGTGGCGGGTTGCTGGCGGGAATGGTGGGGTCATGTCGGAAGATAACTGGGTCGTAGCGGATACCATGTTGATTAGCTACATTCACACCTCGCCCGCGTGTCATTCCCGCGCAGGCGGGAATCAGCCAATGGCTGTCTACGGTTTCAGTAAGCGATCCCCGCCTACTGCCGCGGGGATGTTCGACGCTTTGCTGTTTATGCCCCTCCCCGCCTCCTCCTTCCCAGGGGGAGGCGCTAACGCCAGAATGCTGGAATACGCTGCCTTACAGCCGGTCAAGCAGTTGCTTTAGATCCTTGCCTTTCTGGCTCTGACTATTCTTATCGGCCCACTCATTCAACCGTTTTTTCATTTCGTCCTGTAAGCGCTTACGCAACAGTTGCTCGACCTGTAGCTGATAACTCAGCTTATCCCACGGGCCGTATATCCGTAATGGGATGGCGGTATTTTGCAGTATCTTGATTAGCTGTTCATCGCCATGCCAACCCAGGAGCACTTTCACGCCCAGGTGGCTGTCACAGGTTCGGGCTAATAGATCGAGCTGCCCGTTCCCGGTGACCGACAAAAATTCAGAGCTGCCGTTAAGGTCGCTTATCCGCAGTTTTCCCGCGTTCAGTTGCGCATTTCCGGTCAACTGCCGAATTTCCGTGTAACGTTCATAGCGATCCATTCCCTGAACGCTGCTGTTGCCGCGCGCCACCGCCATCTGCACCATCTGATGAATGTTCAGCCCCTGCAAACGCAGTTCGGTGACCTTCAATGCCGCCTTGCCCTGCCACTGCCGGGTAATCGCCGGCAGCGTCAACGAATTACCGCCCAACTGACCGTTCATGGAAAACTTGCCGCTCAGCGTGCCGGGCAATGCAAATGCCGCCGTCAGCGGTGCAATATCGATATTATGAATTTCAGGTTGAAACGTGATAGCGGGTGAAGCATGAACATCGATTTTACCAGGCAGGGAAAAACTCCCCTCGCCAAGCTTGCCGCTCAGCGTGGCGATATTCAGCAGCCCCTGTTGATTGGTCGCCTGAAGATTAAACCGGCTGATGGTAAGCCCGCGATAGATCAACGTTTCAGCCTGCAAGGACAGACGGGCGATAAAGCCCTGTAGGACGTCATCGCGCGCTTTATCCTCTTCCGAGGAGATAACCGGTTTTCCGGCTTTATTCTGACCGACGGAGGAACCTTGCTCCGTACTAATCCTGGCGCCAAGCAGCGCATCCAGATCGATTTTGTCAGACTTCAAATCCAGCACATAGTCGGGAATATCGCCGAGCGTCGCGCTGCCGCTGCCCGTTAGCCGGCTTTCATTGGCGCTCAGAGCCAATTGGCTTAATGTGATTTTTTCAGGTTGACGCTGATAGCTGGCCTGCAAACTGCCCTGCCCTGAAATTCCGCCGCCGGGAACGCCCGCCCCCTGAATTTGGTATTCCAGCTTCTCAATATTCGCATTGACCTGCTGCGGGAAGTGCGACATATCCATGTCGGCAAGCAGAGAAAAAGCGATATCCCGCTGATCGCGATTGATGCGGCTGGACAGATCGATATGCACCTGTCGGTCGCCGTCCTGCTCCATCAATAAATTAATATCGCGGACGTTTATCTGTTCGTTATCGTTGCGTTGCAGAACCAGCAGACTGTCCACGATCCTTAATTTATCAATATCCAGTTGCCAGCCCTGCCTTTCCGGAGAAGGCGATCCTGAGGGAGCGATGGGCGCATTACTTGCCGGTTTAATCTCGCTGTCCGGCGTCAGTCGAATGACCGCGCCTTTCAGCAAGACCTGTTTGACGACGAGTTTATGGGAGAGAAGCGGCCAGAGCTTAACGTCCAGGCGCATGTTTTCCGCGCTGACAATCGGCGCGGTCGACCCCGGCGCGCTCAGCGCCATTCCGCCGGATAAAATGCTGAGCTGCGGCCAGACGTGCCAGCGCAAATCGCCATCCAATCGTAGCTGATAACCGCTACGCTCTTCGACTTGCCTTACCATGTAAGCGCGAAAATCATTGGGATTAACCAGCACTACCAGCGCCGTCATTCCTGCCACCAGCACAACAAGCAGAATCGCCAGCGTTGTCAGAAATCTTCTCATGCCATCCTCATTGTCGTACGCTTCATCACAGACAGTATTGGCAATTAGTCTTTGTCGATACGACTCGCCACAGCCCCCTGCTGATCTTTATATTTTGCATCCTGACGACGGTTATAAGGCCGAGCCGCCGGGCCGGAAAGCGGTTCAAAACTCAGCGCGCCGATCATCATGCCGGGACGCAATGCCAACGGCAATTTACCTGAATTATAGAACTCCAGCACGATTCTTCCCTGCCAACCCGGATCAATTCGGTGCGCGGTAACGTGAACCATCAAGCCCAGGCGCGCCAGAGAAGAACGTCCGTCGAGCCAACCAACCAGATTATCCGGCAATGTTACCGACTCCAGCGTGACCGCCAACGCCAGTTCGCCCGGGTGCAGGAAGAAGGCTTCGCCTTCCGGCAGGTTAATTTCATCGCTCATCACGCGATCCAACGCCGCGCTGACTTCATCTTTCGGGCCGCTTAAATCAATAAAAGCCGCCGTGTGTCCTCTGAATACCCGAAATTGATTCCCTAAGCGGACATCAACGGTAGCGCCATTGATTCTTTCTGTCGGCGGTCGCGGCGTAATCAGCAATCTGCCATCGTCCAACCAGGCTTCAATATCACGGTCACACAGTCTCATTTTTTTCTCCACTCGCATCAATACTGGCTAAAAACCCCAAAAAGATTATTCGAAAAACTGGCTTATCTTGGCTTTCAGAATATCAATCGCAATACGGTTTTTCCCACCACGCGGCACGATAATGTCGGCGTATTGTTTTGAGGGTTCGATAAATTGCATAAACATTGGACGTACCGTTTTCTGATACTGTTCCATCACTGAATCCATTGAACGACCGCGTTCGTTGACATCACGGCGCATACGACGCAGCAGGCAAATATCCAGCGGCGTATCGACAAAAATGGAAAAGTTCATTTCATCACGCAGGCGGGCTTCCGTCAGCAGCAGAATGCCTTCCAGAATAATGACCTTCTTCGGCTCAAGATGCACCGTTTCCTGTTTACGAGTATGTTCAACATAGCTGTATAAGGGAAGTTCTACCGCCTGACCCGCTTTCAGCATTTTCAAATGCGTCAGCAGCAGGCTGTGGTCCATGGCGCTGGGATGATCGTAGTTGGTCTTGACCCGCTCTTCCATCGTCAGGTGACTTTGATCTTTGTAGTAGCTATCTTCAGGTATCACACCAATATGCTGGTCACCAACCTGGTCGCGCAATTCACGGTATAACGTGCTGGAAATAAGACTTTTACCGGAAGCAGATGCGCCCGCGATCCCGATGATGACACACTGGTGAGACTTATCAGTCATGGTATTAAAGACCTGATTAACATAAAAAAGAGAGGGATGCACCAACTGGTGCGACGACGCGGCAATTATAGGGAGTTAGCGCTGTTCACGCCAGCGTTTCCACTATTACCGGGGTAGAGCACTCAGGATCTGAATAACTTATTTAACTCTCAGGTGGTTAACCTGTTATATAGAAAAACCGCCACGGAACACGGTACTCCTTCCTTAGTCATTGCCTGCGCACAAAAGCATCGGGAATGTGTTTGAACGCCGCTGCCGGCGGCCGAAGAGCGAACCCCGGAATGGAGCGAGTAACCGGGAATCAGCCAATAGCTGTCTACGGTTTCAGTAAGCGATCCCCGCCTACTGCCGCGGGGATGACGAGTTGGTGCCGGGGATGACGGGGTAGTGCCGGAGATGGCGGGTTGCTGGAGCGAATGGTGGGTTACTGGCCGGAATGATGGGGTCGTGGTCGGAAGATAACAGGGTCGTAGCGAATACCATGTTGATTAGCTACATTCACATCTCGCCCGCGTGTCATTCCCGCGCAGGCGGGAATCAGTCAATAGCTGTCTACGGTTTCAGCATGCGATCCCCGCCTACGGCCGCGGGGATGACGAGTTGGCGCCGGAGGTGGCAGGGATGACAGGGATGACAGGGATGACAGGGATGACAGGGATGACAGGGATGCATTTTACCGCAGGGGGAACGGGGAAAACATCATCACTGCGAATCATATTCCAAATTTCAAATAGGACACCTGACTTAGTAATCTCTTCAGATTAAAACGAACTATTCCGCGTAAAACCATTTTTAAGAATGCAGACATGAGCAAACAGCCATGTATATACATATTGAGCAACCGACCCTATGGATCACTCTATGTCGGGGTAAGCAGCCACTTGCTCAAACGCATATGGCAACACAAAAACCATATTACGGGTGGTTTTTCTGAGAAATATGACCTGAACATGCTGGTTTATTACGAATTTTTTGAAGATATAAATAATGCCATTTTGCGTGAAAAACAGCTAAAAAAATGGAACAGGGCTTGGAAAATCAGGTTGATTGAAAGTATCAATCCAAACTGGGACGATCTTTATAGTCATATAATTTAATATTTACGTCATTGCTACACGGTCATTTGCACAACTCTTCGCCTCCGACACAGATACTGTGTTGATTAGCCCAATTCACACCTCGCCCACGTGTCATTCCCGCGCAGGCGGGAATCAGCCAATAGCTGTGGCTGTCTACGGTTTCAGCATGTGATCCCCGCCTACGGCCGCGGGGATGACGGGTTAGTGCCGGGGATGACGAGTTGGCGGCAGGGATGACAATAATTGCCGGGTCGAAGACGGAGATGACATATGGACGTATGGTTGTCGCGGATAACGCGCTGAGGACGGCGGCGGTTGGCGGAGTGACAATGGCCGTATTAAGGACGACCAGAGTCAGGAACGGTGGAAAGAGACGGCGTGGCGGTTTTGTCACCCTGCCCCGCCATCCACCGCCTACAGCGACCGGAAGGAGATTTCCGTCGGAATGACTTCGCCCTGCCAGTAGAGTTGCGCGGCGACCTGACCGGCCAGTTCGCGATAGAGAGACGTGAACTCGCTTTCCGGATGGCTTACCACCGTCGGTTCGCCGCGATCCAGATCTTCACGCAGCGAAATATGCAGCGGCAGTTGCCCCAGCAGCGCGCAATGGTATTTTTCCGCCAGCTTTTGCGCCCCGCCGGTGCCGAAAATCGGCTCCAGATGACCGCAGTTGCTGCAAATATGCACGCTCATGTTCTCCACGATACCCAATACCGGCACGCTGACTTTCTCGAACATGGCGATCCCTTTCATCGCATCCATCAGCGCGATATCCTGCGGCGTCGTCACCACCACCGCGCCGGTGACGGGAATATTCTGCGCCAGCGTCAACTGGATATCCCCGGTACCCGGCGGCATATCCAGCACCAGATAATCCAGATCCGGCCAGAGGGTATCCTGCAACAGTTGCAACAACGCTTTGCTCGCCATCGGACCCCGCCACACCATGGCGTTGTCATCGGTGACCAGATAACCAATCGAATTGGTCGCCAGACCGTGCGCCATAATCGGCGACATGTGCTGGCCGTCCGGCGAAGTCGGGCGCTCGCTCGCGGCCCCCAGCATCGTCGGGATCGACGGGCCGTAAATATCGGCATCCAGAATACCGACATTGCCGCCTTCCGCCGCCAGCGCCAGCGCCATATTCACCGCGGTGCTGGATTTGCCGACGCCGCCCTTGCCGGAGCTGACCGCAATAATATTCTTGACCCCTTTGATGCCGGCCTGATCGTTCACCCGACGTAATGTGGCGATGTTCTGCGTCATGCGCCACTCCACCGCTTTCGCGCCGGACAGGCGCAGCAGTTCATCACTCACCGTCTCTTTTAATGCTTCCAGACCGCTCAGCCAGGCGAACGGCATAATTAATTCAATATGCAGCACATCATCCAGCAACGCGCAGTGATGCAGCGCGTTCAAGGTCGTCAGGTTATTTTTCAGTGTCGGGTGCTGAAAAGTCGAGAGTACCCCGGTCACCATGGCATGCAGGGCCTCTGGGCGCTGTTCGGGGAGGGTAGAGTTCATTCCGGCTCCTTAAAATTCTCATTATTTAACCGATAAAGACCGCTATAGCATATCAGAAGAATACCGCGACTTGCGCACCCGGCGTAAAAACCCCCGGCTGATCATCCTGAATTATTCGCGCCGGTTTCATGCCCGGCAGACAGGTTTAGGCAAGGCAGCGGTTTACGCAGTAAGGCGCTATCGGTTAACATCAATGACCCTCAATCACCAAAAGAAAGCAAGTTCCTCATGACTCAAGTCGCAAAGAAAATATTGGTAACGTGCGCGTTGCCTTACGCTAACGGTTCGATCCACCTCGGTCATATGCTTGAACACATTCAGGCGGATATCTGGGTTCGTTACCAGCGAATGCGCGGCAACCAGGTTTACTTTATCTGTGCGGACGATGCCCACGGCACGCCAATCATGCTGAAAGCGCAGCAGATGGGCATTGCGCCGGAGCAAATGATTGCGGCGATGAGTCAGGAACATCAACAGGATTTCGCTGGCTTCAACATCAGCTACGACAATTATCACTCCACGCACAGTGAAGAAAACCGGGAACTGTCCGCCCTGATTTACACCCGGCTTAAAGAGAACGGTTTTATTAAAAACCGCACTATCTCTCAGCTTTACGATCCGGAAAAAGGCATGTTCCTGCCGGACCGTTTCGTGAAAGGCACCTGCCCGAAATGTAAGGCGCCCGATCAGTACGGCGATAACTGCGAAGTCTGCGGCGCGACATACAGCCCGACCGATCTGATCGATCCGAAGTCCGCGGTGTCGGGCGCCACGCCGGTAATGCGCGAATCAGAGCACTTCTTCTTCGATTTGCCGGCTTTCAGCGACATGCTGCAAGCCTGGACGCGCTCCGGCGCGCTGCAAGAGCAGGTCGCCAACAAGATGCAGGAATGGTTCGATGCCGGTCTGCAACAGTGGGATATCTCTCGCGACGCGCCTTACTTTGGTTTCGAAGTGCCGGATGCGCCGGGCAAATATTTTTATGTCTGGCTGGATGCGCCGATCGGCTACATGGGCTCATTCAAAAATCTGTGCGACAAACGCGGCGATCTCAGTTTCGATGAGTTCTGGCGCAAAGATTCCACCGCCGAACTGTACCATTTCATCGGCAAAGACATCGTGTATTTCCACAGCCTGTTCTGGCCGGCCATGCTGGAAGGCAGTCACTTCCGTAAACCGACCAACCTGTTTGTTCACGGTTATGTCACGGTCAACGGCGCCAAGATGTCTAAATCACGCGGCACCTTCATCAAGGCCGATACCTATCTCAAGCATCTGGATGCCGACTGCCTGCGCTACTACTACGGGGCTAAACTCTCTTCCCGTATTGATGACATCGATCTCAATCTGGAAGATTTCGTTCAGCGCGTGAATACCGACATCGTCAACAAGCTGGTCAATCTGGCCTCGCGCAACGCCGGTTTTATCAGCAAACGTTTCGACGGCAAACTGGCCGATAAGCTGGCTGATGAAGCGTTGTATAAAACCTTCACCGATGCGGCGGAAAGCATCGCTGACGCCTACAACAGCCGTGAGTCGGGCAAAGCAATCCGTGAAATCATGGCGCTGGCCGATTTGGCCAACCGCTACGTGGACGAACAGGCGCCGTGGGTGGTGGCGAAACAGGAAGGCCGCGACGCCGATCTGCAAGCCATCTGCTCTATGGGCATCAATCTGTTCCGGGTACTGATGACCTACCTGAAACCGGTACTGCCCGCGCTGGCGCAACGTGCCGAAGCGTTCCTGAATCAGGAACTGAAGTGGGATGAAATCACCACGCCGTTGCTTAATCATCAGGTGAATGCCTTTAAAGCGCTTTTCAGTCGTATCGATCTGGATAAGGTTAATGCCATGGTGGATGCATCCAAAGAGGATATGGCGGCGGCGAAAGTCGCGAGCGGTCCGCTGGCGGACGACCCGATACAAGAAACCATCAAGTTTGACGATTTTGATAAGGTGGATATGCGTATCGCCCTGATCAAACAGGCTGAATTGGTTGACGGTTCCGATAAGCTCCTCCGTCTGACGCTGGATCTCGGCGGCGAAACTCGGCAGGTGTTCTCCGGTATCCGCTCGGCTTATCCCGATCCGGCCAAGCTGGAAGGCCGCCTGACGGTGATGGTCGCCAATCTGGCGCCGCGCAAAATGCGTTTCGGCGTATCAGAAGGCATGGTGATGGCCGCCGGCCCCGGCGGGAAAGACATTTTCCTGCTCAGCCCGGATAGCGGCGCGCAACCCGGTATGCAGGTGAAATAACATTACGCGCCCGCCGGTGCGGCAATCAGGGAATTGGAGAACACGCACAAACAACCCGTCATCCCCGCGCAGGCGGGGATCAGTCAATGACTGTTTGCGGTTTCAGCAAGTGATCCCCGCCTACTGCCGCAGGGATGACGAGGATTAGGAGCCGCGGGAATGACGAGGGTCGGACGCGGGGATGACGAATTCACAGGGTAAAGCCTTACCTCAAACTCAGGCGGAACAATTGTTCCGCCTTTTTAACATCCTTTTTTAACATTCCTGTTTTCACATCTCACGTCATCTGCCTCTCCATGTTGCCGAAAGAAACCACAAAACAACACAAACTTAACCATTCGCTATATAAAAAGTGATACAGCGCACAAAAATCCCGTTCCCTGAGCAACAAGAAAAGACCTTAAATACTTAATTTTTGATTTGGCGCAAAACCCACAATTTGTGTGTTGTTAGATTGCCTGCAACAAAAATGATACATAATAAACAGGGAAACTAATGCAACTGAATCGAAGAAGTTTCTTTAAAGTTTGCGCGGGAGGAATGGCTGGAACCACCCTCGCGATGTTGGGTTTTACCCCAACGGAAGCAATGGCATCGGTACGTCAATACAAACTGCTGCGAGCAAAAGAGACACGCAATAACTGCACATACTGTTCCGTCGGCTGCGGCGTACTGATGTACAGCCTCGGCGATGGCGCAAAAAATGCCAAACCCTCCATTTTTCATATCGAAGGCGACGCCGATCATCCGGTAAGCCGCGGCTCTTTATGTCCGAAAGGCGCCGGCCTGGTGGACTATATTCACAGCAAGAATCGTCTGCTTTATCCTGAATATCGCGCGCCGGGTTCGGATAAATGGCAACGCATCAGCTGGAATGAGGCTATCGACCGTATCGCGCGCCTGATGAAAGCGGACCGCGACGCCAATTTTCAGCGTACGAACGCCAAAGGCGACATCGTCAACCGCTGGACGACCACCGGCATGCTGTGCTCCTCCGCCGCCAGCAACGAAACCGGGCTGCTCGATCAGAAATTCACCCGTTCGCTGGGTATGGTCGCCATCGATTGTCAGGCCCGCCTGTGCCATGGCCCGACCGTCGCCGCACTGGCCCCGACCTTCGGGCGCGGCGCCATGACCAACAACTGGGTCGATATCAAAAACGCCAACGTGATTATCGTCATGGGCGGCAACCCGGCGGAAGCGCATCCCGTCGGCTTTAAATGGGCGGTCGAAGCCAAAACGCATAATGACGCGAAACTGATCGTCGTCGATCCGCGTTTCAACCGTTCCGCCTCGGTTGCCGATCTCTACGCGCCTATTCGTGCGGGATCGGATGCGGCCTTTCTGCTTGGTATCGTTAACTATCTAATCACGCAGGACAAAGTCCATCATGACTATGTGGTGTCTTACACCAACGCCAGCCTGATTGTGCGCGATGATTTCAGTTTTGATGAAGGCCTGTTCAGCGGGTATAACCAGGAAACCCGTCAATACGACAAATCCAGTTGGCAATACGAACTGGATGCCGCCGGCTTCGCCAAACGCGACAAGACGCTCTCCCACCCTCGCTGCGTGTGGAACCTGCTGAAAAAGCACGTTGCGCGCTATACGCCGGAAATGGTGACCTCATTGTGCGGCACGCCCGCCAAAGCCTATGAAGAGATCTGCCGTTCGCTGGCGGAAACCAGCGTGCCGGATAAAACCGCCACCTTTATGTATGCGCTGGGCTGGACTCACCACACCAACGGCGCCCAGATCATCCGCGCCGCCGCCATCATCCAGCTATTGCTGGGGAATATCGGCATGGTCGGCGGCGGCATCAACGCCCTGCGCGGTCACTCCAATATTCAGGGCTATACCGACCTTGGCCTGTTGACCACCAACCTGCCGGGCTACATGCCGCTGCCGTCGGAAAAACAAACCGACCTGAAAACCTATCTGGGACAAATCACGCCGGCGGCGTTGTTGCCCGAACAGGTTAACTACTGGAAAAACACCCCGAAATTCTTTATCAGCATGATGAAGAGTTTCTTTGGCGAGAATGCGCAAGCGGCCAACAACTGGGGCTATGACTGGCTGCCCAAATGGGATCGCAGCTACGACATCATGGCGCAGACCGAGCTGATGATGGAAGACAAAATCAACGGCTATATCGTTCAGGGTTTTAACCCCATCGCCGCGTTCGCCAATAAAAATAAAGCCACCGAAGCGCTGTCCAAACTGAAATTTTTGGTGACTATCGATCCGTTAGCCACGGAAACCTCTACCTTCTGGCAGAACCATGGCGAATTCAACGACGTCGATACCCAATCGATTCAAACCGAAGTGTTCCGTCTGCCCTCCTCCTGCTTTGCCGAAGAGGACGGTTCGATCGCCAACTCCGGCCGCTGGCTGCAATGGCACTGGGCCGCGGCAGAGCCGCCGGGAGAAGCGCTGCACGACGGCAAAATTCTCGGCAAGCTGCTGATGCGCCTGCGTGAACTTTATCAAGAAGAAGGCGGCGCCTATCCCGATCCGTTAATGAACATTAACTGGAACTATCAGGATCCGGAAGACCCGACGCCGGAAGAGATTGCCCGTGAAGCCAACGGTATCGCGCTGGCCGATCTGTATGACGACAGCGGCAAACTTATCCTGAAGAAAGGTCAGCAAATCGCCGACTTTTCCCAGTTGCGCGATGACGGCACCACCGCCAGTTTCTGCTGGATTTACGCCGGTTGCTGGACGGAAGCCGGCAACCAGATGGACAAACGCGATAACGCCGACGCCGGTCTGGGCTGTACGCCGAACTGGTCGTGGGCATGGCCGCAAAACCGTCGCATTCTTTACAACCGCGCCTCCGCCGATCTGCAAGGCAAGCCGTGGGATAAGAAACGCAAGCTGATGGAATGGAACGGCCAGAAATGGAGCGGGATTGATATTCCCGACTTCGCCAGCACCGTGCCGCCGGGTAAAGATACCGGACCGTTTATCATGCAGCCGGAAGGTCTCGCCAGATTGTTCTCCATGGACAAACTGGTGGATGGCCCGTTCCCGGAACACTACGAGCCGATTGAAACACCGCTAGGCACCAATCCGCTGCATCCCGACGTGGTTTCTAACCCGGCGGCGCGTTTGTTCGCCAGCGATGCGAAAACCATGGGGTCGGCGAAAGATTTCCCTTACGTCGCAACGACCTATTCCATTACCGAGTTGTTCCGTCACTGGACGAAACACGCGCGGCTGAATGCGATAGTACAACCAGAGCAGTTCATTGAAATTGGCGAAAATCTGGCGCAAAGCAAAGGCATTAAAGCGGGCGATGAAGTGAGGATTTCCTGCCAGCGCGGCTATATCAAAGCCAAAGCGGTGGTCACCAAGCGCATCAAAACGCTGAACATTGCCGGTCAATCCGTTGAAACCGTTGGTATTCCTTGCCACTGGGGTTTTGAAGGCGCGACCCGTAAAGGCTTCCTGGCTAACACACTCACCCCCAGCGTCGGCGACGCTAATTCACAAACGCCTGAATATAAAGCGTTTCTGGTAAATATAGAGAAGGTGTAAGGGTAGCCAACTATGTCAATGCAATCTCAAGATATTATTAAACGTTCGGCCACCAACGCTTTCACACCGCCGCCGCATGCGCGTGACGATAAAAGCGAAGTGGCGAAACTGATCGACGTCACCACCTGCATCGGCTGTAAAGCCTGTCAGGTCGCCTGCTCAGAGTGGAACGATCTGCGTGACGAAGTCGGCCATAACGTCGGGGTTTACGATAACCCGGCCGATCTGAGCGCCAAATCCTGGACGCTGATGCGTTTCTCGGAAGTGGAAGAAAACGACCGGCTGGAGTGGCTGATCCGCAAAGACGGCTGCATGCACTGTAGCGAACCGGGCTGCCTGAAAGCCTGTCCGTCGGCAGGCGCCATCATTCAGTACGCCAACGGCATCGTCGATTTTCAATCCGAACAGTGCATCGGTTGCGGTTACTGTATCGCCGGCTGCCCGTTTAATATTCCGCGCCTGAATAAAGAGGATAACCGCGTTTATAAATGCACGCTGTGCGTCGATCGCGTCAGCGTCGGTCAAGAGCCGGCCTGCGTGAAAACCTGTCCGACCGGGGCGATCCATTTCGGCACCAAAGAAGAAATGAAAATCGTCGCCGAGCAGCGGCTCGTCGATCTGAAAAAACGCGGTTACGAGCACGCCGGTCTTTACGACCCGCAAGGGGTTGGCGGTACGCATGTCATGTATGTCCTGCACCACGCCGACAGACCGTCGCTGTACCACAATCTTCCCGATAACCCGCAAATCTCCACGCCGGTCAATCTGTGGAAAGGCATTCTGAAGCCCTTATCGGCGCTCGGATTTGTCATGACGTTTGCCGGATTAATCTTCCACTACGTCGGCATCGGCCCGAACACGGAAGAAATTGAGCACGAGAATGAGGGAGAGGACAAACATGAGTAAACAGAAAATGATTTTGCGTACCAAATTCATTGACCGAATCTGTCACTGGATAGTGGTGATCAGCTTTTTCCTGGTCGCCTTATCCGGGATAGCGTTGTTCTTTCCGACCTTGCAGTGGCTGACGCAAACCTTCGGCACGCCGCAGATGGGGCGCATTATGCATCCCTTTTTCGGCATACTGATCGTTATCTGCCTGATTCCGATGTTCATCCGTTTTGTCGGCCACAACATCCCCAAACTGCGTGATATTCCCTGGTTCCTCAATATCATTGAGGTGTTGAAGGGCAATGAACACGAAGTGGCGGACGTGGGTAAATATAACCCCGGCCAGAAAATGATGTTCTGGAGCATTATGGGGTTAACGCTGGTTCTGCTGATTACCGGCGTCATTATGTGGCGCCCGTATTTCGCCCATTGGTTTCCGATCGATGTGGTGCGTTACGCCATTCTGATTCATGCGGCGGCGGCTATCGTGCTGATCCATGCGATTCTGATTCATATGTATATGGCATTTTGGGTCAAAGGGTCGATTAAAGGCATGATTGAGGGGAAAGTTTCCGAGCAATGGGCGAAGAAACACCATCCCCGCTGGGCGCGCAGCCTGAAAGAGAAAGAAGCGAAGAAGTAATTTCGCCCTTTTTCCGGCCGCCCCTTCCCTTGCCAGAGGGAGCGGGGGTCGGCTGAACGCGAAATAAAGATCATCAAATGCCCCGTCAGCGGGCATTTTTTTATGGCGCGCAACCGGCCTGCCGCTCCCCCGGCTCAGCCAAACAAACCAACGGTTATAACTTGCGCCTAAAAGGCATAATGCACCCCATTCCTCAGCCATCGCTTAGCGGTTATGATGCGCTATCGCTTGCAAATAGCCATCCAGACAGCTATCAACTCGATGAATTTTCAAACGAAAACCATAAAACCGCGATATAGACTTAACACAACACATTGCTGACATACCATGGAGCTGATAATGAAGAAATTTACCCCCGCACTGATAGCGTTAAGCCTGGCGACCGCTTTACCGGTATTTGCCGCCCAACCCGCTGCCATTGCGCCAATTCCCGCAGCTCTGGCTCAGCATAACGGCCCGGTACGTATCGCCGTTATCCGCAATCTGGGCTCCGACGACAACACCACGCAGTTTATCTCCGGCGTACTCGAAGAAGGCAAAAAGCTGGGCTTTAAGGTCAGCACATTCCTGAGCAACGGCGATGACGCGCGCTTCCAGGACTTCGTCAATCAGGCCATCAGCCAAAAATACGACGGCATCATTCTGTCTCAGGGACGCGACCCCTACTCTACCGACCTGGTCAAACGTATCGTCGACAGCGGCATTGCGGTTTCAGTGTTTGATACCGCCGTCAATGGCGAGATCCCCGGCGTCACCGTCACGCAACAGGACGACGCCTCCCTGACCCATGAGTCATTCGGCCAGTTGGTTAAGGATTTCAACGGTCAGGCGAATATCATCAAACTGTGGGTGGCCGGCTTCCCGCCCATGGAGCGCCGCCAACTGGCCTATCAGCAAATTCTGAAGGCCAATCCCGGCATCAAGGAACTGGAGTCCATCGGCGCCGTTTCCTCTGACGTGCAGGGCGATACGGCCAACAAAGTCGGCGCGGTGCTGGCGAAATATCCGAAGGGCAAGATTGATGCGATTTGGGGCTCATGGGATGCATTTACCCAGGGTGCGTATAAAGCGCTGAAAGAAAACGGCCGTACCGAAATCAAAATCTACAGCATTGATATCTCCAACCAGGATCTGCAACTGATGCGCGAAGCCAACAGCCCCTGGAAAGTCAGCGTGGCGGTCGACCCTAAACTGATTGGCAAGGTAAACCTGCGCCTGGTCGCCAATAAAATCGCCGGCGAACCGACTCCCGCCACCTATGAATTCAAAGCGGCGGCCATCCCTCAGGCATTGTTAGCCAGCCAGCCTGGTCCGGTCAACGTTGCCGGACTGGCTAAAATCATCCCCGGCTGGGGCCATACCGATGATTTTACTCCGCCATGGTTCGCTACGCTGGAAGCCAAACAGGCTAAATAAGGGGGATAAAAGATGGCATCTCATCCTCTGCCCACCCCGGAATACAGCCGCAATATGCGGCTGATCGGCCACAGCGATCAGGGTGGCCGACCCGATGGCGTACAGGTTATGGTTCATCGGGGTTACGCCTATATCGGCCATATGGTTTCGCAAGGCGTATCCATTGTGGATGTGCGCGATGCCAGGCATCCCAAACCCGCCGGATTCATCGCCGCGCCGTCCGGAACCTGGAATATCCACCTACAGGCGCACGACGATCTGCTGCTGGTGGTCAATGCCCGCGATCTGTTCGCCGACGCCAGTTTTGCCGAGGAAAAAGTTTACTATACCCGCTCGGTCGCCGAGACGGTCAGCACCAAACAGCAGGGTAAAAGCTGGAGCGCCGGATTACGGATCTTTGATATTTCGACGCCGGATAAACCGCGCGAAATCAGCTTTCTGGCGCTGGACGGCATCGGTATTCACCGTATCTGGTATGTCGGCGGCCGCTGGGCCTACGTTTCGGCACTGCTTGACGGCTACAGCGACTATATTTTCCTGACCATCGACCTGGCCGACCCCAAACGCCCGGAAGTCGCCGGTAGTTACTGGCTGCCCGGCATGCATACCGCCGGCGGCGAGAAGCCCGACTGGCCGGAGGGAAAACGCTACGCGCTGCATCATGCCATCGTCAGCGGCGATACCGCATACGGCAGTTGGCGCGATGGCGGATTAACGCTGCTGGATATGAGCGATCGCAGCGCGCCAAAGCTTATCAGCCATCGCAACTGGAGCCCGCCTTTCGGCGGCGGTACGCATACCGCGCTGCCGCTGCCCGATCGCGATCTGCTTATCGTACTGGATGAAGCCGTGCTGGATAATCAGGAAGATGGCGAGAAACTTATCTGGGTATTTGATATTCGGGAACCGAGCAACCCGGTCAGTATTGCGACCTTCCCGCAGCCGGCCGAAACGGATTATGTGAAAAAAGGCGCGCACTTTGGCCCGCATAACCTGCACGAAAACCGGCCGGGCAGTTTTATCAGTTCAACGTTGATTTTCGCGACCTACCAGAACGCCGGCGTCAGGGCTTACGATATCAGCAATCCTTATCAGCCGAAGGAAACCGGCGCGCTGGTGCCGGCTGCGCCGCAAAGCATGGTGGATAAACGTCCCGGCCGACCCAAAGTGATTCAATCCTGCGATGTGTTTGTCGATGCCGAAGGCATTATCTACAGCACCGATTACAACGCCGGTTTATCGATTATCGAGTACCGCGGCTAGGCGGGAATCAGCCGATGGTTGTCTACGGTTTCAGCGGATGATCCCCGCCTACTGCCGCGGGGATGACAAGGGATGGGGTTTCGGGGATGACGAGGGTAGAGTCTCAGGGATGACAAGTGTGGAGTCTGGAGATGACAGGAGTCGCTCCCCCGCCGTCATTCCCGCGCAGGCGGGAATCAGCCAATAACTGTCTACGGTTTCAGCGGATGATCCCCGCCTACTGCCGCGGGGATGACAAGGGTTGGAGTATCGGGGATGACATGTGCAGAGTCTCGGAGATGACAGGAGTCGCGCCCGGCCGTCATTCCCGCGAAGGCGGGAATCAGCCAATGGCTGTGTACGGTTTCAGCAGGTGATCCCCGCCTACTGCCGCGGGGATGACAAGGGTTGGGGTATCGGGGATGACATGGGTTGAGTCTCGGAGATGACGGGGCAGAGCGCGGGGATGACTGCCCGCATTCGAACTCAATCCAGCGCCAGAACACTCACCCACATCGCGCCTTTACCCACCGGATAACGTGCCAGCGGCTGTAATGCGCCGTCGGTATCGTTAATACGATACACCTCGATATGTTGCGATTTCTGTCCTGTGGAAATCAGATACTTGCCGCTATCGTCAATATTGAAACCACGCGGCTGCGTTTCCGTCGGCTGGTGCGCGGTCAACGACAGCGTGCCGCCGTCTTCGGACACCTGGAAAATACTCAACAGGCTGGCGGTGCGATCGCTGATATAAAGGAAACGCCCATCCGGCGTAATGTGAATATCCGCCGCCCAGCGCGTATCGGTAAATCCGGCAGGCATCGCATCCAGCGTCTGAACTCTTTGATATTCGCCGTCCGGCGTATTGAGCTGATAAACATCCACGGAGCTGTTCAGTTCATTGACGCAATAGGCAAAATTCTGGTTGGGATGGAAAGCCATATGGCGCGGCCCCGCGCCGGCAGCGGTTGCCAATGCCGACTGAGAATGCACGCTCAGCTCTCCCGCGGAGCTCAGATCGTACAAACGGATACGATCTTCTTTCAGGCAAGGCGCCCAGACCACGGTATTGGTAGGATCGATATTGGTGGAGTGGCATCCCTCCAACCCATCCAACTGCTGGATTGACTCACCGGCAATGCCGTTTTCACCAATCGGAATAACGTTGACAGTGGCGCCGCTGTAGGAAGCGCTAAACAGGAAACGCCCCTGACGATCGGTGGACAGATGCGTTGGGCTGCCGGGTAAAGAAGCCGAACCCGTTTCCGTTAATAACCCTTTATCATCAATACGATAGCTGATAACGCGAAAATCGGGACGAACACCGGCAAACAAATGGCGTTTATCAGGCGCAATCACCATGGGTTGCACCTGCCCGGGCATATCGACAACCTGCAATAGCGCCAGGTCGCCCCGCTCGCCAAGTTGCCATACATGAATTTGCTGACTTTCCGGACTGGCGACATAAACCACTTGCTGCATCGTACTCTCCTTAACTCATGCGAATTTTACTTCTCAGGCGGTTCACCAAAAGCAGCGAGGCATTAACTTACCCGTATTTTGCGCCGCCTGAAATACAGTGTAACATCATCATTAATCATTCTATTCTACAGCCACTTTACGAGACTACTATGGCCTATCGTGTAATTGCGCTCGATCTCGACGGAACACTCCTGAATCAACAGAAAAAAATTTTGCCGGAATCACTTGCCGCATTAGCACTGGCTCGTCGGCAAGGCGTAAAAGTGGTCATCGTGACCGGCCGTCACCACTCCGCCATTCATCCTTTCTATCAGGCGCTGCAACTGGATACCCCGGCCATCTGCTGTAACGGAACCTATATCTATGATTATCTGGCAGGTCAGGCGTCTCATGCCAATCCTATGTCGGCCGAACAAGCGAAAAGCGTGCTGAAGCTGCTGCAACGATTTGATATCCATGGCTTGATGTATGCGGATGACGCCATGTATTACCAGCACTCCACCGGACATGTCGCCAGATCTCAAGCCTGGGCTGCCTCGCTGCCGGAACGGCAACGCCCGTCGTTAAAACAGGTCGACGATTTAGCCCGGCAGGCCGATTCCTCTCTGGCTATCTGGAAATTCGCCACGCATCACGAAAATATTCCCACCTTGAATGATTTCGCCGATATCGTCGCGCAAGAGCTCGGCCTGGCCTGCGAATGGTCGTGGCAGGATCAGGTCGATATTGCGCAAACCGGAAACAGTAAAGGCAAGCTGCTGCGGAAATGGGTTGAAGAACAAGGAATCAGCATGAGCGAAGTTATTGCCTTCGGGGACAACTTCAACGATCTCAGCATGCTGGAAAACGCGGGACTCGGCGTGGCGATGGGCAATAGCGCCGATAAAGTCAAAGCGCATGCCGATCTGGTTATCGGCCATAATGAGGAACCGGGAATAGCGGAAGTGATCCGCACCCGAGTGCTGGGGTAACGCCCATCAGGCGGTAATCGATACGCTTTTTATCTGGGCATAAAGCTGCATATTCGGGCGCAGCGCCAATTCATCGCGCGCCCACGGCGTAATTCTCGCCCATAGGGTTTGATCGCCGACGACCAGCTTAACTTCGATTTGATCCTCAACATCAATGCACTCGACCACTCTGGCCGGGAGAACATTGCGGATGCTGCTCGCCGTTGACGGCTGTAATACCAGCGATACATCGGCGGCATTAATACGGATACGCAACGGCGTATCAATCGGCGCATCCACTTTCCCCACCCACAGGTGACGATCGCCCAGCGACAGCGCCGTCATCGCATAGCGGTCATGCTGTTCAAGCACGCGCACCTTCAATATGCTGCTTTGCTCTTCCCTCGGCAGCCAGGGACGCAACGCGCTGCTGGCCCAGACCGCTTCCAGCATACCCTGCGCCTTGACTTTGCCCTGATCCAACACCAGGACGCGATCCGCCAGCCGCAGGATCTCTTCCATACTATGGCTGACATACAGAATGGGAATATTCACTTCTTTCGCCAGACGCTCCAGGTAAGGCAACAGCTCCCTTTTTCTCGGCAAATCGAGCGAAGCTAACGGTTCGTCCATCAGCAGCAGATCGGGTGCGGTTAGCAACGCGCGGCCAATCGCCACTCGCTGCTTTTCTCCCCCCGATAACGTCAGCGGATAGCGCCTCAGCAAGTGTTCAATGCCCAGCAGCCGGACGATGTCGGCGAACTGTTCGTCCATGCCGGCGGCCATGCCATAACACAAATTACCGCGGACACGATAATGGGGAAATAAGCGCGCGTCCTGAAAGACATAGCCGATTCGGCGCTTTTCCGGCAGCAGAAAAATAGACTTCCGGGTATCGACCAATACGCGCTCGTTCAGCATGATGCGCCCGGAATCAGGGCGGGTTAATCCGACAATGGCATTGATTAATGAAGTTTTCCCTGCCCCGGAAACGCCGAAAACGGCAGTAATGCCGCTGGCGGGTAAATCCTCTTTGACGCTGAGATGAAGATCGCCCAGCTGTTGTTCAAAATCGAGCTGTAGCATTAGCCCCCCAACCGTTTACGGCTCCAGTTCGTCAGCCACTCGGACAGCAGCAGCGAAACCAGAGAAAGCGCGATGGCAATGACGCACAGCCTTGCGGCGTCGGTTTCCGCGCCGGGCGTTTCGATCAGCGTATACATCGCCAGAGGGATGGTTCGGGTTTCGCCAGGAATATTGGAAACGAACGTGATGGTCGCGCCGAATTCGCCCAAAGAACGGGCAAAAGCCAATACCGTACCCACCACGATACCAGGAAAGGAAAGCGGCAAGGTAATGGTAAAAAACACGCGCCAGGGCGATGCGCCCAACGTGCGCGCCGCCTGCTCAAGACGCGTATCCACGGCTTCCAGAGACAAGCGAATCGCCCTGACCATCAGAGGAAAAGCGACAATCGCCGACGCCAGGGCCGCGCCGCGCCAACTGAAACTAAAGCTGAAACCAAACCAGTCGTACAGCCAGGCGCCTATCACTCCCCGCCGGCCCATGGCGATCAATAACAGATAACCGATGACCACCGGCGGCAACACCAGCGGCAAATGGATAATGCTATCAAGCAGCGATTTACCGGGGAAGCGGAAACGCACCAGAATCCACGCCATCAGGATCCCCAACGGCAGGCTGCATACCACCGCCGCAAGAGAAACCTTGAGGCTGAGTTCAACGGCCTGCCATTCATAGTCACTTAACATGGATAGTCACTTAACATGGATAATCACTTAACGTCGATAGCCGCTTAACATCCTAGCGCGGAGTAAAGCCGAAACGTTTAAAGACTTCCGCCGCCGCCGGCGTTTTCAGGTAGTCATAGAAACCCGTCGCCGCCGCACTGTTGTGATCTTTCACAATCGCCATCGGGTATTCCACCGGCTTGTGGCTGCTGGTTGGGAAAATGCCGACCACTTTGACTTTGTCGCTGGCGACGGCATCGGAACCATACACGATACCTAACGGCGCTTCTTCGCGTTCAACCAGCGCCATGGCGGCGCGCACGTTGTTCGCCCGCGCCATCAGAGGCGAAAGCGTATCCCAGGCTTTCAGATTTTGTAAGGCTTCTTTAGCGTAAATACCGGCGGGAACATGATCCGGATCGCCAACGGCCAGACGACCGCCGCTCAACAGGCTTTTCCAATCGGTTTTATCATTCAGGACCACGTCTTTAACGGCGCTGGTTTTCGGCGCGATCACCACCAGCTCATTACCCAATAGCGTATAGCGGGTCGTGCTATCCATCAGATTTTTATCCTGGGCGTAATCCATCCACTGCTGATCGGCGGAAATGAACATATCGGCAGGCGCGCCCTGCTCGATCTGACGCGCCAGCGTCGAGGATGAAGCATAAGAGGCGACAATCGTGACATTTTTCTCTTGCTGATATTGCGTAGCGATTTCCTGTAATGCGTTCGTCAGCGATGCGGCTGCAAACACGGTCACTTTTTCTTCCGCCGCCATTGCCGGCAGCGCAACGCCGGCGCAAAGCGCCAGCGCGGTAAACCATTTTATCCAATGCTTCTTCATTTCCGTCTCCCGATGACACCGTTGTGTAGCCGATAATATAACGATAATTCCATCAGTGTCTATGTGGTTTAACGGCTGTTAGGCGCAAAAGATCCGCGGCGTGCGGACGTTGGAATCGGGAGACGGCGCCAAGGGGAAGACGGGGAGGAGGTCAATCAGTTCCTCGCCTTGTCAGGGCGAGCCTCCCCTGACAAGGGGGAGGCCGGGAGGGGGTCGTAATCGCAATGCGCTGAATTTCCAAAACAACCTGAAATCAATGCTGCTTTTTAACTTCTTCGGTATGACCGATATTGGAAAGAACGTTAAATACTTCGCCCAAACCATAGATGGCGCCCAAAATAATCGCCATCATTACCGGCACCATCGCTATGGCAAATAGCAGGCTTGTTAATAACTCCAACATGCTTACCTCACTTATCGCAACGCTTACCGCTACGCGAGTCGCTTACCCGTTGAATCGCGTCATCGTAAGCTATCATAATCATCATAATGAATCGGCATTGTATCTTAATAATAGGAAATAGCGCTGCCATTCGTGCGATTTGCCCCTGATGAAAAAAATGGCGACAATACAAATTATTAAAACCAAATTTCACTCACCTTTGGTGGACCCGTGCCATGCAAGCTGAAATTCTGCTGACCCTCAAGCTGCAACAACGTCTATTCGCCGACCCGCGGCGCATCGAATTACTGAAACAAATCCGCCATACCGGTTCAATCAGCCAGGGCGCCAAACTGGCGGGCATCAGCTATAAAAGCGCATGGGACGCCATTAACGAAATGAATCAATTGGCGGAGCAAACACTCGTTGAACGCATGACCGGCGGCAAAGGCGGCGGCGGCACCCGGGTGACCCGCTATGGCGAACGACTGATTCAGCTTTACGACCTGCTTGGCCAAATTCAGCAGAAAGCCTTTGACGTACTGCACGAAGATCATCTGCCGCTGGACAGCCTGCTGGCGGCCATTGCGCGTTTTTCACTGCAAACCAGCGCCAGGAATCAGTTTTTCGGCACGGTGATCGCACGCAGTCATCAACAGGTGCAGCAACATCTGGAAATTTTACTCGCTGACGGCAAAACGTCGATCAACGCATTGATTACCCAACAAAGCGCCGAGCGTTTACAACTTCAGTCCGGTAAAGAAGTCTTGGCGCTGGTTAAAGCGCCCTGGGTGAATTTGTGCGTGGAAACGCCGCCGCAAGCGGATAACGTCCTTAACGGGCGGATCGCGCGCATTCAGCCTGGCGCCGACAATAGCGAAGTGCTGGTCGCGCTGGCCGGTGGGGAAACGCTTTGCGCGACGGTGCCGAATTCCGTGGTCTCACAACAACGTTTCCAGCCGGAGCAGCCGGTCTACGCTTATTTTGATGCCGACAAGGTGATTATTGCAACGCTCTGCTAACCCTGCCCGCAGTCTGATACACCATTGGTTCGAATTTAACACCCGTCTTAGGAAGGTCAAAAATGTCGTTGTTGAAAATATCGCAAGGGTTATTCCGCTTAAGCGATACCCGCGTGCTGCGTCTGGATGAACTGACGATCGAAAAACATCAATGCTGGGCTTTCGTCGGCGCGAACGGCAGCGGAAAGTCGGCGCTGGCGCGCGCCCTGTCCGGTGAGTTACCGCTGTTGAGCGGCGAACGCCAATGCGACTTTCAGCGTATTACCCGATTATCGTTTGAACAGTTGCAACAGCTGGTTTCCGCTGAATGGCAACGCAATAACACCGACATGCTGAGCAGCGGTGAAGACGACACGGGTCGTACCACCGCAGAGGTCATTCAGGATGCGGTAAACGACCCCGCACGTTGCCGGCAACTGGCGCAGCAGTTTGGCATCGATCATCTGCTGGCGCGTCGCTTCAAATACCTTTCCACTGGCGAAACGCGTAAGACCATGCTGTGTCAGGCTTTGATGCCTCGCCCGGACCTGCTCATTCTGGACGAACCCTTCGATGGGCTGGATGTCGCCTCGCGCCGACAGCTTGCCGAACATCTGCCTGAGCTGGCCGACCAGGGGTATACGCTGGTGCTGATTTTGAATCGCTTTGACGATATTCCTGACTTTATCCAGCACGTCGGTATCCTTGCCGACTGTACCCTGACCCGCCTCGGGGAACGCGAAGCGCTGCTGTCAGAGGCGCTGGTCGCCCAACTGGCCTACAGCGAAAAACTGGCCGGCAGCGCCCTGCCCGAACCAGAAGATCCACGGCAGCAGGCGATGCTTCCCGAGAATGAACCGCGTATAACGTTGCGTAACGGCGTCGTACAATATAACGATCGTCCGATACTGCATGGCTTAAGCTGGCAGGTGCTGCCGCGCCAACACTGGCAGATTGTCGGCCCGAACGGCGCGGGAAAATCCACGCTGCTGAGCCTGATTACCGGCGATCATCCACAAGGTTACAGTAACGATCTGACTCTGTTTGGCCGTCGGCGCGGCAGCGGCGAAACCATCTGGGATATCAAACGGCATATCGGTTACGTCAGCAGCAGCCTTCATCTCGACTATCGCGTCAGCGTCAGCGTGCGCAACGTGATTCTTTCCGGTTTTTTCGATTCCATCGGCATCTATCAGGCGGTTTCCGACCGCCAGCGTCAGCTGACCAATCAGTGGCTGACCCTGCTGGGCCTTGACGGCGCGATCGCGGACGCCCCTTTTCAATCATTATCCTGGGGCCAGCAGCGCCTGACGTTGATCGCCAGAGCATTGGTTAAACATCCCGCGTTGCTGATCCTTGATGAACCGTTGCAAGGGCTGGATCCGCTGAATCGACAGTTGGTGCGCCGCTGGCTGGATATTCTGATCGGAGAAGGCGACACGCAGTTGCTATTCGTTTCCCATCATGCGGAAGACGCCCCGCAGTGTATTACGCACCGTCTGACGTTTGTCGCCAGAGACGAGGTATATGACTATCAAATTGAAAAAATCGCCGGGAGCGATGTTTAACGCCGCTTGCGACGGCCCGGAGGGGGACGCGTCATAAGCGATCGCCGGGCGTGATTCATCAGGATTCTGATTGATCTTCTCACTGTAAACCAGAATCCTATAAGCCCTACCCGTTCAAGGATCGGCACATTAGTGATAACGCTACCACTTTTAATATCATAAAGTAGAAAATCGCGTTTTACTTGCATGAAAGCAGCATTTGAATACGGGCTTGCCCGTTAAAAAGTTATTCATAACAGGCGCTATTTTCGGCTATGGATCACCTTTTTCAGCCTCAGGCCATGTTATTTTTTTATCAATCTTCAAGCAGAGGTCATTATGAACGTTCTTGTTACTGGTGGAAGCGGTTACATAGGAAGCCATACCTGTGTGCAACTCCTGGCCGCCGGGCATCAGCCCATCATTCTTGATAATTTATGCAACAGTAAAGCCAGCGTCGTTAAAACCATCACGCAGCTGACAGGAAAAACGCCCGATTTTTATCAGGGCGATATACGCGACGGCGCGTTGCTTGATGACATTTTCGCCCGGCATGCTATCGATTCAGTGATCCATTTCGCCGGCTTAAAAGCGGTGGGTGAATCCGTCCAGAAACCGATCGCATACTATGACAACAACGTCTACGGCACGCTGGTGTTGGTTGAAGCGATGAAAAAAGCCGGCGTGAAAAACCTGATTTTCAGTTCATCCGCCACCGTTTACGGCGATCAGCCGCAAATCCCCTATCAGGAAAGTTTCCCGACCGGTCATCCCGCCAGCCCTTATGGCCGCAGTAAGCTGATGGTTGAACAAATTTTGCAGGATCTGCAACATGCCGAACCGGACTGGAGCATCACGCTGCTGCGTTATTTCAACCCGGTCGGCGCGCACCCGTCAGGCGAAATGGGCGAAGATCCGCAGGGCATTCCCAACAACCTGATGCCTTATATTGCTCAGGTCGCCGTTGGCCGCCGTGAATCACTGGCCGTTTTCGGCAATGACTACCCGACGGAAGACGGCACCGGCGTGCGTGATTACATCCATGTCGTCGATCTGGCCGACGGCCACGTCGCCGCGATGAATACTCTGCAAAATCGCGCCGGCGTGCATATTTATAATCTGGGCGCCGGCGTCGGCTATAGCGTCTTGCAGGTGATCGACGCCTTCAGTCAGGCATGCGGCAAACCCGTCGCTTATCATTTCGCGCCACGCCGTCAGGGCGATCT
The DNA here is from genome assembly GCF_040240335.1 of Brenneria sp. L4-2C. Lineage (NCBI taxonomy): Bacteria > Pseudomonadati > Pseudomonadota > Gammaproteobacteria > Enterobacterales > Pectobacteriaceae > Brenneria > Brenneria sp. L4-2C. The sequence goes on along the minus strand of NZ_JBEIAC010000004.1, from coordinate 45,823 downwards.
GGCCGCCTATTGGGCCGATGCGGAAAAAGCCGCCAGGGATCTGAACTGGCGGGTAAAACGTTCGCTGCAAGAAATGGCGCAGGATACCTGGCGCTGGCAGTCCTCCCATCCTAACGGCTACCCGGACTAACTAAATACGTACAGGAGCAGGCCATGTTGAATGAAAAAAGTGCCGCGCCGGCGCCGGATGGTCAGCCATTTCAGCTAACCACGTTGCAAAACCAGGCCGGCATGCGCGTGCGTTTAATGGATTGGGGCGCAACCTGGCTGTCCTGTGAACTTCCCCTGGCGGATGGCGAGGTTCGCGAAGTGTTGCTGGGGTGCGCCTCGCCTGAACAATATCCGCAGCAGCAGGCCTATCTCGGCGCGTCGATCGGCCGTTATGCCAATCGCATCGCCAATGCCACGATCCGACGCGGAGATGAAGTTTTTCATCTGACGGCCAATCAGGGAGAACACCAGTTGCATGGCGGGCTGGAAGGTTTCCACGCCCGACGCTGGCGGATCCTCAGTCAGGATGCGTCGCAGGTCACCTATCAACTGCACTCTGCGGACGGCGATCAGGGATTTCCCGGCCAGCTTAGCGTGCAGGCATGCTATCGCCTGACCGAACAGAACGCGCTGGAAATCGAATACCAGGCCGTCGCGGAGAAACATTGCCCGGTGTGCCTGACCAATCATGCCTACTTTAACCTTGACGGCAGCCCGGCAGACGTGCGTCAACATCGGTTGCAACTGTTTGCGGACGATTATCTGCCGGTAAACAGCGACGGTATTCCCATCGCCGGCCTCGCCGAAGTAAACGGCACCGGAATGGATTTCCGCCAGCCTAAAACGCTGGGGAAAGACTTTCTGCGCGACCAGGATCAGATTGCCGTCGGCGGTTACGATCATGCTTATCTGTTGCACCGAACCTGCGGTTCCGGCGCAAGTCCGGCGGCCAATCTATGGTCATCCGACGGACGCGTATTGATGAGCGTGTTTACCAGCGCGCCGGCCCTGCAACTCTACAGCGGCAATTTCCTCGCCGGAACGCCTTCGCGTGGAGATCGGGCTTATGAAAATTATGCCGGCGTCGCGCTGGAAAGCGAATTCCTGCCGGACAGCCCCAATCACCCGGAGTGGCCGCAGCCGGATTGCTGGTTAAAACCGGGAAAGGTTTATCGTTCTGAGACGACGTACCAGTTTTTTTCCCAATAACCGGCAACCTCATCGTCCCCGCCTGCGCGGAAATGACGCAAAAGAGTACCCGTCATCCCCGCGGCAGTTGGCGGAGATCTCCTGCTGAAACCGTGAATAGTCATTGACTGATTCCCGCCTGCGCGGGAATGACTGAGGGGAAAGTCATTCCCAAATATCTCCCCGTCATCCCCGCGGCAGTTGGCGGGGATCTCCTGCTGAAACCGTAGACAGCCATTGCCTGATCCCCGCCTGCGCGGGAATGACGCAGAAGAGTACCCGTCATCCCCGCGGCAACAGGCAGGGATCGCCCGCTGAAACCGTAGACAGCCATTATCTGATCCCCGCCTGCGTGGGAATGACGCAAAAGAGTACCCGTCATCCCCGCGGCAGTAGGCGGGGATCGCCCGCTGAAACCGTAGACAGCCATTACCTGATCCCCGCCTGCGTGGGAATGACTAACAAGAGTATCCCGCCATCCCCCTCGGCGGCAGGAGGTTCTGCGTGACAGAAAAGATCCCGCGTCGCCAATTTACAAATCTCTTCAATTTCCCGCTTGCCCGCGTCAGTTTCCGACTATTACACTGCCATGGCATTCAGTAAGGATATGTCATGTCAGCATCCGGATTATCGCCTTCCTTTATTCACCACCTGCGCCACAAGGGCCGGTGGGGATGGCTGTTAGCCTTATGCTGGCTATTTCTGAATGCTCAACTGGCCCTCGCCGGGCATCATTGCGATCTGACGATCAACAATGTATCCCCTTCCGTGCAGCATCAGGCGCACCTGCAACAAACGACGTCTCATTCATCCCATCATGATGCGATGCCGAAACACTCGGCAGGGCAACAGACGCCGCTGTGCGAAAAACACTGTGTGCCGGACACCATCAAACAGGACAACGCATCGCCGGCGTTACTGGCGCTGCCGGTCAGCAGTGAGTTAGCGCTGGCCGCTGCGCCGCGAGAAGCGAATTGCGCCAGTCATGTATGGTTCACCCCTCCGGTTGCCGGCCCCCCGGCCGAAATCCGTTTCTGCCGCTTTATCGAATAGCTCAACAACGATTAACCAGTCTGCGCCAATTGGCGTAATCGTCTGTTATTTATCGTTTTTATGGAGCTATTCTTATGCGCACCACTTATATGGCGTTTATCGCCGGCCTGCTTCTTTCTTCCTCTTTATGGGCCAATGAGCATCAGCATCACGCGCCGACATCGCCCGACGCGTCCAAAACCGCAGCAAAGGTCTACCAAGCCAGCGGGATAATTAAACAATGGGATACCCGCAGCGTCACCATTTCCCATACGCCCATTGCCGACTTGCAGTGGCCGGCCATGACCATGGCCTTCAGGCTGCCTGACGCCTCCGATGAACCTCTCAAACCGTTGCCGGTTAACACGCCCGTCGCCTTCAGTTTTATCCAAAGCGACAGCGGCTATACCTTGACCAATATTACTCCGCGGCAACAATAAAAGAGGATCGAACATGAGCCTATCCAAACGCCCTTCTCCGGGGTGGCTGGCGATGTTGCTGTGGCTGCCTGCCGTGTCGTTTGCGGCGGATCTGGATCTGAATCAGGCCTTACAGGCGGCGGAGCGCTATTCCGCCGAGCTGTCGGCCAATAATCATCAGATTCGCTCGCTGCAAAACATGGCCGATTCCGCCACGCAACTCCCGGATCCTCAACTCAAATTCGGCGTCGAAAACCTGCCGTTGGGGGGAAATAACGGCGGCCGACTGACGCGAGAAGGCATGACGATGCAGCGCATCGGCATCATGCAAACCTATGTCAGCAGCAGCAAACGCGAAAACAAGGCGCAAACGTTCCGCGTGGAAGCCGATAGCCTGCGCAGCAACCGTGAAGCTATTCGCGCCCGTCTGCAACGGGAAACCGCTCAGGCCTGGCTGGAGCTGGCGCTATCGCAGCAATCCCTGCAAGAGGTCAAATCGTTGGTCAATGAAAGCCGGCGGCAGATTCCGTTGCAAAAGGCCGGCGTCGCAAGCGGCGGCGAAGCCAGTAACGTACTGGACGCCCGTCTGACGCTGGCGGCCATGCAGGATAAACTGGCCGATGCCGAACGGGATGTGCAAATCGCGCGCGCCAGGATGGTGCAACTGACCGGCATACCGGATATCAATATCCGCGGCGCGCTTCCCCGCTTTGAACGTTTACCCGCCTCGCCCGACGAGCTGAGCAAAACGATTCATCTGCACCCGGAGATGCAGCTGGCGCAACGCGAATCCGAACTGGCTCTGGCTCGCTCGGCGCAATCCTCGGTGGCGGCCATTCCCGATGTGGGCGTTGAACTTTATTACGCCAAACGTGGCGACGACTACGACGACATGGCCGGCGTGATGGTGACCGTCGATCTGCCGCTGTTCAAATCCAAACGGCAGGATAAAGACTACGCCGCCGATGTGGCCCGCACGCAGGAAGCGCGCGACAACGTACTGTTAACCGGCAGAGAGCATCAGGCGCAGCTTGCCACGCTGATCGCGCAGTATCAGGCCGCTCAGTCGCGCTGGCAGCGGCAGAAAAATGAGGTGCTGCCTCTCCAGCGACAGCGCATCAAGCTGATCCAGACCCAGTATCAGTCCGGCGTCAGCGACCTTGCCGCCGTGCTCGAAGCCCGTCGCTCGCTGCTTGAAAGCCAGATTGACGCACAGACTACCGCTCGGGAGATGGCTCAGTTTTGGGCAGCCATTCGTTATCTGACGCCACAGGGAAACCCATTGCAATGAATAAACCACTCACTATCAGCCTGCTGACGCTGGCGATCGCCGGCGCGCTCGGCGTCGGTTATTTCTGGGGCGGCCAGCAACCTCGGACAACCGCCGTCGCCTCGCCGGCACAAAGCGAACGTCCGGTGCTGTACTGGTACGATCCCATGGTGCCGGATAAACGCTTCGATAAACCGGGTAAATCGCCGTTTATGGATATGCAGCTCATCCCCCGTTATGCCGATGAAGCGCAGGATGACGGCGGCGTCACCATCAGCCCTCGTCAACAGCAAAATCTGGGCGTTCGCACCGCGCAGGCGAAAATCCGATCGCTCGACACGCAAATTTCCGGCTATGGCAGCGTGACGCTGAACGAACGCGGGCTGCGCACCATCGTCGCGCCCAGCGGCGGTATTGTCGAACGGCTTAATGTCAATGCGTTGCAACAGCAGGTGAAACAGGGGGAAACATTGGCGACGCTGTGGAACCCCGCCTGGAGCGCGGCGCAGCAGGAGTATCTGGCGGTACGACAGTTGGGCGATCGTTCGCTGACGCAGGCCGCGCGCCAAAAGCTGTCTCTGTTGTTTATGCCGGAAGCGGTGATCCGAGAAGTGGAGCGTAGCGGGAAACCGCAGTCCCGAGTGACGATCGTCGCGCCGGCAAGCGGTTACGTGAATAAACTGGAGGTGCGCGCAGGCATGCAGTTAACCCCGGCGCAGCCGTTATTCGAATTGGCGAGTTTAGATCCTGTCTGGGTCGAGGTGGATTACCCGCAGGCGCAGGCGGCGCAGTTGACCGTCGGCAGCGAAGCGATAGCCGGCAGCAACGCCTGGCCGGGAAAAACCTTTCGCGGCGCCATCAGCGAACTATTACCGGTACTGGATGACGCCACCCGGACGCTGAAAGCGCGCGTGGTGCTGGAAAATCCTCAGCACCAGCTCAAACCCGGCATGTACCTGTCGGTACAGATCGCCGGTCAGAAGCCACAGCCGCGCCTGATGATCCCGCAACAGGCCTTGTTGGTTAGCGGGAGCCGGAATCGGGTATTGCTCAGCGAAGGCGACGGCCACTTCGTGCCGCGCAACGTCACCGTCGGCATCACTCAGAACGACTGGGCCGAAATCACCGACGGCCTGCGCGAAGGCGACGCCGTCGTCACGTCGGGTCAGTTCCTGATCGATTCCGAAGCCAGCCTGCGCAGCTCGCTGTCGCAGTTTGGCGATGAAAAACCGCAGACATCGCCGTCGGAAGCGAATGGGCAGCCCGCCGGGTATCAGACGCAGGGGGTCATCAAAGCCATCAACGGCGACCAGCTTACCATTGAGCATGACGCCGTTGCGGCGCTTAACTGGTCGCCGATGACCATGGACTTCACGCTGCCGGCAGACGGACTGCCGCCGGGAATTGGCATCGGCAGCAAAGTCAGCTTCCGTTTTAATATGGATGACAACGGTATTCATATTCAGCGCATCGCGCCGCTTAATGCCGAGCATGGAGGCCATCAATGATTGCTTACGTCATTCGCTGGTCGCTGAAAAACCGGCTGTTGGTGCTGTTGGCCGCGTTACTGATGGCGGCCTGGGGGATTATATCGCTACAGAAAGCGCCGCTGGATGCCCTGCCCGACCTTTCAGACGTTCAGGTGATTATCCGCGTCAGCTATCCCGGCAAAGCCCCGCAGGTGGTGGAAAATCAGGTGACTTATCCGCTGACCACCACCATGCTGTCGGTTCCGGGGGCGAAAACGGTGCGCGGCTTTTCCATGTTCGGCGACGCGTACGTCTATATTCTGTTCGAGGACGGCACCGACCCTTACTGGGCGCGCTCCCGCGTGCTGGAATATCTCAGCCAGGTACAGTCAAGTCTGCCCGCCGACGCCAAAACCTCCCTCGGGCCCGATGCCACCGGCGTCGGCTGGATCTACGAATATGCCCTTGTCGATCGCAGCGGCAGGCATAGTCTGGCGGATCTGCGGGGAATACAGGACTGGTTGCTCAGGTTCGAACTGAAAACCATCCCTAACGTCGCCGAGATCGCCAGCGTCGGCGGCATGGTGAAGCAATATCAGATCGTGGTCGATCCGGAACGGATGCGGGCGCAGAATATTACCCATCAGCAAATCATCAGCGCTATTCAGGCGGCGAATCAGGAGAGCGGCGGTTCGGTCGTAGAGTTGGGTGAAGCGGAGTATATGGTTCGCACCGCCGGCTATCTGAAAAATGCGCAGGATTTCAATCAGGTCGTCGTCACCATGCGCAACGGCATTCCGGTGCTATTGCAGGATGTCGCCACCCTGCGCGAAGGGCCGGAAATGCGCCGGGGCATCGCCGAGCTGAATGGCGAAGGCGAAGTGGCCGGCGGCATCATCGTCCTGCGCTACGGCAAAAATGCGCTGGAGACGCTGCATGCGGTCAAGGCGCGCCTTGCGGAAATTCAGAAAAGCCTGCCGGCCGGCGTAGAGATCGTCCCCACCTACGATCGTTCCCAACTGATTGAACAGGCGATTGAAACGCTGAGTCATAAGCTGCTGGAAGAGTTTGCGGTGGTTACCGTTATCTGCGCCCTGTTTCTGTTTCATTTCCGTTCGGCGCTGGTGGCGATCATCAGCCTGCCGCTGGGGATCCTTGGCGCGTTTATCATCATGCGTTATCAGGGGGTAAACGCCAACATCATGTCGCTGGGCGGCATCGCGATTGCGATCGGCGCCATGGTGGATGCGGCTATCGTGATGATAGAAAACATGCACAAAGTGGTTGAACAGTGGCGACATCAAAATCCGGGGAGAAATCCGCACGATAAAGAGTGGTGGCAACTGGCCGAGCGGGCCGCTACCGAAGTCGGCCCAGCGTTGTTTTGCAGCCTGCTGATCATCACGCTGTCGTTTGTGCCGGTGTTCTCGCTGGAAGCGCAGGAAGGCCGGATGTTCTCGCCGCTGGCCTTCACCAAAACCTATGCGATGGCGGTCGCCGCCGGATTGGGGATCACGCTGGTTCCGGTGCTGATGGGCTATTTCGTGCGCGGCAAGATCCCTGACGAACAGGCCAACCCGCTGAACCGCTGGCTGATCGCCTTATATCATCCGGTGTTACAGAAAGTGCTGAGCTATCCGAAAACCACCCTGTTGGTCGCCGGCGGCCTGTTGCTGCTCACGCTGTTTCCGCTTAGCCGCCTCGGTAGTGAATTCATGCCGCCGCTGGACGAAGGCGATCTGCTCTATATGCCGTCGACGCTGCCCGGCATCTCTGCGCGGGAAGCGGCCCGGCTGTTGCAACAAACGGACCGACTGATCAAAACCGTTCCCGAAGTCGAGTCGGTTTTTGGTAAAGCCGGCAGAGCGGAAACCGCGACCGATCCCGCGCCGTTAACCATGCTGGAAAGCACCATCCGACTAAAACCGCGCGATCAATGGCGGACGGGAATGACCATGGATAAGCTGATTGCCGAACTGGACGCCACCGTCAACTTACCCGGTATCGCCAACGTGTGGGTGCCGCCGATCCGTAACCGTCTGGATATGCTGGCCACCGGCATCAAAAGCCCGGTGGGCATCAAGGTGAACGGTAATAATTTGCAGGATATCGAGCGCATTGCCGCGCAAATCGAGCAGGTAGTGAAGAACGTGCCGGGCGTCACCTCCGCGCTGGCCGAACGTCTGGCCGGCGGCCGCTATATCGATATCGATATCAATCGCCTGCGGGCTGCGCGCTACGGCGTGTCGGTGGATGAGTTACAGTCGCTGGTATCGACGTTGATCGGCGGACAAAATATCGGCGAAACCATTGAAGGCCGCCAGCGCTACCCCATCAATATCCGTTATCCGCGCGAGTTGCGCGATTCGCTGGATAAACTGCGGGATTTGCCGGTGGTGACGGAGAGCGGCGCGCGCGTTACGCTGGCCGAATTAGCCGATATCAGCGTCAGCGAAGGCCCGCCGATGCTGAAAAGCGAAAACGGACGCTTATCCGACTGGATTTATGTCGATCTGCGCGGACGGGATTTGAAATCCGCCGTGCAGGACATGCAGCAGGCCGTTGCCAGTCAGGTCACGCTGCCGGAAGGCATCTCTCTCAGTTGGTCGGGACAATTTGAGTACCTGGAGCGGGCGACGGAGAAAATGAAAATCGTCGTTCCCTTCACGCTGCTGATTATTTTCGTGCTGCTGTATGTCACGTTTAACCGCATCAGAGACGCGTTGCTGATTATGGCGACCCTGCCCTTTGCGTTGATCGGCGGAGTCTGGTTGCTCTATATTCTGGGCTATAATCTCTCCGTCGCCGGCGCGGTAGGGTTCATCGCACTGGCCGGCGTTTCCGCCGAATTCGGCGTCATCATGTTGCTCTATCTCAATCACGCGGTGGAAAAACACCGCGTGGATGGGCAGCCGCTCTCGCGACAGCAGCTAATGGCCGCCATTCATGAAGGCGCGGTACTGCGCGTACGGCCGAAGATGATGACCGTTGCGACGATCATGGCCGGTTTATTGCCGATCATGTGGGGCGGCGGCAGCGGTTCTGAGATTATGCAACGCATCGCCGCGCCGATGATTGGCGGCATGGTCAGCGCGCCGCTGCTTTCCATGCTGGTGATCCCGGCGGTTTATCTGCTATTGCACAAGAATGATTCGAATCGGCTGAAACGATAAAGCTGAGCGTGATTTTGAACAAACATCACGCTGATAAATGGCGTTGACCGTCGACTATCGATTGCCGATAACCGCCCTCCGCCCCTATAATGGAGCGAGTTATCACAGAAATCTTAGGATATGAAGGAGTTTAGCTATGGCTGTAACTAAGCTGGTACTGGTAAGACACGGTGAAAGCCAGTGGAACAACGAAAACCGCTTCACAGGCTGGTACGATGTTGATCTGTCCGACAAAGGTCGTTCAGAAGCAAAAGCCGCAGGTAAGTTACTTAAAGATGAAGGTTTTTCCTTTGACTTCGCTTACACTTCCGTGCTGAAACGTGCTATTCATACGCTGTGGAATATACTGGACGAGCTGGATCAAGCCTGGCTGCCAGTGGAAAAATGCTGGAAACTGAACGAACGTCATTACGGCGCGCTGCAAGGTTTGAATAAAGCGGAAACCGCTGAGAAATACGGCGACGAGCAAGTTAAACAGTGGCGCCGCGGCTTTGCCGTTACCCCGCCGGAACTGACCCGCGATGACGAACGTTTCCCTGGGCACGATCCGCGCTACGCTTCTCTGAGCGACAAAGAACTTCCGCTGACTGAAAGCCTGGCTCTAACCATCGAACGTGTGGTTCCTTACTGGAATGAAACCATTCTGCCGCGCATCAAAAGCGGCGAGCGCGTTATTATCGCCGCTCACGGCAACTCACTGCGTGCTCTGGTCAAATACCTGGACAACATGGGCGAAGACGAAATTCTTGAACTGAATATCCCAACCGGCGTGCCGTTGGTTTATGAGTTTGATGAAAACTTCAAACCGATCAAACACTACTATCTGGGCAATGCTGATGAAATCGCAGCAAAAGCCGCGGCGGTAGCGAATCAGGGTAAAGCCAAGTAATTAGGCTTAACCAGTAAAAAACCCGGCCATCGCGCCGGGTTTTTTATTACGCGCCGTTCAGCAGTTATTTACTGCGGCGTTCGCGTACCGCCGACGCCAACTGACGCAACAGCGCTTGCGTATCTTCCCAACCGATGCAGGCATCCGTCACGCTCTTGCCATACACCAAAGGTTCGCCGCTCTCCAGATCCTGGTTACCTTCCACCAGCGCGCTTTCGACCATCACGCCGATAATCGCTTTTTCGCCCTGTGCAATCTGACGGCTAACGTCTTCACACACTTCCATCTGCTTTTTGAATTGTTTGCAGCTGTTCGCATGGCTGAAGTCAATCATCACCTGCGGCGACAGTCCGGCTTTCTCCAGACCCGCCTTGACCGCTTTAACATCTTCCGCGCTGTAGTTCGGCGCCTTGCCGCCGCGCAGAATAATGTGGCAGTCGTTGTTGCCGCTGGTATTCACGATAGCGGAGTGGCCCCACTTGGTGACGGACAGGAAGCAATGCGGCGCGCTGGCGGCATTAATCGCGTCGATGGCGACCTTAATGGTGCCGTCGGTACCATTCTTAAAGCCAACCGGGCAAGACAGACCGGAAGCCAGTTCACGGTGTACCTGAGACTCCGTCGTCCGGGCGCCGATCGCCCCCCAGCTCATCAAATCAGCCAGGTATTGCGGCGTGATCATATCCAGAAACTCGCCCGCGGTGGGCAAGCCGGTGTGATTGATATCCAGCAACAGGCGGCGCGCAATACGCAGTCCGTCGTTAATCTGATAGCTATGGTCCAGATGGGGATCGTTAATCAAACCTTTCCACCCCACCGTCGTGCGCGGTTTTTCAAAATAAACCCGCATCACCACTTCCAGATCGTCTTTCAGTTCCTGACGTAATTTAAGCAGGCGGGCCGCATATTCTCTGGCCGCTTCAGGATCGTGAATAGAGCAAGGGCCGATGATCACCAGCAGACGGTCATCGTTATGATTAAGAATTTTATGAATGGCGGTACGCGTGAATGAGACGGTTTCCGCGGCGCGCTCAGTGGCCGGAAATTTTTCCAACAGGGCGATAGGCGGTAAAAGTTCCTTAATGTCTTTAATTCTTAAATCATCATTTTGGTAATTCATAATAATTCCATCGATTCCAGAACGGTATTTTAACCCACATCCAACGCGCGCCACCTGACGTGCAAGATAGCTGATAGATTGAGAAATGAAGCTGCTCATGTTGCAGGCTGACTATTATATGCCAAGAAAACGACTTAATGGCGCTGAAATTGACCGCGTTTAGCCGATCAAATGCTTTTCGAGGCAAATAAGCCGCGTTTTAACCATGCGGGAAAAGGCCAGTATCGGTTATGCGCCGCAAACATCTGCCTTCCGTGCGCACCATATTGAAAATCAGCAGAAAAGTTTTTTACTGTCGACTACAGTAGTAAGAAATTAATCGGCTTATACCCAACTCAGGATAGATCATGGCTCATTCCCACCCCTCAGAATCGGGTAACGGTAAACGGCTGTTAGCGGCATTTATCGTTACCGCGACCTTCATGGTGGCCGAGGTGATTGGCGGATTGTATTCCGGCTCGCTGGCGCTGCTGGCCGATGCCGGCCACATGTTGACCGACGCCGCGGCCCTGTTGATGGCTTTATTAGCCGTCCGTTTTGCGCAACGTAAACCTAACGCCCGTCATACCTTTGGCTACCTGCGTCTGACCACCCTCGCCGCATTCGTTAATGCGCTGACATTGGCCGTGATTACCGCTTTCATCTTCTGGGAAGCCATCCAGCGCTTTTATCAACCGCAACCGGTGGCAAGTCTGCCCATGCTGATTATCGCCATTGCAGGCTTGGCGGCGAACATTGCGGCGTTCTGGCTGCTGCATCACGGCGGCGAAGAGAAAAATATTAATGTCCGGGCGGCGGCGCTGCACGTTCTGGGCGACTTGCTGGGTTCGGTAGGCGCGATTTTCGCCGCCTTGATTATCCAGTTTACCAACTGGACGCCGATCGACCCCATCCTCTCCATCCTGGTCTCTTGTCTGGTGTTACGCAGCGCCTGGGCGTTGATGAAAGAGAGTATTCATGAGCTGCTGGAAGGCACACCGGGCCAGATCAGCATTGATGTTCTGAAGAAAGACCTGACCCTCAATATACCGGAGGTCAGAAACATCCATCATGTCCATTTGTGGCAGGTCGGCGAAAAACCGTTTATGACGCTGCATGCTCAGGTCATTCCGCCTTATGATCATGATGCGTTATTAAAGCGCATTCAGGATTATTTGTTGCAACATTACCAAATCGATCACGCTACGATTCAGATGGAATACCAGCACTGTGACGATGACCACTGCGACCTCAATCATATCGATGGTCATCACCACCATCACCACTAATGTAAATGCAAAACGAAAACAGGCTCCCGAGCGGGAGCCTGACCTTTCTGCATCTTACGCTTCAGCTGATAGCGGTTTGGCGCGATTTTCCTGCGCGCTTTTAATCCACAGCCAGGAACCGTTGAGTGCGATAAGCGTCAGTATCGCGTATTCCACCGCCATCGCGTAGACCCCTTGATAAGCGAAAATCACCACGCTGATAACATCAATGACCACCCACAACAGCCAGTTTTCAACGTACTTGCGCGTCATCAGGATCATAGCGACAATCGACAGCACCATCATGGTGGAATCCCAGAAGGGGAATGCGTCCGGCTGTAGCTCCGGCATTTGTACGCCTAGCCCCAGGCTTTGCATGCCCGACACCGCAATACGCGTCAGCGCGGCAAAAACGGCGTCGATATACAGGGTCATCAGGCCGATGGCGACGACGCATACCACGGACCAGGCGATCAATTTGGATAACGACAGCCAGCGGATTTTAAGTTCCGCCTCCTGCGACGCTGTTTTGCGCGTCCAGGCATACCAACCGTAAATATTGGCGGCAAAAAAGAAAATTTGCAGCAGCAGACTGGCATAGAGTTGAATCTGGAAAAAGATCACGGCAAACAGCGTGACGTTGATCAAACCAAACAAATAGTTAATGGTTTTTTCCAGACTCGCCAACCAAATACAAAGCAACCCGAATAGCGTGCCAATCGCTTCTATCCAGGACAGATCGTAGCCGCCCGCCCCTAAAGGGATATGAACTAAAATATTACCGGTACTGAAAAAATCCATCTCATCATCCTGTCTTAATCATTATGCGCAAATCCATGGCCATCCCCTTCATCTTCTGATTACCGGCGTATTGGCTTCCGGTTAACTGAAACCTGTTGGGTATCACCAAATGGGAATATTGAGCTATCAGGCATTGCCGCGCACCTGTAATTTCAGTGTAGCGGCAAAATCCAGCATGCGGTTCAACGGAATCAATGCGCTCTCGCGCAGTACAGCGTCCACGTGAATTTCATGCGCGTCGCCATGCCGCTCCAGACCGTTGGCGATGGCTTCCAGGCCATTCATCGCCATCCACGGGCAGTGCGCGCAACTGCGGCAGGTCGCCCCTTCGCCGGCGGTCGGCGCTTCCAGCAAGGTTTTACCGGGACACGCCTGCTGCATCTTGTAAAAAATGCCGCGATCGGTCGCCACAATCATCTCGCGCTGCGGCAAAGTGCTGGCAGCCTGAATCAGTTGGCTGGTGGAACCCACGGCGTCGGCCATATCAACCACGCTCTGCGGAGATTCCGGATGAACCAGCACGGCCGCATCAGGATACAGCGCTTTCATGCGCTTCAAAGCCTGAGTTTTAAACTCATCATGCACGATGCAAGCGCCCTGCCAACACAGCACGTCGGCGCCGGTCTGCTTTTGCACATAGCTACCCAGATGACGATCGGGCGCCCAGATAATCTTTTTACCAAGACTATCAAGATGTTCAATCAACTCAACGGCGATACTGGACGTGACCACCCAATCGGCGCGCGCTTTTACCGCCGCCGAAGTATTGGCATACACCACCACCACGCGATCGGGATGGGCGTCGCAGAAGCGGCTAAACGCATCGACCGGGCAACCAAGGTCGAGCGAACACTCCGCCTCAAGCGTTGGCATCAGCACGGTTTTTTCCGGATTCAGGATCTTTGCCGTTTCCCCCATAAAACGAACGCCGGCGACTAACAGCGTTGAGGCTGAGTGCGTACTGCCGAACCGGGCCATTTCCAGAGAATCGGCGACACAACCGCCCGTTTCCTCCGCCAGGGATTGAATTTCCGGGTCGGTGTAGTAATGCGCGACCATCACAGCATTTCTCTGCCGTAATAGAGACTTTATCCTGCTGCGGTAGTGCTGCCTGGCTTCTGCCGATAAGGGCTTTGGCTTGGCCGGGAAAGGATAAATGGTTTCATTGCTATCAAAAAGGATGCTCATTATGGGTGTCCATGATGACAACTCAGAGATCTGAAACAGCGGAAGCCGCACGATTCAGGTTGTATTGTTTTTTATCCTAAACAAAATAGCGAAAAAAAAGCATGAAGTCGCGCTATTTTTAGCAAAATTCAGTATTTTGTTTAATCAACTTAAAACAAGAAGATTAAAAAAACGTTCACTGCTCATCGACGATGAAAACCAGGGAGGGATTGAGCAGCCAAAAACGTAAGCGCATCCGAAGATAGACCTGAGCCACGACGCATTCGGAGGCTCAGGCGCAGAGGCGGAGTCAACCAAAAAAACGATGCCAATACAATGAGATAGGAATGATAAAAAACAGCGCGGGCAGGAAGTTCACCACCGCGAATAATTTAATTTGTGCAATCCGCAATCCGACGGCAATCATAATCAAACCACCGCAGGCAGAGAAGTCGCCTGACGTGACCACCGTCATAAACGGCATTATCAACTTGGCGGAATAAAACAGCAGCGACTGGATAATAAGCTGGGGAATGGCGATCGACATCACCGCAAAGCCAAGCGAGATAGAAAAAATCAAGGCGGTAAAAATATCCAGAGCGGACTTGATGATCAGTAATTGGTAGTCGCCGCTCATCCCTTCGGTCAATGACCCGACGACCCCGGTTCCGCTGGCGCAAAACAGCACAATCAGCGCGGTAAAATTCTGCGTGTAGACATCCTGCGGCAAGCGATGCTCAGGTGTCGGCAGGATACGGCTGAGCGCCCGTTGAATCATCATGCCGGCATATTGAACGCCGGATTCCATACGACATAACTCACCGACCGCGACGCCGATAATGATCGCCAATGCTACCGCCGGCAGTTGCTGAACTTTAATCACCAGCGTTATCCCCATCGCTATCGACACCATCGCGAATGCCGGGGGCAGACCATCCTGCAACCGCTGGGGGATAAAGCGCCGAAGCGCAATGCCAAGCCCGCCGCCGATAACGATGGCGGCGCCATTAATCAAAGGACCGATCATAAAATTCCCTAACCTCTGCTACGCATACACGATATAGATAATCCATCAACACGCAGAGGCGCGACAGACCATCGCGAACGCCCAAAGAAAAGTAATATACCGCAAACCATCTGGTAACGGGAAAATAGCATCAATGGGCGCGATGATCGTGTAGGGTCGCTGGCGATTCGTCTCATCCTGAGATCCGCTCGCACGACGCGTGCTACATGATGATTTTAGAGAAGTTACTTCAGAAAAGGGAATATGCGGATAATGGTGGGTCGTGCAGGATGACTCGGCCTGCGGCCTCACCCCTTCGGGGTCAACGCTAACGCGTTGCTGTCTCGCTTCGCTCGGCTCGAACCTGAACGCAGCTTCTCACCCGCACGACGCGTGCTACATGATGATTTTAGAGAAGTTACTTCAGAAAAGGGAATATGCGGATAATGGTGGGTCGTGCAGGATGACTCGGCCTGCGGCCTCGCCCCTCGGGGTCAACGCTGACGCGTTGCTGTCTCGCTTCGCTCGGCTCGAACCTGAACGCAGCTTCTCACCCGCACGACATGTGCTACATGATGATTTTAGAGAAGTTACTTCAGAAAAGGGAATATGCAGATAATGGTGGGTCGTGCAGGATTCGAACCTGCGACCAATTGATTAAAAGTCAACTGCTCTACCAACTGAGCTAACGACCCGCAATGCGGTACGACTAGAACTGATTTTGAAATTGGTGGGTCGTGCAGGATAACTCGGCCTATGGCCTCGCCCTTCGGGCCAACGCTTGATGCGTTGTTCAAAATCGACGATATCGATTTTGTCGAACCTTACGGTTCTCATCCTTCACGATTCTAAACCACTCTCTTAATTTGAAATTGGTGGGTCGTGCAGGATTCGAACCTGCGACCAATTGATTAAAAGTCAACTGCTCTACCAACTGAGCTAACGACCCAAATTTCATGCTGCTTTAGCGTTTCGTTCTTGCCTTGGCAACGGCGGCATATATTACTAATTTAAATTTTCAGCGCAACCTATTTTCCATAAAAAAGGTCCGACTGCTTATTCTTCAGACGTTCAGGCACAAAAATTGCCCATAAAGAGCAACTTTTGTACCTGAAGAAAAAGGATCAGGATGCAGAGAGGCGTTTTTGCGCCTGCTTGGCGCTTTCCGTATTGGGATACATTTTTACGACCTGCTGGTAAACGGCCTTGGCTTTATCCGCCTGACCTTTTTCCTGCATGATCACCCCGACCTTCAGCAAAGCTTCGGCGCTTTTAGGGGATTTAGGGTAGTTTTTTACTACATTGGCAAAGTAGTAAGCGGCATCGTCTTTCTTCCCCTTGTTGTAATTCAACTGTCCAAGCCAGTAATTGGCATTGGGTTGATAAGTTGAATCCGGGTATTTCTTAACGAAAGCCTGAAATGCGTTGATAGCCTGATCGTACTGTTTTTTCTCCAGTACCAGGGCAACAGCTTCATTGTAATCGCTATTCGCATCACCAGAGGCGGCCGGCGCGGCGCTGTTATCCGCGCCAGACGCATCCGGCGTTTGGGCCGCGGCGGGTGCGGATGCGGAGGAAGAACTTAATCCGTCAATTTGCTGATAGATCTGCTTTTGTCGTTCAACAACCTGATTCAACTGATACTGGCTTTCCTGAATCTGCCCGCGCAAATTATCAATATCACGCTGCGTATCGGAGAGTTGTTGCTGAAGTTGGGTTAAAACCTGACTGTGAGCGTTAGAAATACGCTCCAATTGAGTGACTCGATCTTCTACCGAGCCCGAGCCGACATTACTGATTGGCGCTGCCAGGGCAGTAGCGGCCCAGGGAGCCGCTACGCCAACCAGTAACGACAGACCGAATAAACGATGTCTGAAGTTACTGCTCATGCGATTCTCTTAGTAGACCAGAACGGCACGACGGTTTTTGGCATATGCCGCTTCGTCATGACCCAGAACGGCTGGTTTTTCTTTACCGTAAGATACGATAGAGATTTGATCGGAAGAAACGCCCTTGCCCTGCAAGTACATTTGTACCGCATTAGCACGACGTTCACCCAGAGCAATGTTGTATTCCGGCGTACCGCGTTCATCCGCATGACCTTCGATGGTCACTTTGTAAGACGGGTTGCCGCGCAGGAATGCAGCATGCGCGTCCAGCATTTGAGCGAAATCAGAGCGAATATCGTACTTATCCAGATCGAAGTAAACGATATTGTTACGCTGTAATTCCTGCATTTGCAGACGTGCCTGCTCAGAAGAGGCGCCGCCATTTTCAAAACCGCTGCCGCTGCCGTCGGCGGCGCCGATGGAAGATTGGTCGCTGCCCGCATTCTTGTTAGAGCTACATGCGGCAACTGCCAGTACCGGCAGAGCCAACATCAGGCCTTTCAGCACTTTATTGAATTGCATCTCTTTGTGTCCTTAAAATAGTTTATTGTACATATCTGCACTTATAGATACGGCGACCAGGCAGGAAATTTAACCTGTCCATCAGTGGCCGGAAGACGCGCTTTGAAACGCCCATCAGTCGAAACTATCTGTAACACGGAACCCAGCCCTTGCTTAGAGCTATAGATAACCATGGTGCCATTAGGTGCGATACTTGGCGTTTCGTCCAGGAACGTGTCCGTTAATACTTGCTGCACGGCGCCCGTTACCAGATCCTGTTTGGCAATATGCTGAACTCCGCTATTGGAAGTCACCATTACCAGAAATTTACCGTCGGCGCTCACTTCAGAGTCCTGATTTTGGGCTCCGTCCCAAGTCAGTCGTTGAGGCGCGCCGCCGTTCACATTCGTTTTGTAAACCTGAGGACGTCCAGCCTGATCCGAAGTATAGGCCAGAGTCTGGCTATCCGGGAACCAGCTGGGTTCCGTGTTGTTGCTGCGTCCGTCCGTTACCTGGCTGATTTGACCGGACCCCAGATTCATCACATACAGATTCAAACTGCCGCTCTTGGACAAGGCGAAGGCCAGCTTGCTGCCGTCGGGCGAGAATGCCGGCGCGCCGTTATGCCGAGGGAAAGAGGCGATCTGGCGGATAGCGCCGTTCGCCAGCGTTTGCACTACCAGAGCGGAACGACCGCTTTCGAACGTCACATAGGCCAGTTTGCTGCCGTCCGGCGACCAGGCCGGCGACATCAGCGGCTGAGGAGAACGATGAACGACGAACTGATTGTAGCCGTCATAATCCGCAACGCGCAGCTCATAAGGGAACTGGCCGCCATTGGTTTGCACCACATAGGCGATACGCGTGCGGAACGCGCCCTTGATGCCGCTCAGCTTTTCAAAAACTTCATCGCTGGCGGTATGCGCCGCATAACGCAACCACTGTTTAGTGACTTTGAACTGGTTCTGCGCTAATACGCTGCCCGGATTGCCGGAAGTATCAACCAACTGGTAAGAGATAACGTAGCTGCCGTCGGCGCTGGGCTGCACCTGACCGACAACAACCGCATCGATACCCAGCGCGGTCCAGGCGGCCGGCGTCACTTCGGACGCGGTGGCGGGCTGCTGAGGCATACGGGCGGCATCAATGGGATTGAATTTACCGCTGTTGCGTAAGTCGGCGCCGACAATGCCGCCGATATCTTCAGGCGCCGAGCCGGGGCCCGCCCATTTAAAAGGAACGACGCCGATGGGACGCGCAGAGTCTACCCCCTGGGTGATCTCGATGCGCACTTCCGCATGCAGCGCCACGGCCCACAGCATTAACAGACTTAATGCAACTTTAAATACCTGCTTCATTTAATCTCCCTTATCCAGACGCTATGTCTACGATAAACAGCAGAATTTTAACAAAAACAAACCAATGTCAACAAAACACCATAACCTGGTTTGTTTACCATAGTAATAATCTTAAACCCATATCGGTAAACAGCCTGGTTACTGCGGTTTAAAGTCTATTGGCGCATTCTTGAAAGCCTCATAAACATCTGCACTTGGCGGTTTAGGAATTCTCGCCTGCTTTGCGGCGGCAATCGCCGCCTGACACAAAGCGGGATCGCCGCCTTCAGCATTCACATCGATCAACAAACCATCCGGCGCAAGTTTGATGCGCAATGTGCAGGTTCGCCCTTTGTAGAGCTGCCAGTCATAAAACTTGCTTTGGATAGCCGTTCTAACCTGACTGCCATAACTGTCCAGCGCCGCGCCGGACGCGCCGCTGCGTTTGTTATTTCCGGTCCCCGCCGGCGCGCCGCCGCCTGACCTGGGCGCATTCTTCGATGACGCCAGTCCGCCCAGCAAATCATCAACGGCGCTTTCCTGTTTGGCGGCTTCCGCGGCGGCGCGTTTTTTATCGTCCGCCGCTTTTTTAGCCGCGGCCGCCGCCTCGGCTTTCTTCGCCGCCTCAGCCGCCGCCTTTTGCTTAGCCGCCTCTGCCGCCGCGGCCGCTTTTTGTTTCGCTAACTCTGCGGCTTTTGCCGCTTCCGCTTTAGCCGCCTCTTGCGCTTTCCGCTTTGCGGCTTCTTCTGCGGCGGCTTTGGCCTCTTCTTCCGCCTTTTTCTTCGCCGCCGCAGCCGCAGCCGCTTGTCGTTGAATTTCTTCTTCAGCCTGTTTCTTCGCATCGGCGGCGGCTTTCGCCTGCTGTTCCGCCTCGGCCTTCGCCTTAGCCGCCGCCACTTCAGCCTGTTTCTGCTGCTCTTCAGCCTGTTTCTGCTGCTCTTTAGCCTGTTGCGCCGCCTCTTCAGCCTGCTTGCGCTGCTGTTCCTGCGCCAGCGCCTGCTGTTTGGCCTCTTCCTGTGCCTGCAAACGCTCTTTTTCCAGCTCTTTCAGCCGCTGTTGCTCCGCCGCCTGCTTCTGCTGTAGCTCTTCGGCCTGCTGCTCGGCCTGTTTCTTGCGCAACTGTTCGGCGCGCTGAGCGTCGCTTTGCTGCTGTTGCTGACGGTTGTATTGCTCGACAACGGCGCTCGGGTCGACCATGACGGCGTCAATGGATGAGCCGCCCCCGCCGCCTCCGCTGGCATCCATCGTTTGCGTCAACGAACTCCAGATCAGCAAAGCAATCAGTATGACATGCAGACCAGCCGAAATAATAACGGCGCGTTTCAGCTTGTCGTTTTGTTCGGTTGCCTTTAGCACAATCGATTCCCAAAAACAGTATTGCCAGAAATATGCCCGACGATCATCGCGCTGAGTCAGATCGGCTGCGTCATCAGCCCAACGGATTTAACCCCGGCCTGATGCAACAGGTTCAGTGCCTTGATAATTTCATCATAAGGAACATCTTTCGCACCGCCAATCAAAAATACCGCCTTAGGATTTTCAGTCAATCGCGCCCGAGCTTCAGCAACAATCTGTTCCGCCGGCAGTTGCTCCATCCGCTTTTGTTCAATCACCAGGCTGTATTGCCCGACGCCTGACACTTCCACGATCACCGGCGGATTATCATTACTGGAAACCGTTTTCGAATCCGTCGCCTCCGGCAGATCAACTTCAACGCTCTGCGTAATAATCGGCGCGGTTGCCATGAAGATCAGCAGCAGCACCAACAGCACATCCAGCAGCGGGACAATGTTGATCTCGGATTTCAGTTCACGACGACCTCTGCGTAGTCGAGCCATGATCCCCCCTGATTATTTGCTGCTATCGCTTGCGAACGCCTGGCGATGCAGAATGGCAAGGAACTCTTCCATAAAGTTGTCGTAGTTCTGTTCCAGTTTGTTCACCCGCTGATTAAGCCGGTTATACGCCATAACGGCGGGGATAGCCGCAAACAGACCGATAGCCGTGGCAATCAACGCTTCCGCAATACCGGGCGCAACCATTTGCAACGTTGCCTGTTTCACCGCGCCCAAGGCGATGAACGCGTGCATAATCCCCCAGACGGTCCCGAACAGGCCGATGTACGGGCTGATGGAGCCTACGGTACCCAGAAACGGGATATGCGTTTCCAGCGTTTCCAGTTCGCGGTTCATGGAAATGCGCATCGCCCGCGACGCGCCTTCCACCACTGCTTCAGGCGCATGGCTGTTGGCGCGATGCAAACGTGCAAATTCTTTGAACCCGGAATAGAAGATTTGTTCTGTACCCGTCAGCGTATCGCGACGGGTCTGACTCTCCTGATACAAACGCGACAGTTCGATACCAGACCAGAATTTATCTTCAAAGGCATCGGCATCCCGCGTCGCGGCATTCAGGATCCGGGTTCGCTGGATGATAATCGCCCAGGAGGCGATGGAAAAACAGATTAAAATCAGCATGATTAGTTTGACCAGAAGACTTGCCTTCAGGAACAAATCAAGAATGTTCATGTCAGTCACTGCTTAAACTCCGCGACAATAGACTTAGGAAGCGCGATGGGCTTCATTTGATGTGGATCGATACATGCGATCAAAACGTCAGCCTGACTCAGTAGTTTGCCATCTGAATTAAGAATGCGCTGTAAGAAAGTAAGGGAAGCGCCACGTATCGAAACGATTTCGCTTTGCACCTCCAGCAAATCGTCAAGACGCGCCGGAGCAAAATACTCCACCGTCATTCGGCGAACGGCAAATGCGATATGCTCGCTCATTAAGGCTTGCTGATGAAAATCGCGCTCACGCAACATCTCCGTCCTCGCCCTTTCATAAAAGGCGACATAGCGTGCATGATAGACGACACCACCCGCATCAGTGTCTTCAAAGTAAACCCGAACTGGCCAGCAAAACACCTTATTACTCACTCTACATCCCGGCAATGCCCTAAACATCGCTACTATACGCAAGAGAAATGAGGTTGGGAATGGATTGCAACAGCGGAAAGAAAATAATTATGGGTTGTTTGCAACCCATAACCAAATGGAATAGAGGGTAAGACTAATGGAAGAAATGGTAGAGACCCAACGCCAGGATCGCCAGGGCGGGAAGCGGACTGAAAAATGCGCGCCAGCGCAACCGTTGAGGACGGAACCCGACGCCATGAACCACGCCCGCGCAGACGGCCCAAATCAGCAACAATCCCTGCCAGACCGATAATTCGCTGGTCTTGGCCGCGAAACGGCTGGGATCCCAGAAAACACACCCTGCCGCCGTCAGCGCCATGATAAGGGAAAGAGCCCGAATCGGGCTCTTATCCATCAGGCGATACAGCTTATCGACCAAATCACTCATTGAGTTTTATCTTCAGTCGTTTTGCTTGCCTCGCTTTGCTCAAGCGCCAGGGCTGTAATGATCCCCAGAGAACAAGCAAGAAGCGTTCCGAGTATCCAGGCAAAATACCACATAAATTAAGCTCCTTACTTAGTACAGCGAGTGAGTGTTTTGCTCAATATGTTCTTTGGTGATCCGTCCGAACATTTTGTAGTAACACCACGCGGTATAAGACAGCACGATCGGCACGAAAATAATGGCAACCACCGTCATCACTTTCAATGTCAGCAAACTGGAGGTCGCATCCCACATGGTCAGGCTGACGTTCGGCACGGTCACTGACGGCATAATGAAGGGGAACATCGCCACACCCGCAGTCAGAATCACGCAAGCGATGGTCAGAGAGGAGAACAGGAACGCCATCGCGCCTTTCTCCAAACGAGCCATGATGATAGTCAATACCGGTAATACCACGCCCAACAGCGGAATCGCCCATAGCACAGGGTGATTGTTGAAGTTGATCAACCAGGCGCCCGCCTGATGGGCGACTTCTTTACGCAACGGGTTGGACTCGGCCGCGGTATTGATAGCGGAAGTCACGACATAACCGTCGATGCCGTAAATAACCCAGACGCCAGCCAGCGCGAAAGCCACCAACATGACCAGCGCGGAAATCTGCGCGACGGACCTGGCGCGAAGATACAAATCGCCATTGGTGCGCATCAGCAGATAGGTCGCGCCCTGAGCCAAAATCATCGTCAGGCTGACGATGCCGGTCAGTAACCCAAACGGGTTCAGCAGTTGGAAGAAGTTGCCGGTATAGTACAGGCGCAGATACTCGTCGACATGGAAGGGGACGCCCAGCAACAGGTTGCCGAAGGCCACGCCAATCACCAGCGGCGGTACGAAGCTGCCGATAAACAGGGCCCAGTCCCACATGCCGCGCCAGCGCGGATCTTCGATTTTTGAACGATAGTCAAAACCGACCGGACGGAAAAACAACGATGCCAGCACCAGGATCATCGCAATATAAAAACCGGAGAACGCGGCGGCATAGACCATCGGCCAGGCGGCGAACAACGCGCCGCCTGCGGTGATCAGCCAGACCTGGTTACCGTCCCAGTGAGGAGCAATACTGTTGATCATCACACGGCGTTCGGTATCGCTCCGGCCCATCAGCCGAACCAACATCCCTACCCCCATGTCAAAACCATCGGTGACGGCAAAACCAATCAGCAGGACGCCGATCAACAGCCACCAGATAAATCGCAATACTTCATATTCAAACATAGTGGACTCCTGTTTACCGTGCTTCCTGCGCGACCGCTATCGGCTGTTCAAAATGGTAGCGGCCCGTTTTCAGGCTGCTTGGCCCCAGACGCGCGAATTTGAACATTAAATACATTTCCGCAATCAGGAACAACGTATACAGACCACAGATCAGCCCCATCGAAAACAGGATATCCCCCGCGGTCAATGATGAGTTAGCGACCGCGGTCGGCAGGACTTCACCGATAGCCCAGGGCTGACGACCGTATTCGGCGACGAACCAACCGGCTTCTACCGCAATCCACGGCAAGGGAATACCGTACAACGCGGCGCGATGCAGCCATTTTCTTTCGCCGATTTTGCCGCGCAGCACCGTCCAGAAAGAGAGGCCGATGATCAGCAGCATCAGGATGCCGCACGCCACCATAATGCGGAAAGAAATATACAGCGGCGCAACGCGCGGAATAGAGTCTTTGGTCGCCTGCTGAATTTGCGCTTCGGTCGCGTCGGAAACCTGCGGCGTATAGCGTTTCAGCAGCAGACCGTACCCCAGATCGTGTTTAGACTGGTTAAACGCTTCCCTCACCGCCGGATCGGTATTCCCGGCGCGCAGTTCTTGCAGCAGTTGGTAAGCCTTCATCCCGTTGCGGATACGAACCTGATGCTGTTCCATCAGATCTTTCAGGCCGGTCACTTGCTTATCGGTCGAACGCGTCGCGATCAAACCCAGTACATACGGGATCTGAATCGCATAATCGTTTTCCATGGTGCTTTGATTCGGCAGGCCAATCAGCGTGAAGGAGGCCGGCGCCGGCTGGGTTTCCCATTCGGCTTCGATAGCGGCCAGCTTGGTTTTCTGCACATCGCCCATTTCATAACCGGACTCATCGCCCAGGACGATAACGGACAACACCGACGCCAGGCCGAAGCTGGCGGCGATAGCGAAAGAACGCTTGGCAAAAGCGATGTCGCGGCCTTTCAGCAGATAGTAGGAACTGATGCCCAGAATAAACATCGCGCCGGTACAGTAGCCAGCGGCGACGGTATGAACGAATTTCACCTGAGCAACCGGGTTCAGCACCAGATCGGCGAAGCTCACCATTTCCATGCGCATGGTTTCAAAGTTGAAATCAGAGGCGATGGGGTTTTGCATCCAGCCGTTGGCCACCAGGATCCACAGCGCGGAGAAGTTGGAGCCCAGCGCGACCAGCCAGGTCACCGCCATATGCTGAACTTTCCCCAACCGGTCCCAGCCGAAAAAGAACAGACCGACGAAAGTGGACTCGAGGAAGAACGCCATCAGGCCTTCAATGGCCAGCGGAGCGCCGAAAATATCCCCGACATAATGAGAAAAATATGACCAGTTGGTACCGAACTGAAACTCCATCGTTAGCCCGGTAGCCACCCCCAGAGCAAAGTTAATTGCAAATAACTTGCCCCAGAATTTGGTCATATCTTTATAGATTTGCTTGCCCGACAGCACGTATACCGTTTCCATAATCGCCAGTAAAAACGCCATCCCCAGCGTTAGCGGCACGAATAGAAAATGGTACATTGCGGTTAAGGCAAACTGTAAGCGCGACAGTTCGACTATATCAAACATCTTGACTCCTTGCTCCTCGCAGGAAGGTTTTAGCTTGCAGCACCTCACAAGCCACTAAACACCCGTCAGTAAACACCCAAAAAGAACACAACAATAAATTGCTTCGGCGCAAGCCGGCGCATACGCCGAAAAAAATATCGGCGAATCCATCAGCAAGCCAAAGAAAAATCACGATAATTACAAGTATCGTATCCTAAGACAGAGTAGCGGTATATTACGCCTCTAATCCCTCACAATAAATAGGTTTTTACGTGACCCAGATTGGGTTTTTGGTTTCAAATCAACTTTGGGGATAAAACCGGTCTCACGCAATAATTGACCTGGCGCAATTTAAGCGTATTTCTTGAAATATATCCATAGTCAAATCTTGATCCAAAACAAATTAACTCGCCTTTGTTAATTAATGGTTTATATAAACTTCACATTAGCTATTATTGTTAATGCAGTGTAATCCATTGGTTTAAATTTAAATTAGTTGGTAATATATTTTTTACCTCAATACCACCAGCCATTTGTTGCGATGTGCTTTTACATACTGTGTTTGCACAAACATCCGCACCCTATATTTATAGACCATAATCATGCATTTTTATTGTTACGATATTGTTGTAGCCAATTAACAATAATCATTCGCGATGCGAACTGACTGAATGTATTCAAACTTCGCCATAAAAATCGCCGTTGGCAATACCTTGCAGGGAGGCGGATAAGAACGCCCGCCATAAAAAAGGCCACCTTTGAATCTCAGGTGGCCAAACATGTCGAACGTAGAAATTTATGCCTGTTCGTTGTAACCCAACTTAACGGGAAAGCACGGTTTTTAGCGCATCGCCGATATCGGCCAGACTGCGCACGGTTTTCACCCCGGCCGCCTCCAGCGCCGCAAACTTATCATCGGCGGTGCCTTTGCCGCCGGCGATAATCGCCCCCGCATGCCCCATTCGCTTACCTTTAGGCGCGGTAACGCCCGCAATGTAGCCGACGACAGGTTTTGTCACATGCTGTTTGATGTAGGCGGCGGCTTCTTCTTCCGCCGTCCCGCCGATTTCACCGATCATGACAATCGCTTCGGTCTGCGGGTCCTGCTCAAACAGTTGCAAAATATCAATGAAGCTGGAGCCGGGAATGGGATCGCCGCCGATACCCACACAGCTTGATTGCCCCAGTCCGGTATCGGTAGTCTGTTTTACCGCTTCATAGGTCAGGGTGCCGGAACGGGAAACGATCCCCACCTTTCCCGGCAGATGGATGTGACCGGGCATAATACCGATTTTACACTCGCCCGGCGTAATGACGCCCGGACAGTTAGGACCAATCATCCGTACGCCGCTTTCATCCAGCTTGACCTTGACCGTCAGCATATCCAGCGTCGGAATACCTTCGGTAATGCAAATAATTAACTCAATACCCGCGTCAATGGCTTCAAGAATCGAATCTTTACAGAATGGCGCGGGTACGTAGATGACGGAGGCCGTCGCACCGGTAGCCGCGATGGCTTGATGCACGGTATTGAAGACCGGCAATCCCAGATGCGTCGTTCCGCCTTTGCCCGGCGTTACCCCGCCCACTAACTGCGTGCCGTAAGCCAGCGCCTGCTCGGAGTGAAACGTCCCCTGACTGCCGGTAAACCCCTGGCAAATGACTTTGGTGTTTTTATCGATCAGAATGGACATTATTTCTCCCCCGTTGCAGCAACCACTTGCTGAGCCGCATCGATCAAACTGGTTGCGGCGATAATATTCAGACCGCTGCCCGCCAGTTTTTTCGCGCCCAGATCCGCATTGTTCCCTTCCAGACGAACAACCACGGGGACGTTAACGCCCACTTCCTCGACAGCGCCGATGATACCGTCCGCGATCAGATCGCAACGCACGATACCGCCGAAAATATTGACCAATACCGCCTTGACGCTGTCATCAGACAGGATGATTTTAAACGCTTCCGTTACGCGCTCTTTGGTCGCGCCGCCGCCGACGTCAAGGAAGTTGGCCGGGGCGCCGCCGTACAACTTGACGATGTCCATCGTCCCCATCGCCAAACCGGCGCCGTTCACCATGCAGCCGATGTTACCGTCCAGCGCCACATAGTTCAGTTCCCACTGAGCGGCATGCGCTTCGCGGGCGTCTTCCTGGGTCGGATCCTGCATTTCACGCAGTTCAGGCTGACGGAACAATGCGTTGCCGTCTACCGCCAGTTTGCCGTCCAGACAGATCAAATCCCCCTCGGCGGTGATAACCAGTGGGTTAATCTCCACCAGCGACAGGTCGCGCTCCAGAAACATCTTCGCCAGCCCCATGAAGATGCCGGTGAACTGCGCGACCTGCTTGCCGCTCAAGCCCATTTTGAAAGCCAGCTCGCGGCCCTGATAAGGCTGCGGCCCCGTCAAGGGGTCCAGCGTCGCCTTGTGAATCAGTTCCGGCGTTTCCTCGGCGACTTTTTCAATTTCCACCCCGCCTTCCGTGGAAGCCATGAACACCACGCGGCGGCTGCCGCGATCGACAACGGCCCCCAGGTAGAGTTCTTTGTCTATGTCGGTGGCGGCTTCCACCAGAATCTGATGAACCGGTTGTCCAAGCGCATCCGTTTGATTCGTCACCAGACTTTTTCCCAGCCAACTTTCAGCGAACGCGCGAATATCTTCTTTGTTGCTGACAACCTTCACGCCGCCCGCTTTACCGCGGCCGCCGGCGTGAACCTGACATTTAACCACCCATGGACCCGCACCAATTTTTGATGCAGCCTCTTCCGCTTCACGCGGCGTAGTACAGGCATAGCCGACCGGCGCCGGTAACCCATATCGAGCAAACAGTTGTTTTGCCTGATATTCATGTAAATTCATGATGTTCTATCCATTCTGGTTTTTCATTTCCGAGAGCGTCGTTGACGACAACGACCTGCATAGCACATGTTTATCGTTATAAGTAATAATCGGCAGGCATTCGACGGCCTGCCGCAAGGTGATCAGATATCCAGCAGCAGACGAGTCGGATCTTCCAGCAACTCTTTTATCGTAACCAGAAAGCCGACGGACTCACGGCCATCAATCAAACGGTGGTCGTAGGACAGCGCCAGGTACATCATCGGCAGAATGACAACCTGACCCTCCACAGCCATCGGACGATCTTTTATCGCATGCATACCAAGGATTGCGCTCTGTGGCGGGTTAATAATCGGGGTAGACATCAGCGAACCGAAAACGCCGCCGTTGGTAATGGTGAAATTACCGCCGGTCAGCTCTTCAACGGTCAATTTGCCGTCGCGGCCTTTCAGCGCCAGCTCTTTGATTCGTTTCTCAATCTCGGCCATGCCTAGTGTATCAACATCCCGCAGTACAGGGGTAACTAAACCGCGCGGCGTCGACACGGCAATGCTGACATCAAAATAATTATGATAAACCACGTCCTCGCCATCTATCGAGGCATTGACTTCCGGGAAGCGTTTCAACGCTTCAACCACCGCCTTGAGATAGAAAGACATAAAGCCTAAACGCACGCCGTGGCGTTTTTCAAACACTTCGCCGTATTGTTTGCGCAAATCCATAATCGGCTTCATGCTGACTTCATTGAACGTCGTCAACATGGCGGTGCTGTTTTTCGCTTCCAGCAGCCGTTCCGCCACCCGTTTACGCAGCCGCGTCATAGGGACGCGTTTTTCACTGCGCCCGCTCAGCGCCGGCTCCGGCGCCGGCGTGGGTTTGTCTTCTTTACCGGCCTCTTTTTTACCGCTCTCTTTTGGCTGCGCGGCCAGATGCTTATCGATATCTTCGCGGGTAATGCGGCCGCCGACGCCGCTGCCTTTAATCGCGGCGGGATCCAGGTCGTGCTCGGCGATCAAGCGGCGGATCGCCGGGCTGAGCGCATCGCTGCGCTCATCTTCCAGGCCCGCGGTATAGCGCTGCGCCGGCGTAGATTCCTTACTCTGGGACTTTTCGCTGGTTTCTTTGCCGGAGCTGTCGCCGGGACGCAGGCGAGCCAGCACCTGACGCGAGGTCACCGTGGCGCCTTCGTCCTCCAGAATGCTATCCAGAATCCCCGCTTCGGAGGCAGGGACTTCCAGCACCACTTTGTCGGTTTCAATCTCGACCAGCACTTCATCGCGCTGGACGCTGTCGCCCGGTTTTTTATGCCAGGTAGCAACGGTTGCATCGGCTACCGATTCAGGCAGATCAGGGACGAGAATATCTACGCTACTCATTATCTATCCTTTTATTTAATCAACGTTCAGCGCGTCATTCACCAGAGCTTGCTGCTGTTTCTGGTGTACGGACAAATAGCCAACTGCTGGTGAAGCGGAGGCCGGACGTCCGGCGTAACGTAAAGAAGCCCCAAATGGAATGACTTCACGGAAGTGATGCTGACTGCAATACCAGGCGCCCTGATTCAGCGGTTCTTCCTGACACCACACGAAATCATGGACATGAGAGAACGGCTCCAGCGCGGCTTGCACCGCCTGATGCGGGAAGGGATAAAGTTGTTCGATACGCACCAGTGCCACATCTTGTTGTTCATTCTTACGACGCTGTTCCAGCAGGTCATAATAAACCTTACCGGAGCAGAGAACGACGCGTTTGACGGCTTTCGCATCCAAATCATCGATTTCACCAATCGCCGGCTGGAAACAACCGTTCGCCAAATCATCCAGAGACGAGACGGCAAGCGGATGGCGCAACAGCGATTTAGGCGACATGACGATCAGCGGACGACGCATGCCGCGCAGCGCCTGGCGACGCAGCATATGATAAACCTGCGCCGGCGTCGAAGGGATGCATACCTGCATATTCTGTTCGGCGCACAATTGCAGATAGCGTTCAAGGCGAGCGGATGAGTGCTCCGGCCCCTGCCCTTCGTAACCGTGCGGCAGCAGCATGACCAATCCGCACATCCGTCCCCACTTCTGCTCTCCGGAACTGATGAACTGATCGATAACCACCTGGGCGCCGTTGGCGAAATCGCCGAATTGCGCTTCCCAGATCGTCAGGGTGCGGGGCTCGGCCGTCGCATAACCATATTCAAACGCCAGAACCGCCTCTTCAGACAGCACCGAATCCCAGACCTGGAACTCCCCCTGCGCGTTATGCACATGCTCGAGCGGCGTGTAACCGGAACCGTTTTTCTGATTATGCACCACGGCATGACGGTGGAAAAACGTTCCACGGCCAGTATCTTCGCCGGACAGCCGCACCGAGACCCCGTCATCGACCAGCGTGGCATAGGCCAGCATTTCCGCGCCGCCCCAGTCGAACGGTTTGCCGCCGTTGGCCATTTCCGCGCGGTCGCGATACACCTTGGCCACCCGCGGCTGCATTTCTATCGCTTCCGGGATCTCGCTAATACGTTTCGCCAGTTCCTGCAAACGCTTCATATCAATCTTGTTGGGATAGGGTTCATCCCACTCGTGATTCAGATACGGCGACCAGGTGAAAGACTGCATGTCCATCTCGCGCCGCTCTTCCACCACGCATTCGCCGCCATCCAGCGCATCGCGGTACAGGTTGATCATTTCCGTGGCGTCTTCCAGCGTCACCACCTTTTCCTGTTCCAGACGGTCGGCATACACTTTGCGCGGCGTCGGATGCTTCTTGATTTTCCGATACATCATCGGCTGCGTGGCGCTGGGTTCATCGGCTTCGTTATGACCGTGCCGGCGATAACAAATCAGGTCGATAAATACGTCACGCTTAAAGGTGTTGCGGAAATCCAACGCCAGACGGGTCACGAAGGCCACCGCCTCCGGATCGTCCGAGTTAACGTGGAAAATCGGCGCCTGCACCATTTTACCGATATCCGTACAGTATTCCGTGGAACGGATATCCAGCAGATTGGACGTGGTAAACCCGATACGGTTATTAATGACGATACGCAGCGTACCGCCCACTTCATAACCGCGCACCTTGGACATGTTCAGCGTTTCCTGCACCACGCCCTGTCCGCTGATCGCCGCATCGCCATGAATGGTCACCGGCAAAACCAGCGTATCGACCGGATTATCCAGCCGGTCGAGGCGGGCGCGCACCGAGCCGGTGACCACCGGGCTGACAATCTCCAGATGGGAAGGGTTGAAGGCCAGCGCCAGATGCACCAGTCCGCCATCCGTTTCCAGATCGGAGGAAAAACCCTGATGGTATTTCACGTCACCGGTACCCAGGTGCTCTTTATGCTTGCCGGAGAACTCATCGAACAGATCCTGCGGCTTCTTGCCCACCACGTTAATCAGCACGTTCAGGCGGCCGCGGTGCGCCATGCCCAGCACCACTTCGCGCGTGCCGTTGTTGCCCGCATGCCGAACCAACTCTTTGAGCATCGGCACCAGAGCGTCTCCCCCTTCCAGCGAGAAACGTTTGGCGCCGGGGAATTTGGCGCCCAGATAGCGCTCCAGACCTTCCGCCGCGGTCAACTCTTTCAGGAAGCGCTTTTTCTCCTCGGCGGCAAAAGAGGGCTGCCCCATCACCGACTCGATACGGTGCTGGATCCAGCGTTTTTCTTCCGTATTGGTGATGTGCATATACTCGGCCCCGATCGACCCGCAGTAGGTCTGTTTCAGCGCCTCATACAATTCCCCCAATTGCATGGTGTCTTTGCCGATGGCGAATGACCCCACGTTAAAGGTTTCCTGTAAGTCTTCCTCGGTCAGATTATGGTAATCCAGATCCAGTTCCGGCACCGGGATTTGCGGACGCAGATTCAGGGGGTCGAGATTCGCCTGCTGGTGACCACGGAAACGAAACGCATTGATAAGCTGCAAGACCTTGACCTGTTTCACATCATTATCAGGATCGGTAATCGACGAGGTATAACGAGAGGAATCCTTCGCCAGACGGCGAAAGTATTCGCGGGTTTTCGAGTGGAGTTGATCCGGTTTAATCCCAGCCGTAGGCAACTGCTGGAAGATCGAGCGCCAGCTAAGATCGATTGAGTCTGGATCGGTTAAAAAATCTTCATAGAGCTGCTCTATGTAGGACTGGTTTGCGCCCGCCAGATAGGAGGAATCCAGCCAGGCCTTCATTGCGCCGTTCTGCATTATGATCCCTTAAGCTAATAAGCTTCAGTTTTCGCCGTGGTTAACATGTCGTTCGTGCCATATAAAATCGGTTGCCGTAAACGGTTCGCTCGTTGACAAGCCGTGTCCTGTATCCATAGTTACCCGTTAAGGAACCTTTGAAAGCCGGCTCTGGCGTCAAAGCCCGCTTTTAAAGATTTCCTGCCATCCCCTTGAATCCATTTCAAGGGGACAAGATGTCACTTGCCTGACGTTCAAGCCCTGCGCCATTGCCGCCGTTCCCTGCCGGCTAGCGCGGGGATAACGGAAACGGCGCCCCGCCCGGTTACCCGTTGCGCTGTAGCAACATGGATTTAATGTGGCCGATCGCCCGCGTCGGGTTAAGCCCTTTCGGGCAAACATTGACGCAATTCATAATGCTGTGACAGCGGAATACGCTGAAAGCATCGTCCAGATTGTCGAGCCGCGGCTGGGTTTCCGTATCGCGACTATCGATCAGGAAGCGGTATGCGGCCAGCAATCCCGCTGGCCCGACGAACTTATCCGGGTTCCACCAGAACGACGGACAAGAGGTTGAACAACAGGCGCACATAATACATTCATATAACCCATCCAGCTTTTCGCGCTGCTCTGGCGACTGCAAATGCTCGCGCGCCGGTGGATTCTTCCCATTATTCAACAGGTAAGGTTTTATTTTCTCATATTGGGCATAGAATTGCCCCATGTCCACTACCAAATCGCGCACAACCGGCAATCCGGGCAGAGGTCGGATGACGATTTTACTATTTCCGCGCCGTAATGCCGATACCGGCGTGATGCAGGCCAGACCGTTTTTACCGTTCATGTTAACGCCATCCGAACCACAGACGCCCTCGCGGCATGAACGACGAAACGATAAGGTCGGATCCTGTTCTTTGAGCAGAATCAGGGCGTCCAGCAGCATCATGTCACGCCCTTCTTCCGCTTCCAACCGGTAATCCTGCATCCGCGGCGCGCTATCCACATCCGGGTTATAACGATAAATAGAAAATTCAAGTTTCATCAATCAATCCCCCGCGATTAATAGGTACGCACTTTCGGCGGGAAGGCCGGGCGCAGTTTAGGCTGCATGTTCACCGCGCGGCGCGTCATGCTGTCGGTTTGCGGCAGATACAGCGAATGACATAACCAGTTTTCATCATCACGATCGGGGTAGTCGAAACGGCTGTGCGCCCCGCGGCTTTCCGTTCGGAAGTTGGCGGACACCGCGGTCGCATACGCGGTTTCCATCAGGTTATCCAGCTCCAGACACTCCACCCGCTGGGTATTGAATTCCGTGGAGCGGTCGTCCAGCCGGGCGTTTTTCAGCCGTTCACGAATGGTCTTCAATTCTTCCAGCCCCTTCGCCATCGCATCGCCTTCACGGAATACCGAGAAATTGTGTTGCATACAGGATTGCAGCGCCTTGCGAATCTCCACCGGATCCTCGCCCGACGTGCTGTTGTTCCAGCGGTTAAGACGTTCGAGCGAGGCTTCAATATCCGACTCGCTGGCGTCGCGGCTCGCGCCCTGCTCATCCAGCGACGCCTGCAAATGCATCCCCGCCGCTCGACCGAACACCACCAGGTCGAGCAGTGAATTTCCTCCCAGACGGTTGGCGCCATGCACCGAAACGCAGGCGATTTCGCCGACCGCGAACAGACCGGGGATCGCCACGTCTTCCCCTTTTTCGTTCACCGTCAGCGCCTGACCGCTGACTTTGGTCGGGATGCCGCCCATCATGTAGTGACAGGTGGGAATAACCGGAATCGGCTCTTTCACCGGATCGACGTGGGCAAAGGTGCGGGATAATTCCAGAATGCCCGGCAGGCGGGATTCCAGCACCTCTTTACCCAAATGGTCCAGCTTCAGCTTGGCATGCGGCCCCCACGGCCCCTCGCAACCGCGCCCTTCGCGGATTTCGATCATAATCGAACGGGCCACCACGTCGCGGCCGGCCAGATCTTTGGCGTTCGGCGCATAACGCTCCATAAAGCGTTCGCCGTGCTTATTCAGCAGATAGCCGCCCTCTCCGCGGCAACCTTCGGTCACCAGCACCCCGGCGCCGGCGATGCCGGTCGGGTGGAACTGCCACATTTCCATATCCTGCACCGGCACCCCGGCGCGTAACGCCATGCCGACGCCATCGCCGGTATTGATATGCGCATTGGTGGTGGACTGATAAATACGTCCCGCGCCGCCGGTCGCCAGTACCGTGGCCCGGGCTTTGAAATAAACGACTTCACCCGTTTCGATACAAATCGCGGTACACCCCACGACGGCGCCATCCTGATTCTTCACCAGATCGAGCGCATACCATTCGGAGAAGATGGTGGTGTGATTTTTCAGGTTCTGCTGATAAAGCGTATGCAACAGGGCATGACCGGTACGGTCCGCGGCGGCGGCGGTGCGGGCCGCCTGTTCGCCGCCGAAGTTTCTGGATTGTCCGCCGAACGGACGCTGATAAATACGGCCGTCGTCCAGCCGCGAGAACGGCAATCCCATGTGCTCCAGTTCCAGCACCGCTTCCGGTCCGGTTTTGCACATATATTCAATCGCGTCCTGATCGCCGATGTAGTCGGAACCTTTCACGGTGTCATACATATGCCATTCCCAGTTGTCTTCATGGGTGTTGCCCAGCGCGACGGTAATGCCGCCTTGCGCGGAAACGGTATGGGAACGGGTTGGAAAAACTTTGGATAACAGGGCGCAGGACAGGCCCATCTGCGATATTTGCAGTGCGGCGCGCATACCTGCGCCACCCGCGCCGACCACCACCGCATCAAACTCTCTAATTGGCAAATTCATTACGCCCCCCACACCACAATGGTTCCATAAATAACGTACACCAACAGCGTAACCACAATCGCCAATTGTAAAGTCAGGCGCAGGGGCAACGGTTTAATGTAGTCGGTCAACACTTGCCACATCCCTATCCATGCGTGTACCAGAATGGAAAATAAGGCGAGGAGGGTGAATATCTGGGTGAGCGCCATAGAAAAGAAAGCGCGCCAGACGTCATAGGTTATATTGTTAGCGGAGACGACAAAGCCAATCAGATAAATAACATACAGCACGATAACGATAGCGGAAGCGCGGAGCAGCAACCAATCGTGTACGCCATTTCGTCCTAATGCAGACGCATTGCTTACCATACGAGGACTCCAGCCAGAAGTGAAAGCACGACAGTAATGACAAAGGAGATGTTTGCGGAACGATTACCGGCAGCGAGGTCTTCTTCTATAAAGCCGAAATCCATCATCAGGTGACGTAAGCCGCCCACGATATGATAGGCCAGCGCCGTGAGAATGCCCCACACGATAAATTTAACCAGGAAGCTATCCATTATTTGCGCGGCGCGTAAGAATCCTTCCTCTGAAGACAGGGAAAGACCTAACAGCCACAGCAGGATACCGACGGCGACAAAGGTAATAACGCCGGAGACGCGGTGAAGAATAGAGGCTATCGCAGTAACAGGAAATTGGATCGTTTGCAGATCCAGATTAACAGGTCTTTGTTTTTTCACAGATTTGCCCACACAGTTTTTATTATTGTGTCTTCCTCCGGACCTGAATCAGGTCAGACAGCATGAATATCGCAAACCTGAAACTCGTTTCACGCTACGCGCTCAAACATCGACACTCCGGTATCTAAACAGCGCATGCTCCATTCATACTGGGTGCTCCTACGGCAGAGTATTCCGGAGACCTGGTCGAAGTATAGGAGCTTCACATTTCTATTACAAATCCCATACAAACTGTTTGGGAACATTTCGTTTGAATAGTGATTCGCATCACGAATTTCACAATTCATTCAAAATTAATCATTAATTTTGACAAATAATAAACATTCCAATTACAAGTATGCCGATAAATTCCCTATGCTGTAGTAAAGCTCTGCGGTTATTCTTCCCCACTGCCGCAACTTATGTAACAGTGGTGCGATAATCCATGTAAAGATTATAGATATCATGGTGACGAATTCAGCGAATGTGAGTTATCTGGAGAATGGTATTTTCATCCTGAGGCAATGGGCTATAGCCAATAAATTTCGCCCCTGCTCTGTACCCTCATTGACGATTCGTCGCGACAGAGCGTCATTGGTCCATCCTTAATCCGATGTACAGGCATGACGGTATTTCTTCGGTGAAAAGAGTTTAAAATTAAAGCGCTAGGAGACAATAAATGACTGACAAAAAAGCAACGCTTACTCTAGACGGTAAAGACCCTATTGAGCTTGACGTGCTGACCGGCACGTTGGGACAAAAGGAGATTGATATCCGCTCCCTGGGCGCGAAGGGATTATTCACATTTGACCCCGGTTTCACTTCCACCGCATCCTGCGAATCGAAAATCACCTACATCGACGGTGAAGAGGGCATTTTATTACACCGCGGGTTTCCCATCGCCCAGTTGGCCGAAAAATCCAACTATCTTGAAGTGTGCTATATCCTGCTGTTCGGCGAAGCCCCGACGCAGGAGCAATTCGACACCTTTAAAACAACGGTGACGCGCCACACCATGATCCATGAACAGATTACCCGTCTGTTCCACGGCTTCCGCCGCGACTCGCATCCGATGGCCGTACTGTGCGGCGTAACCGGCGCGCTGGCGGCGTTTTACCACGATTCGCTGGATATCAGCATCGAGCGTCATCGTGAAATCGCCGCCTACCGTTTGCTGTCCAAAATGCCGACCGTCGCCGCCATGTGTTACAAATATTCGCTCGGTCAGCCCTTTGTTTATCCCAAAAACAATCTCTCTTATGCCGGTAACTTTCTGCACATGATGTTCGCGACGCCGTGTGAGGAATATGAAGTGAATCCGGTGCTGGAACGCGCCATGGACCGTATTTTGATCCTGCACGCCGACCACGAACAAAACGCCTCCACCTCCACGGTAAGAACGGCGGGCTCATCCGGCGCCAACCCGTTTGCCTGTATTGCCGCCGGCATCGCCTCGCTGTGGGGACCGGCGCACGGCGGGGCGAACGAAGCCTGTCTGCGTATGCTGGAAGAGATCAGTTCGGTTGAACATATCCCGGCCTTCATCAAACGCGCCAAGGACAAGAACGATTCGTTCCGTCTGATGGGATTCGGCCACCGCGTGTATAAAAACTATGACCCGCGCGCCACCGTGATGCGTGAAACCTGCCACGAAGTGTTGAAGGAGCTGGGCAGAAAAGACGACCTGCTGGAAGTCGCCATGGAGTTGGAGAATATCGCCCTGAACGACCCGTACTTTATTGAGAAAAAACTGTATCCCAACGTCGATTTTTACTCAGGCATCATTTTGAAAGCGATGGGCATTCCGTCTTCCATGTTCACCGTAATCTTCGCCATGGCGCGGACGGTCGGCTGGATAGCCCACTGGAATGAAATGCACGACGATGGGATTAAAATCGCGCGTCCGCGTCAGCTTTATACCGGCTACGACAAACGTGATTTTTCATCCAATCTGAAAGATTGATCGACAGAACAAGGCCGGAGCCTCCGGCCTGCGAGACCAACCTTCCGCGTCTTCCGCCCCAGCCTCTCCTTTCGCAACAGACGTCTTCCCCCTGACAAGGATGTCTCTTAGTCACATTTTATGCAGACTCAGAGACAGTTTCGTGCGCTACATTACGCCATTTTCATGCTACCCCGCAGCACGCGCCCGACGCAGGGTGGTTCAAACGCCACCCCCTACGAACGGCTAAATTATGCCGCGTCCCCCGTTAGAGCTCCCGCACTGGTGTATAAGAGACAGTCACCGGGGATAACACGTCTCTCCCGACAAAGGGTAGGTTGGGGGATCAATGGCAAAACGGCGAACTTATCGCAGGCGCCGTTTAACATCGCTCCGGGCTATTTTTTTATTTCTGACAGCCGGGACACCAGTAAAACGGTCGCGAAGCCAGCATGGTTTTCTCAATAACATGTCCGCATCGCGGACAGGCTTCCCCAGCGCGATGGAATACCTTAAAAGAGAAAACGGCGCCGTGATGGCGATTTTCATCCGCGTCGCCGCGCGTGTTGTAGGATAAACGAGGAATATCAAGCATCGCCCGGCTTAAGGTTTGCAGTTGCCCGGCGCTTAAATCCTGCGCGCTGTGTTGCGCAGCCAAGCGGGCCTGCCAGAGGATCTCGACGCGCAGATAGTTGCCCAGTCCGGCAAGAAAAGCCTGATCGAGCAATAAGCCACCGAATCGGCGGCGGCGAAAACGCGGGGAAAGTAACCGCTCGCCGACCTGCTCCGCCGTCAACGTCAAATCCAGCACATCGGGGCCGATCCGCTGCAAGAAAGGATGCGATGCGAGGGAATCCGTGGTCAGCATTTCGATATCGGACGCGCTATACAGCAAAGCGGCCCGATCGCCCGTTTCCAGCCTGACGCGCAGATCGCGCCGGGTTTCCGGCGTTTCGCCGGCATTCGCCACCCGCCATACGCCATAGAGCTGGTTATGGCTGTAAAGCACCAGACCTTCGGTAAAATAGGTCAACAGGGCTTTTCCCCGAGTCACGATTTT
This sequence comes from Brenneria sp. L4-2C, assembly GCF_040240335.1. Taxonomy (NCBI): domain Bacteria; kingdom Pseudomonadati; phylum Pseudomonadota; class Gammaproteobacteria; order Enterobacterales; family Pectobacteriaceae; genus Brenneria; species Brenneria sp. L4-2C. The sequence continues at coordinate 7,587 of NZ_JBEIAC010000004.1, read as the reverse complement.
CTCAACCCGCTGTCCGACCAGCTTCGACTCATACTGTTTCAGTTCAGGGAACGCGAACCAGACCCGGGTCAACGTCTTTCCCGCAATCGCGGCCGCCAGTGTGTCGGCCGCGCGGCGGATCTCAGGTCCTTCCGGCATGAATGACTCCGTAATAATATAAAAATCGGTGCGGCTAGTGTAAGGAACCGCCGGCCACGGCCGCATCCTGACGTCCCGCCAGCGACTGGCTGATGATGATTTCCAGCGCATCGCTTACCGTGCGGCTCGGCATACAGGGCTCGCCGGGATGTCCCACCGCCTGCTGCGGCGTATGCGGAACGTGTACGAATCCGCCGCGCGCCAAATCGCCCTGTTGATGAAGATGGTGCAACAAGCCGTACATCAGGTGATTGCAAACAAAGGCGCCGGCCGTCTGCGATACCGAGGCCGGAATTCCGGCGCCACGCAACGCGTTGACTATCGCTTTTACCGGCAGCGTTGAAAAATAGGCGGCCGGACCGCCTGCAATCACCGGAGTATCGATGGGTTGATTGCCCTGATTATCCTGAATGCGCGCGTCATTAAGATTAATGGCGATCCGCTCCACGGAAATGTCGGCCCGTCCGCCCGCTTCGCCAACCGCAATAACCACCTCCGGTTGCCATTGCGCCACCTCGCGATAAAGCTGTCGCAAAGCCAGATCGAACACGCAGGGAAGCTGGCAGACCACCACTCTGGCGCCGTCAATCTCACGCTGATGCAAAACCCTGGCGGCTTCCCAGGACGCGTTATGCTGTTCGCCGCCGAAAGGTTCGAACGCGGTAATCAATACGGTTTTCATCTGCCCTCGCTTAGGCGGTAACGGCCCAGTCCGTCATGCAGCGGTGACGCTGATGTGATGCTGGGAAAAACAGTTGCGCAGCTTGCGTGCGAACGTCAGCGCATGTTGACCGTCGCCATGAACACAGACGGTATCCGCCTGAACATCCACCCAGGAGCCGTCGCTGGCGCGCACGCGCTTACGCTGGATCATTTCCAGCGTTTGGGCCAACGCCAGATCGTCGCTGTTAATCAGCGCGCCTGACTGGGAACGCGGCACCAACGAGCCATCCGGCAGATAGCACCGATCGGCGAATACTTCCTGACGGGTAACCAGTCCCAATCGCTGCCCGGCCCGGATCAGCTCGCTGCCGGCCAGCCCGACCAGACGCAAGGCCGGGTTAATCATTTTCACTGCGCGGGCGATGGCGTCGGCCAAGGCGGGCTCGCGGGCGGCCTGATTATACAGCATGCCGTGCGGCTTGACGTGAACCAGCTTTCCCCCTTCCGCCGCGGCTATCGCCGCCAGCGCGCCGACCTGATACACCACCTGGGCAAACACCGTCTCCGCAGGCAACTGCATCGCTTTACGGCCGAAATTTTCACGATCCGGAAAGCCTGGATGCGCCCCGATCGCCACGCCATAGTCAATGCCCCAACGTACCGACCGCCGCATGGTTTCCGCGTCGCCGGCATGAAATCCACAGGCGATATTTGCCGAACTGACCAATTTCAACAGTGCTTCGTCATGCTCGCCGCCTTCACCCAGGTCGGCATTCAGGTCAATAATCATGTAGCCTCCACGCCAGTTGATCAAGATAACGCCGCTGCTCCTGCGCCGCATGCTGAGCCTCCGCCAGCGTACAACGAACAAAATGCACCGGTTCCCCCAGGCGTATTTGCGCCAAATGATACAGATCGGCGTCAATCACGCAGGCGATACGCGGGTAACCGCCGGTCGTTTGCGCATCGGCCAGCAACACAATCGGATGACCGTTATGCGGCACCTGCACCACGCCCGGCAATAAACCATGAGATGACATTTCCCGCTGGGTCGTGCGGTATAATTCCGGGCCTTGCAGCCGATACCCCATTCGGTTGCTTTGCGGACTCAGATGCCAGGGCGTATGCCAGAATTTCTCCTGCGCATCCCGACTGAATTCTTTGTATTCCGGCCCCGGCAAGGCCCGGACGCGGTTGCCGAAGAGCAACTGCTTCACGCCGATTTCACCAGTCGGCGACCGGGCGGCGCGCCCCAACGCAAGCTGGTCGCCATCCGCCAGCAAACGTCCGGAAAATCCGCCGAATCCCGCTTTCAGATCGGTACTGCGCGATCCCAGGGTTTCCGGTACCTCGATTCCGCCTGACAACGCCAGATAGCTGCGCATGCCGTGACGCGGCACATGCATTTTCAATGTTTGCCCGGCCTGCACGGCAAAGCGCCATCCTGTCCACAATGGTTTACCGTCCAATTCGGCATGACAGTCAGCGCCGGTCAGCGCGACCCAGCAAGGAGACGTAAAGACGGCGACGAATTTCCCCAGCGTTATCTCCAGCGCGGCGGCACGCTCCGTATTGCCCACCAGCAGATTGGCCATCTTGAGCGCGGGAATATCCAGCGCGCCCGACTGACTGATGCCCAGCCGACGAAAGCCAAAACGGCCGGTGTCCTGCACCGAGGTATGTAATCCGGCATGAATAATTTTCAGCATATGCCCGCCTTCTGAGGCAAAAACCGAACGCTATCGCCAGGACGCAGCAACGTCGGCGGCATACTCTGCGGATTGAACAAACGCAGGGAAGTGCGGCCAATCAACTGCCAGCCCCCAGGCGTCGATAAGGGGTAAATTCCAGTTTGGGCGCCGCCGATGCCAACCGAACCGGCCGCCACCTGAAGTCGGGGTTCGGCGCGACGAGGAACATGCAGCTTTTCATCCAGCCCGCCCAGATAGGCGAAACCCGGCTGAAAGCCAAGAAAATACACGATATAGCGGGCGGAGGAATGCGCTTCCACGACCTGTTTTTCGCTCATCCCGCAGTGGCTGGCGACCAATGCCAAATCCGGCCCGGCGTCGCCGCCGTAGGTCACCGGAATATCAATGTCGCGCGGCTCGAAAAGCAGCGACTCGCTCTCTTCCCACCAGCGTTGCAGACGTTCGATGGCATCCAGCGCAACCTGTTGCGGCTGCGCCAGCAGCACCGTCAGATTGTTCATGCCCGGAATCGCTTCCTGCACCGCTTCATGGTGATTCAAACGCTCAGCCAGCCCCCAGATGCGCTGTTGACTTTGCAGCGTCATTGGCGGCTCCAGTTCCAGAACCACAGTCTTCTCGCCCAGCAGATAACATCGCGCCCGTTGCAATCTTCTCTCCTGCATCCAGTTAGGTGCTTTTCTTGTTGTAATAGGAAAAGCAAAAAAGATACCAACCTGAATTTTACCTGCTTATTTTTATCATTTTGGAAGCTATATCCTTAATAAAAAAAGCGTTACCCCTCAGGCTGGGTTAGGAATATCAATAAACGTCACGTCAAATCCATGCTGCCGGGCCAGCCAATCCCCCAGAGCATGGATCCCTCCCCGCTCCGTGGCATGGTGTCCGGCGGCGTAAAAATGCAGCCCCATTTCACGGGCGATATGAATCGTCTGTTCGGAGACTTCGCCGGTAATAAAAGCATCGACGCCGAAACGGGCGGCCAGTTCGATAAAACCTTGCCCCCCGCCGGTACACCACGCAATTTTTCTTATCTGTTGCGGTGCATTATCCCCACAATGCAGCACCGAACGCCCCAAGCGGTCTTCCAGACGCTGACGCAGCGCATCGCCGCTAAGTGTCTGAGATAATTCGCCATACGGCACCAGCGGTTCGATCGTCCCCAGCACGTCGATTGCCAGCAACGCCGCCAGTTGGGCGTTGTTGCCCAACTGAGGATGGGCATCCAGCGGCAAATGGTAGCCATACAGGTTAATATCGTTAACCAGCAGCGTTTTCAGCCGATTACGCTTCATGCCGACGACAAGCGGCGATTCGTTTTTCCAAAAATAGCCGTGGTGAACCAAAACGGCGTCGGCCTGATGCTCAACGGCGGCATCCAGCAAGGCCTGCGAGGCGGTGACGCCGGTGACGATACGCCGCACTTCCCGACGCCCTTCAACCTGCAAGCCATTGGGGGCATAGTCCTGAAAGGACTCAACGTTAAGCTTCTGGTTAATCAGCTGTTCCAAATCGCTATTACGCATATTTACTCTTCTCTGTTTGATCGTCATGCACCATGGCTAAATTTTTCGCCGCGTCAAAAGCCGCCAGCGTCTGCTGTCTCGCCTGTTTGTGATCGACAATCGGCAACGGATAGTTCAGGGACTCCCCCTGTCGATCGGCCCAGCGATGGGGCTGATGAATATCTTTATCCGGCACCGCCGCCAATTCAGGCAGCCAGCGACGAATAAAGGCGCCCTGCGGATCGAATCGCGCGCCCTGCGTGGTCGGGTTGAAGATGCGAAAATAGGGCGCGGCATCGGTGCCGGTCGACGCCGCCCACTGCCAACCGCCGTTATTCGCCGCCAGATCGCCATCCAGCAATTGCGACATAAAATAGCGCTCCCCTTCCCGCCAGTCGATAAGTAAATCTTTTACTAAAAAACTGGCGCAAATCATACGCAGACGATTATGCATCCAACCGGTTTGATTCAACTGCCGCATAGCCGCGTCAACAATCGGATAGCCGGTTTTCCCCTGTTGCCAGGCCGCCAGATCGTCCGGCGCCTGCCGCCATTGAATCTGCCGGGTCCATGCGATAAACGGTTGGTGTTTACACAAATCCGGCCAGTACACCAATAAGCGGCGGTAAAACTCACGCCAGATCAGTTCATTAAACCAGATAAACGCGCCGCTCTCCCGCTGTTCCAACAGATCGGGACATTCCGCGCGCAGCCGATTAAAACACTGGCGGGGAGACAGCACGCCCAACGCCAGGTAAGGCGATAATCGGCTGGTTCCCGCCAGCGCCGGCAAATCCCGCTGGCGGGCATAATCCTGTACCTGCTCGCGGCAGAACTGCCGCAGCCGCTGCAAGGCCGCCGCTTCCCCGGCGGGGAATTCGCCCTCGTTATCCAGCCGAGGATAGCTGAACGGCGTTAACGCCGCCGTGATATCAACCGCACCGTTTCTCGGCGTTGGCGCCGGCACGCTGTCGGTATTCGTTTCCAGCAGTCGTTTAACAAACGCCTGGCGAAACGGCGTAAACACCTTGTACATGTTGCCCTCGCCGGTCAGCACCCGACCGGGCGGCAACAGCAGGCTGTCATCGAATCCCCGGCACTCGACGCGATCGCTCAACAGCGCTTCCGCCTCTTGGTCGCGCCGACGTTCGTTGATTTCATACTGGCGGTTATAGAACAGGCGCGTGACGTTCTGCCGCCGGCAAAAGTCAGCCAGCCAGTTCACCGCCGCAGAAAAATCCGCGCACTCATGGTAATAAAGCGCAATTCCTTTTTCGGCCAGCGTATGCTGTAGCGCGTGAAGATTTTCCAGCAGAAAAGCGGCCTGCCGCGGCGCCATGTCGTGCCGCCGCCACTGTTGCGGCGTGGCGATAAATAAGGCGATAACCCGCGCCTGCGGATCCTGACAAGCCGCATGCAATGCCAGGTTATCAATGGTGCGTAAATCATTACGCAACCAGACCAGATTGGTACTCATCAAACATCCTCAGGCCGCGCGTTAGCGACCATACCGCAATCTTAACGCTTCCGGATAAGGCGCAAAATAACGCTGCCCGGCAAGGTAATCGTCCGGATATTCCGTCAGATAATGATTCAGCAAGGTGATTGGCGCCAACAGAGGCTGCAACCCCTGCCGATAGCGATCGATCAACCCGGCAAGTTCCTGACGCTGCTGGGCGTTGAGCTGCCGACGGAAATACCCCTGCGCATGCATCAGCACATTGGTGTGATTACGCCGCGTCGCCGGATGAGACAGGAGTTTCATCAGCCGCAGTCGATATTCGCGCGCGAAGTCTTCCAGCGAGTCCCAATTATCGATACCCGCCATAAAACGCCCCAGTTCGCGGTATTCAGACTGAGAATGGGCCAGCAGCAGCAGTTTGTAGCGGCTATGAAACGCCATCAGCGCCCCGCGACTCAGTCCCTGCCGCCACAGCTGATGCAATTCATGCAGGGCATAAACCCGCTCAATAAAATTTTCCCGCAAACCGGGATCGTGTAGGCGGCCATCTTCTTCGACCGGCAACCAGGGCAACTGACGCAGCAATTCCTGCGTAAACAATCCCGTGCCGCTTTTGCGCGCATTCTTTTGCGCGGCGTCATACACTCTGACCCGCTCCATACCGCAGCTAGGCGATTTGGCGCAGACAATGTAGCCGCACAAATGCCCTAGCCGGCCGACCCGTTCCGTGGAAAATTGCCGCATGCGCTCGGTCACATCGAGTGGCGACCCATTGCTGGCGCGCAGCACAATGTTTCCCTCGTCGTTTTTTATCAGCCGTAGCGCCGGACGCGGCACCGGCAGGCCGACGGCCATTTCCGGGCAAACGGGTTCAAAATGGAAATACGGCGATAATTGCTCTACGGCAAACGCCAGGCGCTTATGCCCGCCGTCAAAGCGTACAGGGTTCCCAAGCAGGCAAGCGCTGATGCCTACCGGGATCCGATCGAATGTCATGATTTACCCCTTATAAAAACCATTCGCTATAACCAGCATAGCGGAACTTGCTTCCATTCAGGGTAAGCCATGGAAAAATAAGGTAAGTAATCATGAGATTAGTCGCGGCTGGTGATAAAAACGGCTCGAAGGGAAGCGGGCGCGGAAAAAACCCCTGTCAGGGTAGCCAACCGCTCACTGATGGGCGTTTTATGCCGAGCGTCTGGTCATCTGTCGCTGCACGGCGTAGCATTTCCGCCATATATCTCACAGCATCCGTGTTGGCTTTATTATTCGATTATCCGATCCAACCCTGAGGCCTCATCAGCGACATTTCGTCCCTCATCGTCGGCCGGTCAAATTCGCGCCTGACGAATTTGTCGCCCGGTCGCCGCCTCAATGCAATGCGAAACCAATTAGGTATTACTTGTTCAACGTGTCTGTTTATTCTGGGATCTTACATTATGAGTAGCTGGTTAATTTACGCTTTGCTTTCCGCGCTGTGCGCCGCGCTGGTCGCCCTGTTTGGCAAAATCGGTCTGCAAAATCTGGACGCCAATACCGCAACGGCGATCCGGGCCGTGGTAATGGCGCTTTTTTTGGTCGGCGTCGTCGTCGCTCAAGGCAAAATGACATTGGTCGGCGATATCATCGCCAACAAAAAGGCCTTACTGTTTATTCTTCTCAGCGGCGTGGCCGGCGCCATGTCATGGCTATTTTATTTTGTCGCGTTGAAAAACGGCAATGTCGCCCAGGTGGCGCCGATCGATAAGCTCAGCGTGGTGTTCGCGGTGGTATTGGCCGTGGTGTTGCTGGGGGAAAAAATTTCGCTGCTGGCCGGCGCCGGCGTGGCGCTGATTTCGCTAGGCGCGCTGATGGTGGCATTGGGATAAAGGACGCGGCATCGCCAGAGCCCGTCGATAAGGTTCGGTTTTGCCATTAATCCCCCCTTCCCGGCCTCCCCCCTTGGCTTGTCTCTTATACACAAATACGGGAGTGCTGACGGGGTTGGTTGTTACGCGGCGTAAAAAATTATGCAGCGGTGGACTTGGCCGCCGAGTGAGCCGCATGGATGCGGCGAAAGCCAGTGCCGCGTCGGGAACGCGTCACTGGCGGCTCGAATAGCGGTCAAGAA
>NZ_JBEIAC010000039.1:0-5634 GCF_040240335.1 Brenneria sp. L4-2C | reverse complement strand
GTGCGCTGAAATGCGCTGCCGGTGCTCAAAAAAACATCCCGATATCACCGGAGATAATGGGCTGGGTCGCTCTCGCGGTGGTTTTGGCACCAAAATCCATCTGGCGACAGACGCAGGCGGTCTCCCGTTAAACATCGTGCTGAGTCCCGGACAGACTCACGAAAGCCAGTTCGCATTACGTCTTCTGGACGGAATTGGTTTCCAGCGTCAAAGCGGCAGTATGAAGCGTCGTGGTTATGCGGTGCTGGCTGACAAAGTTTACTCAGGACATGCGCTTCGCAATGAACTGAAACGAAAAGGGATAAAGCGGTTATCCCCCGAAAATCTAACGAAAAAATGGCTTCGGTCGGGCGCTCACGATTCGCCAGCGACGCTCACCGCCACGTAATGGAGAGATGTTTTGGCCGGTTAAAAGAAGAGCGGAGTATTGCCACACATTACGACAAAACGGCGAGGAACTATCTGACGATGGTGACACTGGGCTGCATCCGACTCTTTTATCAACGGTTAAGTAATTAAGGGACACAGCCTAGTACAAAGTGGCCTGGCCGGGTAGTTGCAGGTGATCAACTGATACCCTGCCAGTATTCAGTTGCAGAAAGGGAAATTTCTGACACTATCATAATTTATAATTTTCTTTCCCAATGAACAACATCGCCTATCATTATTTTAGATAGATAGTCTGAATTATCATAAATAAAATCATAATCAATTTGTTTAAACCAGCTAGTTGCAAACATAGAGGACTTTTTTATTTTACCATCAGATACGCTATCAACCCTGACAAACCAATCATTTGGTGGGGTTATGGAAATATAATAGACACTCCCTTCTTCCTCGTATGAATAACACAGAGATAGTAGCTTGTTTTTCTCAGGGGATGAGATATATATTCGACCATTTAAGATGAAAGTACGGCCATCTTTACCTTCTACAATCCTGATGTTTTCCCCATATTTCTCAACGTCTTTATCGTATTTTTTCTTTGATAAAATCACATTCCCGTTATCATCTAATCCATATGAAACTAAATTTTTAGATTCAAAATTTGACTTTGTGGGTTTTTTTAGAATTTTCCCATTTGTTTGTATGATTGAAGGAACTAATCGTTCGTATGGAATTACATCCCTCGAAATTCCTAATGAATATTCCCACATGCAAACTTTTTTTTCACTAGCTTTGTATTCAGACAGAAAAGCATCTGAGAAAATTGAGAACTTGCTATGCAGTTCGCTTCTCTTTTCTTTTAAAAAATCATTGTCAATGATATTCATTTTCCACCACATGCTTTGAATGTTTTTTTCCAAGCGCCGCTTTCCATTTTACCGGTAATCCCTGTCAGAACTCTGCTAATATTTGCACCTTTCCGTTCTGTGGCTCTTAATGAGTTTATCATTTTCCTTACCATGAATATGTGTCCCTGCATGATAATTCACAGTACTTCTTGCTGTGGCTCTTCCTGGATGTCCTGGCTGGGTGACTTGATTCGGGTGTGCCCCAGAGTATTGCCCCATTTTCAGCTATATCGGCATACACATAGGTGAGCGGGGTGCCATTACGGGTTTCCTGCAGCAACCGGAAGCCTTCCCACAGGAAGGTGGTGGTTTGCCGTTGCCCGGTGGGCTGGCGCAGACCCCAGCTTTGCAGTCACACCTGTTTATGGGTGCGGCGCCCGAGGGGATCGTAATGGAACTGCACATGTTGCACCGGCTCATTGTCGTGCGCGCTGTGGCGTATCACTTCGGTCAGACGGTGTTCGGTATCGTAACGGTACTGCCAGCGGGTGGCATTGAACAGGTTGTCGTCCCGCTCCTCGCGCACCAGGTTGTTGCGGAAGTCATAGTCCCAGCGGCGTGACCAACGGCACGGGGCAGGGCGCGGCATCTCGCCGGTAAAGACGTCGCGGCGGTGAAGACGACCAAGGCGGTCGTACTCGCTGCGGGTGGTGAGCGCCCCCAGTGTGCGGCTGATTTCCCGGTGCTGTTGGTCGCGGGTAAAATCGGTGATGGGCCGGTGGTCGATGGCGATACCAAGCAGATGGCCGCTGCCGTAATAGAAGTGCTTGAGTTGTTGCCCGGCAGTGTCAATATCCTCATCAGTCCTATTGGGAGCGCACACGCTACCGCCACACAGTGACCTCTCTATCTCTGCATCCCGCATCATAGCAAGACGCTGTACAGCTGGCGTTACCTGTTTTTATAACGGGAACCGTTCGAAGAACGCGCCGCCGCTGACTGACTTAACCGCTTTCCTGGTGGGCTGGATCTAGCCGGGATAATAACCGATAATTAAAAAGCCGAAAGGATCTTTCAGATCGCTTCCGGCTTTTTATTATTTATCTCTTATTTTTACCAGACCTTTCTCAAGGCGACTTATGTTTTCGTATTTGTTAGGCGCTGTGCTTCTTGCAAGATAATTATACCAGCCATCAACTGTATTTTTGAATAATGCCAAACCATCCTTAGTAACATTTGACATTTTAATAACCGTGTCGATTTTTAATTTCCCTTGTTCATCAAAAGGATCCACATCAACTAATAGTCCATTGTTTTTCAAAAAAGCTAACAATACCGTTGAACTTTTAATAATTTCCTCTTGCCATTGCTTACTCTTATTTCTCGTGAGTAACATTTGAACATTATGTAAAGTAAAATCAGTTTCACCCATCATTTCACCCCAATGACTATTGATAGTTCATCCAATTGAATTAATTCACCTGTATTTTTATTTTTTACGAAATCCCTCCAGCTTCACGAAGTCTTCCTTCTTTCGCTATTTGGGGGTCCTTGTTTAAAGCACCTGTTCGGCTCGTTATTTCAATAGGCCGCCACTTACCATCCAGTCCCTTCACTACAAAGTCAATTCGACGGCGTTCGCCAGTCAGAGAGTTTACCATCTGCACCACGTAAGTAGCGCTTACTCAGTACGTTCTGTTTGCCGTAACGCCTTTCTAAAATAGCTTGTGCGCGTTTCTCTCTGGTCGTTCCAGCGACCTTATTAGGGATACATGCCAATCCTCACGGATCTATCCACCCCAACGGATTCGGCGCGTACTGATAAAGATTCAGCCCCCCCGCAAGCCCTATCGGATCTTATCAAGCAATCCATCCGTCTGACAGGACGTACTATCGGTTACGGCTGTAAATTACCTTTATCTCGTCGTCATAGTTCAAGAAATCGCCCATGTTACCGCCCACCGACGAGAAAGTTGACTATCGTTGAGACGTATTCTAAGTCAGACGGTGCGGTAAATAAATCAGCTAAAACATAAAGTTACTACACGGTGGGATACGCCTCGCACAAGCCTGTTGCAAACAGGTTTGAACAGTTTTAACTGGCCCACAGGGCGAGCCTCAGAATGAGGCGAGTAAAACGGCAGAGCCAACCCGCCGTCGCCAATAACCTCGCTGGCTAGAAGCGGCGGGCGCCGCGCCGCAACCTGAGCAAATCACGTTGCGTTGCTTGTCGCCGATAACATCAGCGAAACATGCCGACGAAAAAGGTTGCCACGATGAATGCGTATTGAAAGACGAGCGGATTCCCGGATTAGGCAAGTGGGTGGGGGACCGAGTAGTGAGCTAGCTACCGGGTAAATTCCGGCACGAAGTGCGGAAACATTGACAGTTGCAAAGCCCCAACGGTTTGTAATTTTAACAACAAGCCTCACGGAAATTAAATAATAAATATGTCGGGTGAAAATTAATATATTTTACCCGGTGTTATTTAATTAAATGTCTTTTAATAAAATTTTGACATGATAGTCACCGTTAGGGCTTAACTCCGGATAATTCTCTGCATCTTTTTCAGAGACACTTGTCTCATTACCAAACACATCTACTTTTTTGCAGGAATTTCCCAAGCCATATACAAAGAACACATCATCCACATCTTTTATTATATAATCATGCTGATGACCTATAATCCGCCAATCGCTTCCTTTTTCTATTTTTTTATCGAATAAAGAATATGTGTCAATTACTATTGGTGGCGTGATTCGTGTTGCAATATTAATATTATTCTCTGATATTGTTGGTTCTTTTGATATAAAGTTAAATATCTCAGCAACATGCCCAGTAATTATTTTTGATATTATTCGTCCAAAGCAATACTTGCTATCATCTAGCTTAAAGCAAAATATATCTCCAGTCTTAACAGAACGTAGTATTGTTCGTGGTTTTTTATCCCACCCCCATAATTTAAAATTGCTCATCCGCATCCTCTCCCGGTTGACCCATTACTCTTGCTATTATAAGAATTTTTAAATTCCTGCGCCCTTATATCGGAACGCCGATGATAAAATAAGTTGTATTTGTTTACTCTATTAGTTGGCGATATATCCTCTCCTATAGTTCCTGTTCTAGTCTTATATTTCTCAATATAGTATTGTTCATAACCTCTAGCCTGGCCATAGGTTATATTACTGTCGAGAGGTTTCATTCTCGAATTTGGTGACAATCTTCCTGTTTCAATATGTTCAGCTCTTCTCCGAGCTATATCATTGGTAATTCCAATATAATAAGGTTCTTTAGCTCCAGGGTGGAACAATCCATAAACATTATAACCCGGCGCATTAAGAGGAGTTAACCCCAGAGGATCAATCCAAAGCATTCGGCGTATACTGATAAAGATTCAGCCCACCCGCCAACCCTATCGGGTCCGGTTGTGTAAAACGTCTCTATCTTGGGTCGTACTATCAGTTTTGGTTGTAATTTGCCCTCATTTTTGCATCATAAATCATAGAGCTGCATTCCTTTCACCGCGGTTTACCTAGCTTGGCTCGTTTGAGAACGTAAACAGTTCTAGTTTATATTAGGGGCTAAAATAAAAGCCGGAGGCGCTTCCGGCAATTATTAATTATTCATACTTCTCACATTCCACAAGTAAATCTTTCAAAACATTTTTTGCAGGTAATGTAGGAACATTTATTTCATTTGGAGACATAAATATAGCAAGATCTACTGTATCTTCGATCAGCTGTGGTAACAATTCGTCAAGTAACTCGTCAAGAGATATTTCTTTTAATTGCAGGCCATCCCAATTACCCTTAGCACTAATTTGAGCATATTCTTTGGCTGGCCAGAGTGGGAGGGAGGTTCTACCATTGTCATCCTCGGTAGTGACATAAGCATCGTCATCACCTAAAGTCCATGCAGACTCCCAATCGGTCACACGCTTAATGAAATAGATATACCGATCTTTCGCAGGCTTACTGAACATAACTTCAATTTCTTTAGCCGAAACTTTCATTTTAATTCCTTAGCAACCTAATCCACGTTTGCTTTACATTTATTACTAACTCTGAGCTTATTTTCTCTTCCTCCCCCATCGTAACGGTGCTGAGAACGATGCTGTTCACGAATCTGGGGCTCAGAATAATTGTAATCAAATCCTTTTGCTGATTCATATCCTCTCCAGTTAGCTAAGTCATATCCGGGAGGATTTCGAATTGTTTTTCGATGCCCGTCAGCAATCATATTCATATCCTGCGTGACCCAGCCTCTAATATGACTAGGCTGTGTCCCTTAATCATCTGAGCTATAGTAACTACTTATTTCCACAATACTTTGAGATATGGCCCGATACGATCTTCCCGATGAAGCATGGAGCATCATCCAGCCCTTACTGCCTGCTGAA
>NZ_JBEIAC010000038.1:0-6860 GCF_040240335.1 Brenneria sp. L4-2C | reverse complement strand
CGGTGAGAGGTTCAACACGCGGGAGGAGATGAAATCGGCGGTATTCGAGTATATCGAGATAGACTACAATCGGCACCGACGGCATAGTGCCAACGGCGGGCTAAGCCCGGTGCAATTTGAGGAAAGAGACCTCGCTTAAGGCAGTGTCCACCGTCGCTGGGCAAGATCAATCGATCCATGGGGGTTGCAGAAATGTATGGGAGTAGGTGAATCAGGGCACCACGTTCCTTCAGGAAGGAAATCCAAAGGAAGGCCCTTTGCAGTATCCCGTTCAGATAAAACGAGACCAACTCTTTTCCCAAGGGGAATTCAACCAGAACATGACCATTGGCGAATGCATGATGCCGAAAGAGCTTATGTAGGCCCAAGTCAAGGGGATTTCCCTGGTTCTGATAAAGAATTGTTTGATGCGTATAGAAATGCTTACTCGAAATTATATGATATTAAAGTTGATGTGCGTTCTCCTAATGGCACCTACTTGTTGGGAGAGAATATTACTCCAGTAAAAGCTGTTGATTTGATTGAAAAATGGCTATTTTTAACAAGGGCTTTTATAATGGACATGAATAAACTTAACGATCTTTATACAAAGATATCTACCCCGTCATTTTTTAACTTTTTGAAAAATTTTGACATTGATAAATCTTTAGATGCCAGGGATGAAGATCCTTTTGATAGTCAATGGATGGATAATTTTAATAGGTTAGAAAATAAACCCTTCAATAAAGATACTTTAGATATTATCAACAAAATCAGGGAATGCACTTTCAAAGAATCTTTCAAAGTTATAGGGAGTGACGAAATATCTGCCAGAATTTCAGATGATTTCGAATTAATAGCTAAAAACCTAGCATTGAATGAAGAAGATAATTGGTCTGTTAGTTATTTATGGAAGTCATACCAAGCTGGTATCTTTCCAGTATAATCGTTGGTAAAATACCGGTATCAAATTCAGTGAGCTTTCCGACTTTAAATTTATCACTGTTCGGTAATGCGCCCAATTAGTAGAACATGAATTTTTCGATGAAGGCGCCAATGACCCTTTCGTGTAGTTCTACAGGACGATTAGTAGCTAGAGATGGCAATAGTCGATTGGCAATTGCAGTATTAGGAAAGGCAAAGCAGATTAAATACAAAATAATTACGGATACGGATCTTTTGAGAGATTTCACTAAATGTTCCAGAAACAATGGACTGCCTAATAATGGCACCTCGAAAGTACAAAAATGTAAGGGGTAACATATGATAGAGCAAGATAGAGCTATTCCTATTGAGCTACCAGTATGGCAAGCTCCTAATGATGATGTTTGTATTAAGCACAAAGGTGATGAGTTAGATATCTCCTTTAAAATATGGATAGATGCTGGAAAATACTCGAAGTTTGATGGCATATTGAATTTCAAGAAAATATGGGGCGTAAGGTTTGAAAGGCACAAACGATTACAATACTATCCTAATAGAGAAGATGATGACTTCAACTCTTGTTACTGGATTGTAAATGACTCATCATGGTTAAAGAAATTAATGATGGAAAGAGATAGTCATTTCTCTGACTGGAGGGAGTATGATAATGCAGAATATAAACATTATATCATACAAAGCAACCAGTATTACATTGAGATAATTTCTGGGGGAATGAGATTTTCAAAAAAAAGAAAATAATATAAAGTGCTTATTTTTAAGCTGGGGGCTCCCGGCTATTTTTTCCAGCATCATCACCTTGCCGGGCATCCCTCTGAACGTCAGTAATTGCCCGGTAAGACCTCGCTGCGTCAGTCAGTCCCTCCACCAAATGCAGTTCATGGTTATCCCGATCCAGCCCACGCCGAGGTAAGATGCTACTATGTTTTAGTCAGTATGTGTTTTGTTATTATTTGATTTAAAATGACTTTATGAATATAAAAACTATCACGGAAGGGCTGTAGCGTATGAGCTATGATGCAAAATCCTCGACCCATTACAACCCAAATAGGTAGTACGACCCAGAGGTAGGCCGGCTCGCGACACCGGATCCAATAGGGCTGGCGGGTGGTATTAACCTCTATACTTACGTTCCTAATCCGCTGACATGAATAGATCCGTTAGGTCTTGCTGGTTGTAGTGCTCAGTTTGGGTCAAGGAAAGTAGCTGTTAATGCAGTAAAAAGAGATGCAGGAATACCCAGAGGACAAAACCAACCGCTGTTAATAAAATTCCACTGACAGACAGAAATGGTCATCAATTAATGGATACAAATCACAACCCGATCTCGACAAGGGAGTATTATTATACTCGTTCCGATGGTTCTAAAATTGTAATACAAGAACATTCAGCAGGACACAACTATGGACCTCCTGGAACGGCAGGAAATCAAGGGCCGCATTTTAACCCAAGAGAGTATGATCCTATATCAGGTGCAGGCTCAAGGAATGATAGTTTTCCTGGATTACCTGAGCATTATAATTTTCCATGGAGTAACTAGGTATGTGGTTTGATTATGCGCACGGTAAAGAAAAAATCAACTTTATGTTTGATAATGAATTACCTCTTGAAAACTCTGAGTTTTGTTCATTTACATATCATGATATTTCAAAGCTATCTCTTCGTTTTAATACTAGATTTATTCCTAAAAAGCTTCCTAACAAATGGACAGAAAATGAATTCAATAGCATTTCAGTTTTATTAACATTCACTGAGGTACTATCGCTTAAAGTGAATTTGAAGAATATTAATTTTATTTGCACCCCTGATGTAAAATTAATTGACAACAGCATTATGCTTTCTATAGAAAATAAGGAATCTAGCTTTAGATGCCTAGCTAATTTTATGTTCATAGATGAAATTAAGCCACACTTAGATCAGCGCTGGAAATAATATTATATAAACCGGGAAGGGTCTTCTTAGTCTTCCCGGTTTATTTTTTATTTACTGTCGTTCAGCTCACTAAACAATTACCTTTTTAATCCCCTTAACTACCTATTTAACTTGATAAAGTTCCTTCCGCAGTTCCTGCGTTTCGTTGCTGTCAGCAATGATGATCAGGTGGTCCTATCCACGTAATGTGGACTAACTAGCTATCAACAGGCCGGCGGCCCGCGCTTCGAATACCGCTGGGCCATGTTCGACGACTGGCGGGTGGTTGAGCACCTCAGCGCTAGCGGCAGCGGTTGCACCATTGATTACGATGTGGCGGCCGGCTTAACGACGGTAACGGAATTTGACGGCCTGCTCCACCAACACCGCTGGAACGCCCAACAGCTGGTGACGGAATATACCGATGAACGCGGCGAAGTGTGGCACTACCAGTGGAACGATGATGCCCTGCTGATTGCCACGCGCGACCCCCTCGGCCACCGCTGGCAATTTCGCTACGACGATGCCGGCAATCTGGTGGAAGAAGAAGATGCGCTGGGCCATATCCGCCAGACCACCTGGCTGCCGCAGCGGGCGCTGCCCGTCAGCATCAAGGAAGCCAACGGCGCCGCCCATCACTTTTACTATGATGAACGCCATGCGCTGGTTGCCGAGGTGGATGCGCTCGGCCATCACCAACGTTCCCTGCGCGATAACTACGGTCAGGTGGTGCAGTCGGTTGATGCCAACAGCGGTGTCAGCCACTTTGACTATGATGCTCAGGGCCAGTTAATCAGCGCCCGCGACTGCTCCGGAAAACAGACGACTTATCACTACTAATGCCGAGGGCTGGCTGACGGAAGTCACTGATGCCGAGGGCGAAAGCACCCGTTATAGCTACGATGCCGCCGGGCGCCTGTTGGCACAGGAAGGCGCCCTGCCGGATACGGAGCATTACCGTTACGATCCGGCCGCCAACCTGCTGGACGAGGGCCAATGTCGCCAGCGGCACAACCGGGTAACGCACTATAAAGGCATCCATTACCGCTACGATACCTTCGGCCGTACGGTTGAGAAGCATAAAGATCGCTATCGCTATGACGCCGAGCATCGTCTGACCGAAGTGATACGGCACAGCGCGCATTACAATGAGCCGGAGCAACACGTGCAGTTCCGTTACGATCCCCTCGGACGCCGCACCCATAAACAGGTGTGGCTGCAAATCCGGGATCTGCCCCAGCCCACCGGGCAACGGCAAACCACCACCTTTCTGTGGGAAGGCTTCCGGTTGCTGCAGGAAACCCGTAATGGCACCCCACTCACCTATGTGTATGCCGATCAGGGCAGCTACGAGCCGCTGGCGCGTATTGACGGCATAGCGCATGCACAGGTGTGTATTTTCATAATGCGCCCAACGGCGAACCGGAAAGCCTGACGGACAGCGAAGGCACCGTACGCTGGCAAGGCCACGGCAGCGCCTGGGGCAAGTTGAGCGATGGGGAAAAACAGCAGACGCTGGATTATTCCCAAAACCTACGCATGGGCCAGTATCTGGACAGGGAAACCGGGCTGCATTACAATCTGTTTCGTTACTACGACCCAAGCTGCAGACGGTTTACACAGCCGGACCCGATAGGGGTATTGGGCGGTGAGAACCTGTATGCTTATGTACCGAATCCGCTGACTTGGATTGATCCGTTGGGGTTGAGTAAGTGTTCATTGTCTGGCAATACAATTAAAAAGCCAGATGGAACAGATCTTATAACAATTCCTGAGCATGCCAGAGTTCGCAAATTGACTCCTCCAGAAGGTTATTCTGGTGAATATGGATATGAATATAAATGGACAAACTCTGGAGGAAGGACATCAACGGTTCGTATTCATGGAATAGATGCTTCAGCTCCGGCTGGATCAAATGCTAGCCAAGGTTGGGTTGTTAGGGTATTTGATGGCAAGAGGAGTATGGATATAAAATGGAACTTATCATCCTCCCGGAATTTTTAATCCCAACAGTCCTCATTACAGTCCATCAATAATTAATGATGTTCATATACCAATTAATAAACCAACGAGTTTCCCGGGAGCTCTCTGATATCATTGAAATATGATTGTTTTTTAAGAGAGAAAACAAAGGAGATAAATGCCTCTTTGTTGAATAAAGAACCGAATATGTATGAGTTGATAGGCTCGGTTCGAGACTTGTTTTCATCTAGTTATAATAACAATCTGATAGCGAATACTGAAATAATTGAAGAACTATGGCGCACGTTGTTTAACGTTTTCTGTGAAAGCATTTTTTATGAAAATAAATTCGATGCTATATTTACCATGAGTGATATTTATCTTCATGCCAAAAGAAAAAACATAAATTTTAATTTAATATTGCGCCGGACCCGATAGGGTTGGCGGGGGGATTAACCTTTATCAGTATGCCCCAAATGCGCTGACGTGGATCGATCCGTTGGGGTTGTCATGTGTCGGCAAAGGTTCTGGGGGTAAAGGTTCTGGTGGTAATCGAGCTGTAGATCGTGCAGCGGCTGAACTGGATACGGCGGTACAACGTGCTAGCCGATTGCTTGATCGTGGTGGTCATATGAATACGCCATGGGGGAGAATACATCAGCGTTGGTCGAATAATTCCCATATACCTCAGTGGTTAAAAAATGTATCACGCGGAAATGCTATTCAACAGATAAACTAACTGCAAATAATAGATACTTGTTAGATATGGATATTAAAAGGAATGTGACCGGGTCATAGTGGGGGAATTTACGTCCAGACTATCATGCTACACTACCTAATGGCAAAGTTGCGGTATTTGATATAACAACGCCCGGTCAGGCACCTAAAATCAGGAAATATAATGTTGATGGCGTGACTGATTGGTTGATTAATATCCTTTATTAAGGTGGCTTATATGAGCAGGAAGTTAAAAAAAGAGTTAAGGGGACGATGGTCTGCGGAGTTAGATTTTGAGATCAATCGTGGCCTTAAAAAAGAGAACTGGAAAGATAAGAGTACCCCTAATGTTCGTTGGATGCTTCAGCCTTTTGGATTAACAGAAAGAAGTAAAATAGATTTTAGAGGATTTCCTTTTAGGGAACCGTCCAAATATCATCATATATACAATATTGATTTTTCGTATTCTCATTCGCTACATGAGATTATTGATGGATATGGTATGTCCCGAGGTGGAAGTTTCATTGATACAATAATAGAAGGTTGTGTTTTTATTGATGCTGAAATGCCAGCCAATTTATCGGGAATACTTACGGACTGTGATTTTAGTGGTGCGGTATTTGAATCCACTAGAATAAATGCAGATTTTAACTCCTGCCATTTTATTAAAGCTAAAATGAGAGATGTTTTAGTTAGTGGTAAGAAGTTTATTAATTGTGATTTTACTAAATCTAATTTGGCAAAATCTAGTTTTTATACTTGTTATTTTGACAATTGCATCTTTGATGATGCTAAATTTTCTGGAACTAATATATCGGGCAGTACATTTGTGAATACGAGACCATCGGAGGCCCAAATCGCGAGTTGTTCTGTTGCGGATAAATTAAAGTTTTTATAAATAGCATTGCTGGAAAAATCCTCTCTGGATCTTTCCAGTTTTTTGGGTTGCTATACCAATATATTACTTTGATGCCCGCCCGCCTATCCATAACCGCGTCACCCAGCTGAACGGCATCCGCTGGCGTTACGACACGTCCACGGCCGCACCGTCGAAAAAGACAACGACCACACCCGCTGACAGTACCGCTACGATACTGAACACCGCCTGACCGACGTGGTCAGCCTGCCCCGCCGCCACAAATTGCTGCGCGAGACCTCGCTTCAGGGAGCCGGCTTCGCCCAGAACCTGCGCATACAGGGCCAGTATCTGGACCGCGAAACCGCGGTAAGTGTCAAGATAGTTGGCACCCCCGGTTAATTTATACCACCTGTTTTTCCCGCTCCGGATTCAATGTCACCACGCCTGTCGGCTGCCAGTTTCTCGTCCTCCCTGACCAGCGTTCCGGATG
>NZ_JBEIAC010000037.1:0-7729 GCF_040240335.1 Brenneria sp. L4-2C | reverse complement strand
TAAAGCGATTATAAACCGTTTTCCAGGAGCCATATCGCTCAGGTAAATCGCGCCATGGCGCACCAGAACACAACACCCAGAACATACCGTTGATGACTTTACGATGCTCAGCCCATGGGCGTCCGGCTCGTGGGGATGTAGGTTCAGCAGGCAGTAAGGGCTGGATGATGCTCCATGCTTCATCGGGAAGATCGTATCGGGCCATATCTCAAAGTGTTGTGGAAATAAGTAGTTACTATAGCTCAGATGATTAAGGGACACAGCCTAATGAGTCAATCCATGCAAGAGGATTCGGCGCATACTGATAAAGGTTCAGTCCCCCCGCCAGCCCTATCGGGTCCTGCGTAATAATCTTTCCGAGTTTCGGATCGTACTACTTGTTTCAGAGGTAAATTACCTTCATTCAGTCGTCATAATGCAGGAAATCCGCCCGCCGACAAGAAAGTTGACTATGGCTGCGAAGTATTCTAAGTCAGACATGACGACAAATAAAGCAGCTAAAACATAACTTTACTACACGGTGGAATATGCCTCGCAAAACGGCAGACCCAACCCACCGTCTGCCATCAACCTTAAGGGCCGCTGGCTTGAAGAGTCGGGGTTTATCACCGGCATGCCAATAACCATTACCGTCGAACAGGGCAGGATAGTGATTGAGACCGGGATTAACCTTTAGGCGACGGATAATAAAAAGCCGGATGGATCGTTGCGATCGCTTCCGGCTTTTTTTATTTAAGGAATAATACTTTTTAATTCTATTGCATCATCCACAACATTATCTAGAAGTTTTTCCTCTTTAATAGAAAAATTAGCATATTGCGACATTGCTCTACAAGTCGATAGTTCCTTTATTACTTCTCTAGATACATGGCTACCTTTCATTTTTATTTCTTCATAACGTGAAATGAAAAATGATGCTGACTGAGTTTTTCCATTTTTATTTAACTCAGTAATTATCTTTTCAAGAGATAAGAGTAAACTATTAAAATTCATAACCAAGGAACCTTCATCGTTCTGATAACCCATGATTTAGGCAAGTTAGATACTACAGCTTGTTTAGATAATCCTCAGAATAGGGCTTTTCAAAGTCATTTCAGTCCCCCTCTGTTATCTATCCTTACAGAGGGTGGTACCAGCGCGGTAAGTGTTAATGTTGCTGAAATGAAAAGGCCAGAAAGAGTCAAGGAAGAATATTTCTGGCTATCTATACTATACTTGCCCTATCACAAGAGGTTTATTTTTCCCCCACCCCAAGGATCATCCAGTAAATACATTGGATTTATTGGCGTTTCAGAAGGAATGAATGTTAACTTATAAAATATCTCATCCCCTTCACAGACCTCATAATAAAGAGAATACAAATCGATTTCAAAACTCAACTCTATTTTAAACTTCTCTGATGCAGAAGCAATCTCCACATCATTTTTATTTATAATATAAAATGGAACAACTATACAACGCTGAGTATTTTCATTCATTTCAAATTTTTTTGTTAAAATTAAATGAACATTTGCACCAAAAGAACCTCCTGGTAAGGGGTCAAAAACCACATAGTCTTTATAAATAATCGTACCTTGTTCAAGATCTATTTTCCGCCACTGACTTGATGCCTCATCAAATGGTCTAGAGCGAACTTGAATTTGGCTATGGGATATAAGTAAATCGATTGTCTGATTATATTTAGATTCCATTAATAACCTCTACTTTAATTCTTGTGCCATCTGGTAAGTCAGATAGTATGTTACCTATACTTGAACCTGCACCTCTATTGTCACTAGGGTCAATATATCTTACACTAGCACCGTTCCCTCCCTCACGGAACATCGCCATTGGCCATTCATCACGATCTAATCCTGCTTTCGTTTTAACACCTTTCAAACTGAGTACTCTATTAGATTTGGCAGATGTTCGTTGAATTGTAACAATATTAGAGTGGTCGCTTCCTATTGCATCATTTATATGTCCGAAAGTTTGCGGATACTCTGAGCGTTTTAATATCAAAAGATAATCGTGATCTGCTGCATCAACTTTCGGTAAACGACAACCTGCGAGCCCCAAAAGGTCAATCCAAGTGAGTGGATTTTTGACATACGCATAAAGGTTAAGACCACCTAAGCCTATCGGATCAAGTAAAGCAATTAATCCGTCTGACAGATCGTACTATCGGTTACGGCTGTAAATTACCTTTATCTTGTCGTCATAGTTCAAGAAATCGCGCACGCTACCGCCCGCAGCCGAAAAAGTTGACTATGGCTGAGACGCATTCTAAGTCAGACGGCGCGGTAAATAAAGCAGCTAAAACAGAACGTTACTACACGGTGGAATATGCCTCGCACAAACCTGTTGCAAACAGGTTTGAACAGTTTTAACTGGCCCACAGGGCGAGCCTCAGAATGAGGCGAGTAAAACGGCAAGCCCAACCCGCCGTCAGCCATTAACATTAAGGGCCGCTGGCTCGAAGAGACGGGCTTTTTGACTGGTATGCCGATAACGGTGACGGTTGAGCGGGGAAGGATAGTGATTGAGACCGGGATTAATTTCTGATATCAGGCGTAATCGTAATAAGTAGCAGATAAAATAAGCCGGAAGGTTCATTAGGATCACTTCCGGATTTATTTATTCGTAAACTTTTGCAGCCATTAATATATCTGCAAAAACTTTCCAGCTTGTATCTTTCGGTAGCGCCTGGTTGGTATTTTCATAATATCCATCCATGTCTTCTATCCATGAAGCCATAGCTTCCAAATAAGATGATAAATCTTTATTTTCCCATTCATCGGGATTCTCTTTAAAATCTCTGGCCAAAGCAGATATAAGTTTAACAAGATCATCTTTACTGCTTATTGAGAAAAATTTATCTAACATTTCATCCACCTATAATTTTCTTCACGCAATCACCCATTTTAAGGATGATGCTTTTTCCATCGGTTTTTGTTGTCATCTTCCACATTTGACCAGCAATTTCTTTCTGCGTAGCCCACTGAACAGGTATTTCTTTCAGCCCAGATAATTTAAATGTGGCAAGTCGTCTATGGTCTAATGTCCATAGTTTACCATTTGAATCTTGTCATATCTTTATTGCTGGTAAATCAGTGGGTTTAAGAGTTCCATTTCTTAATGCAACAGCATTATCAAGAACGGTATGTTCTCCGGTTTGATTTTTAATTGAACTCTGCATGAAATGAATATCGTCAGGATTCTTAGTGAAAGTCCCACATTTGCTAAGCCCCAGTGGATCGATCCATGTCAACGCATTCGGCGCGTACTGATAAAGATTCAACCCACCCGCCAGCCCTATCGGATCTTGTCAAGCAATCGCTCCGTCTGATTGGTCGTACTATCGGTTACGGCTGTAAATTACCTTTATCTTGTCATCATACTTTAAGAAATCTTTCACGCTACCGCCCATCCATACTCCGTCGCTTAGGGTGGACATGCATTTTACGCCAGATACCCCTGTTTTTAAAATCTCTCAGCACGAGCGCTATCAGCGTGTCGGCTACCGGCCCAACAAGGGAGACACCTCTACGCCCGCCATTACCCTCAGCGGCAAGTGGCTCGGCGAGGCAGGATTTACCACCGGGCAATCACTCAAGCTGCGCATCATGCCGGGTTGCATCGTCATCACCGTGCAGGATATTCGTGAACTGTGGCGCTGTCTGGAAGGACTGAGCCGGGAGCCGTTAGATGAACGCGCTGCCGCCGACTGGCTCAACCGCTTTCCCGGCGGGCTGGAGCTGACGGGGATTATGAGCAGTGGCTGACCGATAATAAAAAAGCCGGAAGGATCGTTTAGATCGCTTCCGGGCTTTTTTAGTTTTTCCTTATTTTTTCGTATAGAGCGGCAACATGAACTAATTCTTTTATCAGTACATCTTCACCTGGCCAATCTGTGATAAAACGCGGATATCCTGGCATATAAACCTTTGGATCCATCACCCTAATCATTTCTTCCAGCTCTTTTTTTACCTGAGCCAATGCCTGGATAGAAAGAGGTGCTTTCTCATTGCGTTCATGCCGACTAATAGCGTCAGCTACTTTCTTAAGTGCGTCATTCAATAATAATTCAAAAGAAGAAATCATAATAAAGTTCCATATTTCCAAGGCTGCAGGACAAAAATTTGCTCTTCACCACCACTAAATTGTGAGCCATATTTAAATTGCGGAGCTGCTCTGCCCCTGATTATCGTAGAACCTGGTTTTATCTGCCACTGCTTGATCCCAGTCATCCGATTCCATTCATAAGGTAATGCAAGGCCTGATCTATTAGTTAAAGGGGTAAATGTTTCAAAAACATATTGACCTAGAGGCCAGGCTGATTTCCCATCATCATGGAAACGTGTTCCAAACCGATTATTCCCTGCCTTTTGTACAGATATAGTATCTAACTCAAAGGAACTAATTATCTGTTTTCTGGTATCTCTATCTACTCCCTTAGAGCGAAGATACGCAGATGCGTCTTTTGCACCTTTATAAGGATCTGGGCGGCCATTACTTGAACATTTACTCAACCCCAGCGGATCAATCCAAGTCAGCGGGTTCGGCGCATACTGATAAAGGTTCAGTCCCCCCGCCAGCCCTATCGGATCAAGAGCAGCAATCCATCCGTCTGGCGAGCCATACTATCCGTTTCTTTTCCATCGCCGCGCCGGGGTGCATCACGGTGGAGGCAATGCCGGCCGCCAATGCAATGGCGGTATCCAATGCGCCTGGGCCTTCCTCGCTGGCGGCCGGGCTGTTGAGGTAGTCATGGTCAACGGTGCCGGCGGCGCGTGCGGCCGGTTTGCCCATGATGTTCACGTTGTCGGAGCCGCTCTTTATTTTGGCGTCCGGAGGCCCCCGCAGGCCTAATGCGCCAATCACCCCATCGACGGCGTTGCCCGCCATGTTGCCCAGTTTTTCCGGCAGGCCGCTAGTCATGGCGCTGATCGCCAGCCCCAGACCGACCACGGCACCCACTCCGGTGCCGAGCAGTGCGGTCGCACCGACAAAGATAGCGCCCTCTACCAGCCCGCTGGGGAGGTCAGCCAATACCGAACTGTGTACCAGCGGGTCATCTTTGCAGGCGGCGATTAAATCATCAGCCATGACTTAAGCCTCCGTACTGCCCGCGGCGGGAATTAACCCCTGGCGGATAGCGTCCCACACTGCCTGCGTCGTGGGTGCGAAGCCGGCGCTGGTGCTGAAGGTGAGCACCAGCAAATGGGTTCCCAGCGCCACGGTCAGCAGTTTTTGCACGACGGCAACGCCCTGATTTTCAAAGCGGACGGTGACTTCGCGAGCGGGCAGGGGGCCAAAATGGCTATCCCGCGTTTCTTCCGCCTTAAATTTTTTCATATCGCGCTTTACCTTCGCCAGTTGCTGCTTTAGGTCGGCTTCTTCCTGGCCTGGGTTGACGTCATAAGCTCGGGTGACGACCAGCGTAGCGCGCGTCTTCGACAGTTTCAGAATGGTGACGCTGTGATCCTGTACGGCTTCCGGCAAGGCAAGCGTGCCTTCGGATAGGAGATAGTGAACAGGCTGGCTCATGCATCGCTCCCTGATGATTTGTTGAATGTGTTGGTAACTTCTTCGGTGATTTTCGCCGGTGTAGGTTGCGGTGCTTCTGCTTTGGCCGGTTTTTTGATGTTTAGATCCAGCGTGCCGCCAGTGTTAGTTTCGCCCTGTCCGCTGGCATTGATCTGAAACTGCACACGCTGGATGGACATGGTGCCGTTAGGGCGGAGTTATTTAGCTTTTCAACGAGTTTACATTTTGGTGAAAATCAATCATTGTATTTCCTTGTGAATTACATTGTTAACACCATTCTGCTTATTTTTTCTTTTAATTTAATAAGACATGATTTTTCACTACAGTGATAATAAGTAATGATTAATTTATAAATATGAAATTATTATAGTCATCATCGCTGTTCATAGTTATAAGCCATTATTTCATCTAGGCTTGAATGCGGTATCCCGACCAATGACTGAACCTGATCGTAAGTGGTGGCAGGGTTGCAATAATTAGCAAATAATTATTTCGTTTTTGAATTTGGAATTTCTTAACTCCAAGTTCATTAAGTTATTATTTGAAAGGCATTGTTTTTTCAATTCCTATTAAGTCAATAATTCCTTTGCAGGTTAAAATTTGTTTTTCTATCTCAGTACTTCCTTGTTTCTTGGGTTTTTCCGTCTCTTTTTTTATTTCATCTATTTTTATAATTTCCATTAAATATAGAATTCTTTCATTATACTCCATTGCTTTGTCCTTACTGTCGATTGCATGATGTAGCCCATCAAGAAAAATATTTTCCCCGTTTAGCATTCTCTGAAAAACACGGCGTTTTATAGATATTTCCAATTCACTTCCGGTCTCAGTAGCCATGATGATTTTTCTTATCGCTTCAGAGGATTCTGTCAATTCTTCTTTTTCTCTAGCCATTCTTGACTTTAGGGATAGAGCGTATTCTATCCAAGTCCAGTAATCAAAATCATCGTTAAAAGGAATTTTCGTCAATATATCTAATAATTCATTGGTTAATGGATTGTTTTTTAAAATATATAGGCTATATGCTAACCTGGTTAGTGATTCAAGAAAAATAATTTTTGTTTTTTTATTTTTTTTTGGTATTTTTTGCACATGATCATTGAGAGATGAACTTATTTTATCAATTTGATCTTGTATATTCATTTCGTTATCCTTTAATCAATAACTTCTATTTTTACTCGGGTACCATTAGGGTATTTTATCAATGCATGGGCAATCGAAGAACCAGCCCCTCTGTTGTCACTTGGGTCAATATACCTTACACTCGCGCCAGAACCGGCTTCTTTAAACATTGCCATCGGTAATTCATCCCTATCGAACCCTGTTTTGGGTTCAAAATCTTTAAGAGAGTTTTTACGATTAATTGACGTTCGGTTTCTCGCAATTGTATAGATGTTTTGATTCCGACTTTTCATTGTATCAGAAATGAGTCTGAAAGTTTCTTTGTACTGACCCTTAGTTAATCTTAACTTGATATCATGTGTTTTGCCGTCTCCCTCTAAAACCTTACAACCTTTTAGCCTTAATGGATCCGTCCACGTAAGTGGGTTTGGTGCATATTGGTATAAATTCATCCCCCCGCCAGCCCTATCGGATCATGCTGGGTGAATCTGCCGATATCCGGATAGTAGTAACGGAACAGATTGTAGTGCAGTCCGGTTTCGCGATCCAGGTGTTGGCCTTGCAGGCGCAGGTTTTGGGAATAATCCAGTGTCTGCTGTTTTTCCCCATAGCTCAACTTGCCCCAGGCGCGTCCGGTCAGTGCGGTGGATTTCCCGGCGATCCTTGCGGCCCAGCCGAGCGTAATGCACCCGGCTGGTCAAGCGGCCCTGGGTACGGCTGAGCTCACGGTGCAGGTTATCGCGCTCAAACTCGCTGATGGTGACGTTATCCAGCGTCAGTTGCAGTAGGTGACCGCTCCCATAATAGAGCGCGCGGCCATCAGGCAGGACGATCGGCTGTGTCCCTTAATATCTTGAGTTATAGTAACGACCTGTTTCCACAATACATTGAACTGATGAAGCATGGAGCATCATCCAGCCCTTACTGCCTGCTGAACCTACATCCCCACGAGCCGGACGCCCATGGGCTGAGCATCGTAAAGTCATCAACGGTATGTTCTGGGTGTTGTGTTCTGGTGCGCCATGGCGCGATTTACCTGAGCGATATGGCTCCTGGAAAACGGTTTATAATCGCTTTA
>NZ_JBEIAC010000036.1:0-9201 GCF_040240335.1 Brenneria sp. L4-2C | reverse complement strand
TAAAGCGATTATAAACCGTTTTCCAGGAGCCATATCGCTCAGGTAAATCGCGCCATGGCGCACCAGAACACAACACCCAGAACATACCGTTGATGACTTTACGATGCTCAGCCCATGGGCGTCCGGCCCGTGGGGATGTAGGTTCAGCAGGCAGTAAGGGCTGGATGATGCTCCATGCTTCATCGGGAAGATCGTATCGGGCCATATCTCAAAGTATTGTGGAAATAAGTAGTTACTATAGCTCAGATGATTAAGGGACACAGCCTAGTGTTATTTATCTTTTCTTTTAAAAAAGGAATAACAATTTCCTTACTAATTCGGCCATTAACTCTCGCTATGTGGCCTAAGCAAGTCAATGCCAATCCGCTAATATCTTCATTTGAGTTATTAGCCATCCTCATAAAGTTCTTTTCAGCCCACTCAACATTATTGATATTGTGGGCTATATAGAGAAGAGTCTCCGATACCTTAGCAATATCATTGGAGTTGAGCAGATTTTCTAAATGGGATTTACTGTCCACAAATTTTTCCTTTCTTTTTTATTTTTCCGGATTTAGTTAAGACTGATTGCTGTTTGTTATCTAAAGCATCCCAATCGCGGACGTGACCATGATATTCATCAACACCATTTTGTAATGCTCTTGTTTTATCTAATACAACAATTTCATTATTACCCACATCAATACCAACTCTTCTTGGTGATCTTGGCTTCACTTGCACTGAATTATTTAAAGCTACTTGTCCATTTGTTGGAGCACGGCTCTTGACGGGATTATCGGTTGTACCATGATATGGTGCGTCTTTATATATTCTATTTCCGCTCAACCCCAGCGGATCGATCCACATCAACGGATTCGGCGCGTACTGATAAAGGTTAATTCCCACCGCCAGCCCAATCGGATCCAGCGTCGTAAATCTGTCAACCACCGGATCAAAATATCTAAACAGATTATAGTGTAGCCCCGTTTTGCTGTCAGCATATTGACCGGCATAGCGCAGCGGCTGGTCTGTCACGGGTTGTCCCTGCCGCAGCTCGACGCTATCCACCGTCTGGCGCCCGACCTCGCCCCATCCGCCGTAATGTCCGCTCCAGCGCACGGCGCCTTTGCCATCGGTCATCTCCAGCGGCGCGCTGTTCAGGTCGGTATGGAGCCAGTACCTCTCGCCGGGGGCGCCGGCTTTCCCTGCCTGGTCGATGCGCGCCAGCGGGCTCCACGGCTCCGCAGGGTCGTAGAGATACGTGCTGCGGCGCTGGTCCTGCGGCGTCAACGCTTGCAGCAGCCGGAACCCCTGCCACACGAAGCGCGTCTCTTCCTCGCGTCCCCGTTTGTACTTCACCCGCTTGCCGGTCCTGCGTCCCAGCGCGTCGTAGGCGTAGAACGCGTCGAACGCGCCCTCCGGCCCCGTTCCCCACGCCCGTATCAGCCGGTTGCCATCGTCATACGCATAGTGCTGCTCGTACAGTCCGTGGCGACGCGCCGTCAGGTTGCCCCAGCGCGTCATTCGAACGTCAACCGGTACCCGGTGCCATCCGGGCGCGTATCAGCCGGTTATCGGCATCGTACGTATAATGTTGCTCCTCCTCACCATTACACCGGCTGATCAGATTGCCCCAGCTATCGTAACGCAGAACAACCGTTGCCAGTGCGCCAGACGGTTATGGGTCACCGCGTCGCTGCCATCGTGCAGGAAATCGCGTACGCTACCGCCCACCGACAAGAAAGGCGATTAAGGTTGACGCATATTCTGCGCCCTTTATCCCTGTTTTTAAAATCTCTCAGCCGGAGCGCTATCAACGTGTCGGCTACCGGCCCAACAGGGGCGATACCTCTACGCCCGCCATCAATATCAGCGGCAAGTGGCTACAGGAAGCCGGGTTCAGCACCGGGCAGCCACTCAAGCTGCGTGTCATGCCGGGCTGCATTGTCATTACCGTGCAGGATTTGCGGGCGTTGTGGCACTGTCTCGAAGGACTCAGCCTGCAACCGTTCGATGAACGCGCCGCCGCCGACTGGCTTAACCGTTTTCCCGGCGGGCTGGATCTGGCGGGGATACTCAATCAGTAAATAACTGAGATTGAACGACAGATAAAATAAAGCAGGAAGGATCTTTATGGTCATTTCCGGCTATTAATACAACATCACTTAATTAAACATAATAAAATTGCTGGCTCTCGCCCTTTGAATTGATATTTATAGTTGACAAACTCTATAATAAATATTATTGCTTCCTTTACTTTTTCATCAGCACCAGAGAAGTTCTTTATATTTAAAGACAAATAGCCATTTTCACTAATATTTATTTTTGTCATCCCTTCATCTGGATATCTAATTCCAAAAATACAATCAATAACTGCATCTATATTTCTTCCAAAAAAATCAGGGAAGCCAAATTTAAAGGCTAATTCATCATATAGTTCATCCATAGTCTTTATGGATGAAAAATTTAAAGTGATAGATTTTTCTATACGCATTATTTCCATCCTCCAAGATCAATCTCCACGAAAGAGTCATAATGATCATGAGTATAGTATGCTTGACCTGTTTTCCTATCAACAACTATTCTTCGTGGGGCATTATTACCTACACCTGGTGTTTTTACCGTCCATTCTATATATGGACCACTACCTGTATCTAAACGCTGACTATTTGGGTTGCCCATAGTATAAATATTACTGAAAGGTGTTCCATCATTTGAATAACGAGGATTATTCAGTTTAATTCTATCAACTGTGTTGTGAATTTCACGCATGTCTTTTTTCGTCATGGTGTAACCTCATTTATCTTTAATCGATGCATGAAGTTACTTTGGATTCTTGGCAAAGTGAGTACATTTTAACCCCAGTGGGTCGATCCACGCCAGAGGATTCGGTGCATACTGGTAGTTATTTAATCCACCAAGCAACCCTATCGGGTCCGGCGCAATAATTTATCCGATTTTCGGATCGTACTACTTGTTTCGGCTGTAAATTACTTTCATTCAGTCATCATAGTGCTGGAAATTGCTCACGCTACCGCCCGCCGACGAGAAAGTTGACTATGCCTTAGGCGCATTCTAAGTCCGACGGCGTGGTAAATAAAGCAGCTAAAACTGAATGTTACTACACGGTGGGATATGCCCCGCACAAACCTGTTGCAAACAGGTTTGAACAGTTTTAACTGGCCCACAGGGCGAGCCTCAGAATGAGGCGAGTAAAACGGCAGACCCGACCCACCGTCTGCGATTAACCTCAAAGGCCGCTGGCTGGAAGAGTCGGGCTTTATAGAAGGAATTGGCTCGCTATCAGGAAATCCTGTTATCACTCTCCCTGTTGCCGGTTGGTATATAACTCGGATCTGCACACCATCTCTTATTTCCCAAGTAACCCAATTCGCTAGTTTTCCTAATTTTGTAAATGCACCACCGGTTCCTTGTTGGGCATACCATTTAGTGGATGCTGAAGTAAGTATGTCAAAGATTTCAGGCGGATGCATTGTGCTGATGGCTGATAATAACGAGGTGCGGGCACTGCACGAGCAGCTTTATCAGGCTAAGTAGGGGGAATGACGAGATTGTTTAGTAGATTAAAAATTATTCAGATAATAAAATACAGGGAAGACCGAGGAATCTCCCCAGTGTTTTTATTACTTTATGACATAATTAAATCGATAGCATATCATCTACATAATCAATTATTTCTGGAGATGATTCTTCTGCTTTTAAACTCTCTCTCCAGAACCTTAT
Source organism: Brenneria sp. L4-2C (assembly GCF_040240335.1). NCBI lineage: Bacteria > Pseudomonadati > Pseudomonadota > Gammaproteobacteria > Enterobacterales > Pectobacteriaceae > Brenneria > Brenneria sp. L4-2C. The sequence continues at coordinate 5,478 of NZ_JBEIAC010000036.1, read as the reverse complement.
GTTATCTAAACTTAAATCAACACCTAAGTTCGCTTGATATATATACATATCACACATCGCACTGATTATATCAAATTTAACATCATTATTATCACTAAGAATAAACATTTCAAATAAAAAAAACCATAAAGATTGGATTGTTTCATTATCTGCAATCGCATCCCTTTTATAAGGTGATGAAAATAAATCATTAATCTCTCCGATTAGCTCATCTAAATTAGGCTGATTATTAGTCAAAGCGATATAAATTTCTTCCATCTTGTTTTTTATAAAATTACTTTTATCAATCATTTTATTTCACCTAAGGAAAAATAGTAGGCTATTCTATAGGGATATGAACATCATTTATGAGACTAGGATTATAACTAGGACTACTTTCCTTAAAAATCCCGGGGGGATGATAATTACCATTAATATCCATACTTTTCTTCCCATCCATTATTCGAACAACCCATCCTTGACTAGCATTCTAACCAGCAGGGGCAGTTGCATCTATGCCATGAATACGAACCGTAGTTTTAGTCCCTATAGAATTAATCCATTTATACTCATATCCATAATCACCAACATAACCCTCAGGTGGAGTTAATTTACGGACCGTTGCTGTTCCAGGAATTTTAATAAGATCCGTACCATCTGGCTTTTTAATTTTATTGCCAGACAATGAACATTTACTCAACCCCAGCGGATCGATCCAACTCAACGCATTCGGCGCATACGCATAGAGGTTAATTCCCCCGCCAGCCCTATCGGGTCATAGGGACGATTTCATCTGGCTTTCGGGTCGTACTACCAATTTTGGCTGTAAACTACCCTCATAACATCGTCATAGTAAAAGAAGTCGCTCACGCTACCGCCCATCCGTTCATTCCTGATTGACTATGACTGACGCGCATTCTACGCCAGATACCCCCGTTTTTAAAATCTCTCAGCCGGAGCGCTATCAGCGTGTCGGCTACCGGCTCAACAGGGTGACACCTCCACGCCCGACATTACCCTCAGCGGCAAGTGGCTACAGGAAGCTGGGGTCAACACCGTGCCGGATTTGCGGCAACTCTGGGACAACCTGCAAGCACTGAGTATCACCCCGTTTGATGAGTATGCCGTCACGCACTGGCTGAATCATTTTCTCGGTAGGCTAGATTTGGCCGGGAACAATCAAGCTGTAAATAACGGGAAATAAAATAAGACTGGGAGAACATTAATAATTTCCTCCCGGTCTATTTATTAATCCCCAGGCTTTTCCCAATATATGGTATCTTCAGTAGCTCTTTCTATATCATCCATATCATCAGTGCCAAGCTCATCATTAAATTTTTCCGACAATACTTTCCTTATATTAGCAAGCTTTGTGCAAACCTCATTTCTATCAATAAAATCAGCAGTTTCCAACTTATACTCCAACACTCTTTTATTTGATATTTCAGGAGCATTATAATAGTAACCTCCTATTTTATTTAGTGAAATAAGAATATAGTTAACCTCTTTAATAATCTCAATAAGTTCCGAACCATTAAAGGTTATCTTTTCGTTTTCTTTTAACATATCACTTTCTCCTAAACACCTGTGGATTGTTCAATTCGACATCACTCTTAATCGTAAGATCTCCACGGTGATAACGAGGGTTAGGAACCCATTCCAATAAATCATTTGGAACATCAGCCTCTATATAGCTTCTTCCTTTCCCTGGCTTTATTTGATATTTTTACTCTGCATCTTTAGGGCTTAACGGTTTATTTTTAGCTGGTTCAAAATATACACGGCTATTATCCTGAGCCTTTATAACTCCACTGTCCATGATTCCGTTAGAACCCTTCCTATTTGTATAGTGACGAACACGAGTTTTTTCAGTTGAACACTTCGCCAGCCCCAACGGATCGATCCATGTCAGCGGATTTGGCGCATAAGCATAAAGGTTCGGCATAGCGCAGCGGCTGATCTATCACGGGTTGTCCCTGCCGCAGCCCGACGCTATCAACGTGTCGGCTACCGGCCCAACAGGGGCGATACCTCTACGCCCGCCATCAATATCAACGGCAAGTGGCTACAGGAAGCCGGGTTCAGCACCGGGCAGCCGCTCAAGCTGCGCGTGATGCCGGGCTGCATTGTCATTACCGTGCAGGATTTGCGGGCGTTGTGGCACTGTCTTGAAGGACTCAGCCTGCAACCGTTTGATGAACGCGCCGCCGCACAATGGCTGAACACCTTTCCCGGCAGGCTGGCGTTAGATACAAGCAGAGAGTTAATCACCAAACAGCCACAACTGAGCGGCAGATAATCATAAGCCGGAAGGATCGTTGCGATCGCTTCCGGCTTTTTCAAACTACTTTAATAATAAAACAATCGAAGGCTCCTGCCCTTTTTCCTTACATTTTAAGCTTACATTTTCAATAGTAACTATTAATGTTTCTTTTATTTCTTCTGTTGTTAAAGAGAAATGATACAACTCTATTAATAAATATTCTGAAGTTGCCACATGAATTTTTGTCATTTCATCTTTCGGATAGCGAAGACTGAACAAACAATCTATTAGCGCATTGATATTCCTACCAAAGAAATCAGGAAATCCGAATAAGCCAGATAACTCATTATAGAAATCATCTAATGTTTTTATCTTGGCAAAGTCTATTTTTACTTTCTTTCCTATCTTCATTACTTCCACCCTCCAAGATTGATCTCTATAAAAGAATCATAATGATCATGGCTGTAGTAAGTTTTCCCTGTATTCGTATCAACTACTATACGCCTTGCTCCATTCCCGCCTATATCTGATGTTTTAACAGTCCATTCTATATATGGTCCACTACCAGTATTCAGACGCTGACTATTAGGATTACCGATAGAGTGAGTGTTATTAAATGTCGTCCCATCATTTGAATAATGAGGTTTATTCAATTTAATTCTATCTACGGTATTTTGAAGTTCGCGCATGTCTCTTTTCGTCATACTGTGACCCCATTTATCTTTAATGGCAGCATGAGCCTGTTTTGGATTCTTAGCTGAATGAGTACATTTCAACCCCAACGGGTCGATCCAAGTAAGCGGATTCGGCGAATAAGCGTAGTTGTTTAATCCACCCGCCAGCCCTATCGGATCCGGTGCAATAATCTATCAGACTTTCGGATCGTACTATCGGTGTTGGCTGTAAACTGCCTTCACAATGTCGTCATAGTGCAGGAAATCGTTCACGCTACCGCCCGCAACGAGAAAGTTGACTATGGCTAACACGCATTCTAAGTTAGACGACGCGGTAAATAAAGCAACCAAAATAGAACGTTACTACACGGTGGAATACGCGCCGCACAAACCTGTTGCAAACAGGTTTGAACAGTTTTAACTGGCCCACAGGGCGAGCCACAGAATGAGGCGAGTAAAACGGCAGAGCCAACCCGCCGTCCGCCATCAACCTCAAGGGCCGCTGGCTGGAAGAGATGGGATTTGATACCGGATACCGGTCGTCGTCACCGTTGAGCGGGGCAGGATTATTATTGAGACGCAGATTAATCTCTGATCGTGTACTAAACAGCAGGTAAAAAATAACCGGAAGGATCATTAAGAACGCTTCCGGTTTTTATTTATTTTTTAGGTTTCCATAAATAATAATCGGCAACTCTCATTTCTTTTAGAATAAGGTCTAAAGGAATATGATCAATATCATCCGCTATTTCATCATACGGTGCAGGGAGATCAATCGAAAAACCAAAATCATCATTAAGTATGATACAACCATTAAAGATACGTTGATTATCAGTAAGTTTAATTATGTCAGACATTCTCATTCCTGTATGCAATGAGTTCATATAATAACCTTTATACTTCTCATTACACCCTACCGATGTAATTAAACCGTCAGCTAACGTAGCGACAGTGATTGTTTCATCAATGACATAAGCCATCCTTTTTTCATTATCAGGCAATAAATAATCAAAAAACCTAATAGTATGATTTGAATACATATCACTTAGATAATCATTGACGTTATCTCTCAACGAGATATTCCCAATCGATTTATTAGAAATTATATCCGCATTGATATCGATCATTTATAACCCACCATTAACTAATATCTTATCAACATAAACAGGAGAGTCTGTAATAAGATCATAATTTTTAAATCCACTGTGACCTATTCGACCATAAACGACATCTTTCCCATTAACATCACGATAAATTTTTAAGTAGTCATTCCCATGAATATTTGATTGAGAAGCGGAACTACCAGGGTGATAGTCTAATTTATAAGTAGTACCTGACTTTGTTGTTTTAACATATTGGATATGTTGGATAGCTCCCGGTTTATCTGCCTGAGGATATGTTTTCGACCATCCTTTCGACGTTAAATAATCATGAACATCCGCAGGTTTTTTCCCCGTCAAATGGTCAGTCCAGCGGCTGGTAATTCTATCTCTATGATTAAATCCTTAGATGAACATTTACTCAACCCCAACGGATCGATCCAAGTCAGCGGATTCGGCGCATACTGATAAAGATTCAGCCCCCCGCCAGCCCCACCGGATCCTGCGTCGTAAATCTGCCAACCACCAGATCAAAATATCTAAACAGATTATAGTGTAGCCCCGTTTCGCTGTCAGCATATTGACCGGCATAGCGCAGCGGCGTTGTCCCTGCCGCAGCTCGACGCTATCCACCGTCTGGCGCCCGACCTCGCCCCATCCGCCGTAATGTCCGCTCCAGCGCACGGCGCCTTTGTCATCGGTCATCTCCAGCGGCGCGCTGTTCAGGTCGGTATGGAGCCAGTACCTCTCGCCGGGGGCGCCGGCTTTCCCCGCCTGGTCGATGCGCGCCAGCGGGCTCCACGGCTCCGCAGGGTCGTAGAGATACGTGCTGCGGCGCTGGTCCTGCGGCGTCAACGCTTGCAATATAAGCCGCTAAATAAAATAGCCGGAAGGATCTTGGGGATCGCTTCCGGCTTTGTTTTTATTTAATTAGCATTGAAGATGTCGTGTAGATCTTTATTGGCATTCAGCGTAACGGTTGAGTTTTTAGCGTTCTGATAATTAAGGATCAATTCACCTTTATTATCATCTTCTATCGCACGAACACCATCGATTACACACAACATTCCGAACACCGCATCGTCAGCAACATATTTCATTATCTTATTAATTAATAATTTACTCTCTTCATTTTGTTTATTATAAAACTCAGATAATTTGATAAGTTCTTTAGCTGGCTTTCTACCTGGAGGAGACTCAAGGATTGAGATCGTGTCTTCCACCGCAGCATCTCTAACCACAGTATTCAATACATCAATAAATTCTTGGGTATCCATTTTTATCACCTTAATTTAATAAAAGCTTCAGGGAACGTTTCTGATCCTACCCACGAATGGTGGACACGCTGTTAAGCGAGTAAAATCGTTAACAAGGTGAACCATGACGCAAGCAAAATCTGTGAAGAAGACATCCCGTAATCAATATACCCCGGAGTTTCGCCAGCAGGCGCTGGCGCTGGCTG
>NZ_JBEIAC010000035.1:0-10040 GCF_040240335.1 Brenneria sp. L4-2C | reverse complement strand
TCGGCCTGTTTGAGGATGGCGATGATCTGACTGTCGGTAAAGCGTGATTTTTTCATAGCGAATCTCCTGCGTTCAGATTACGAGAAAATTCTACTTATGAACACTCCGCTTTTTCGGGGGGATTACCTGGTCAACAGTATCAGCCAGAAGAAAACCAATTTTCCCCTGACGGCAGCGCCCGGCGGATTGAGTTTACCGTCACACTTACGCGCGTGGACTCGTCGCTGTCTGCCACGCTAGGCGCGATTGTTGAGCAAGTGGCGAAACGCAACAACCTGACGCCCATACTGGCCGGCGGTTTCGCCGGGATAAAAATCCCCCATATCGACCAAACACAAGAAACCGATGCGGCATTTATCACCCGGTTGGCTGAACGCAACGGTGCAATTGCGGCGGTGAAAGCCGGACGGTTGCTGTTTATTCGAGCCGGTACGGGAAAGACGGCCAGCGGCAAATCTATCCCTCAACAGATAATTGAACGCAGCGATGGGGATCAGCACAGCTTTAGCCTGGCTGACCGGGGAGCCTACACTGGCGTAACGGCAAGCTGGCTGCATACCAAAGAACCGAAACCTAAACAGGTCAAGGTTAAGCGAAAACAAAAGATACTTTTGCATCAGGGGCCGCAGGAAACCCACCCAAAAGCGAAAAAACCGACGAAAACACCGGAAGCCCACAAGGGGGAGTACATGGTCGGCACTGATGAGAATGTCCTATCCCTGACCACCGTCTACGCGACCAAAGCACAAGCCATGCGTGCCGTCCAGGCAAAATGGGACAGGCTACAACGGGGCGTCGCCGAGTTTTCTATCACGCTAGCAATGGGCCGCGCCGACCTGTTCCCTGAGACGCCGGTACAGGTTAGCGGATTTAAACAGGTGATCGATGAGCAAATGTGGACGATCGCAAAAGTGACGCACGCATTGAGCAATAGCGGCTATATCACCACGTTGGAATTGGAGGTGCTACTGTCAGATGTGGAATATGAAGGGAGCGAACGACCGTAAATCAATTTTTTGAATTTTATTCCATTAATTGAATTAATGGGTAAAATGGCATAGAAAAAAGCCAGTTAAGGATATAATTATGATGCATTGCCCCATTTGCCGACATGCCGCTCATGCCCGCTCAAGCCGTTACCTAAGTGAATCAACCAAAGAGCGTTATCACCAATGCACAAATATAAATTGCGGCCATACTTTTGTTACTCTTGAAAGTGTCACTCGCTCTATTGTGGAACCAGGGAAGATAAATCCTGTCACGCCACACCCTGTCGCGGATAAACAGTTCCAAATGTGGGTTTAGTCAGATGTTATGAATAATCAATCAACCATCGATTAAATAAAATAGTTAATCAATGATAGGAAACATCATTTTTTATGAAGGTAAAAAAATAAGTGTCGCCACTCTGCCGCCATTTTGTCGCCACTTATCATTTTCAGGCACAAAAAAAACCGCTTATTAAGCGGCTATCAATTTTGACTAACTTCTTGTTTTAATTCGATTTTAATCGATGGTGCCCGGGGTGGGACTTGAACCCACACAGCGCGTACGCCGAGGGATTTTAAATCCCTTGTGTCTACCGATTCCACCACCCGGGCTTGGAAATTGGAGGCGCGTCCCGGAGTCGAACCGAGGTAGGCGGATTTGCAATCCGCTGCATGGCCACTCTGCCAACGCGCCTTACCTTTAAATCATTTTCAGCCTTCGCGGCTGAGGATATTGGAGCGGGAAACGAGACTCGAACTCGCGACCCCGACCTTGGCAAGGTCGTGCTCTACCAACTGAGCTATTCCCGCATCATGCGAACCTGCTGATTTCTACTCACTTTAAACAAACCAGCGTCGCTGTTGATGCGGTGCATTCTACTGACCTGACGCATTGAGTCAATAGAATTATCAGCTCAGCAGGTTCGTTTGCTGGTTTTTAAGGCGCTTCGATCAAGGTTCAAGCAAATCATGTCTTGCCGCGTTCAAATATTGAAACATTGACCAAAAAGTCAATACAGCCGCGACGTATAAAGCAATCACGCCCGCCCCTTCCACCAGACGTTCTGGACGCCATAACAACGCGACCAGCGCCAGCATTTGCGCCGTGGTTTTTACCTTGCCAATCCAGGAAACCGCCACGCTGCTGCGCTTGCCTATCTCGGCCATCCATTCACGCAATGCGGAAATAATGATTTCACGCGCAATCATCGTGGCGGCCGGTAGCGTAATCCACCAGGAGTGATAGTGCTCCGCCACCAAAACCAAAGCGACCGCGACCATCACCTTGTCCGCGACGGGATCGAGAAACGCCCCAAATCGTGTCGTTTGCTTCCAGCGACGGGCCAAAAATCCATCAAACCAATCGGTAACGGCGGCAAAAACGAAAATGAGTGCGCATATCAGAGGTGCCCAGACGAATGGAAGATAAAACGCCAGCACAAAAAACGGGATTAAAGCAACACGAAACAAAGTCAGCAACGTCGGTATATTAAATTGCATAGCGCTTAGGTAACTATCTGGCTGGAGTGAATATTACGAGTATGTTGCTACATTGTCCCTAGTGTTTCAACGCATGGAAGATCTTTTCCGCCAACGCGTGTGAAATACCCGGCACATTTGCAAGTTCCTCAATGCTGGCATTCATCAAAGGCTGCAATCCCCCCATGTATTTCAGCAGGGTCTGCCGGCGTTTAGGCCCGACGCCTTCAATAAGCTCTAGTGTACTGGTATTTTTAACTTTTGCTCTTTTCTTACGATGTCCGCCAATCGCATGATCGTGAGAATCATCACGAATGTGCTGAATGACATGCAAGGCCGGAGAATCAGGCGGTAACACGATACCCTCTCCCGTCGCCTCAAAAAATAACGTTTCCAGCCCGGCTTTACGGTCACTGCCTTTGGCAACGCCAAGCAGCAGCGGCTTGTTCTTATCCCAGGGTACCTGTAGCGAATCAAACACGGCTTTGGCCTGACCAAGCTGCCCTTTACCACCATCAATGACAATGACGTCAGGAATTTTACCGTCATCCAACGCCTTACCGTAACGACGCTTCAACACCTGGGTCATCGCGGCATAGTCGTCGCCGGGCGTGATCCCGCTAATATTATAGCGGCGATATTCGGAACGCAGCGGCCCATTCGCATCAAATACCACACAGGATGCCACAGTCTGCTCCCCCATAGTATGACTGATGTCAAAACACTCCATGCGGTTAATTGTAGGCAAATGTAAAACGTTGGCCAATTCAGATAATCGCTGATGAATGGTTGATTGTTGGGACAATTTCGTTACCAAAGCCGTCGCGGCATTGGTGCGGGCAAGCTTCAGGTAACGGGCGCGATCGCCACGCGGTTTAGTCTGAATCTGCACTTTTCGCCCCGCGACCTCGGTCAAAGACTCAGCAAGCAGGTCTTTATCCGGCAACACAAAATCAAGCAGAATCTCTGTAGGTAACGTTCGAGCCAGATTTCCTTGCAGATAAAATTGCCCCACAAAGGTTTGTACGACTTCACCCAGTTCAGTTCCGCCGGGAACTTTCGGAAAATAGCTGCGGCTGCCCAATACTTTGCCCTGGCGAATGAACAGTACATGAATACATGCCATGCCAGCCTCGAACGCTACGCCGATAACGTCCAGATCTTCCCCATCGCCCGAAACGAATTGCTTCTCCGTCACTCGGCGCACAGCCTGGATTTGATCGCGAATACGCGCCGCTTCCTCAAAGTTCAGCGCCTGACTGGCCGCTTCCATCCGGGCGATAAGCGCATTGAGCACCTGCTGATCTTTCCCCGACAAGAACAACCGCACATAGTCGACCTGCTGCCGGTAGTCCTCTTCACTGACCAATCCGCTAACGCAAGGGCCAAGACAGCGGCCTATTTGATATTGCAGACAAGGTCGCGAGCGATTGCGATATACGCTGTTTTCGCATTGCCGAATCGGAAAAAGCTTTTGCAATAGCATCAGTGTTTCACGTACGGCGTTTCCGTTCGGAAACGGTCCGAAATACTCGCCCTTGGCTTGTTTGGCGCCGCGATGAACGGCCAGACGCGGGTGCCGGTCGGCACTGAGAAAGATCATGGGATAAGATTTATCATCGCGCAGTAAGACGTTGTAACGCGGCTGATAAAGCTTGATGTAGTTATGTTCCAGCAGTAAAGCTTCGGTCTCGGTATGCGTGATCGTCACATCGATCTGCGCGATACTTTTTACCAAAGCCTCGGTTTTGCGGCTGGCGACATTACTGCGAAAATAGCTGGAGAGTCGTTTTTTTAAATCTTTTGCTTTTCCAACATAGATCACCGTATTCGCGGCGTCATACATACGGTAAACCCCAGGCTGGCTGGTTACCGTTTTAAGAAATGCCGAGGCATTGAAACTTTCACTCACTACTTAACAACGTCTCCGCATTAAAGAGGCCGTGACGAATTGCCAGATGCGTTAGCTCCACATCGCCATTGATGTTCAGTTTGTTAAACATCCGGTAGCGGTAGCTGTTCACCGTTTTGGGGCTCAGATTCAACTGATCGGAAATTTCGGTGACCTTCTGCCCTTTGGTGATCATCAGCATAATCTGCAATTCGCGCTCAGACAAACACTCCAGCGGCGTTTCCGTCTGCGGCTCTAACTGACTCAACGCCATTTGCTGCGCAATATCAGAAGCGATATATCGTTTCCCCGCATGCACCGCCCGAATGGCGCAAATGACTTCCTGCGGAGCTGCCGCCTTGCTGACGTACCCGGCCGCCCCCGCCTGCATTACTTTAGCAGGTAATGGGTTCTCTGTATAAATAGTTAGCATGATAACTTTTATATCAGGAGAAAAGCGCAGAATTTTTCGCGTTGCCTCAAGACCGCCGATCCCCGGCATATTCATGTCCATTAAGACAACATCGACATCATTGCTGCGGCACCATTTGACGGCATCTTCACCACATGACACTTCGCCAACGACTTTGAGACCTTTGATATCGTCAAGAATGCGCCGTATCCCTGCCCGCACCAGTTCATGGTCATCAACAAGAAAAACGCTAATCAAAGAATAATTCTCCAAAAAAGGGAGTAGCACTTACATAACAAGCTGCGTGCAGGTGATACTACGTTGGTTGCGAAAAATAATGAATACCGACTTATATAAGTTATGTATTTCTCAAATATGTCATGAAGCAATAAACCACAGAGACTACCGCATGATGATAACAATATACCGCGACTCTCAGGGCGCATGGTGATCATATTCTTAACATTTCACATTGCGATTGCCGGCGATTTGAGACTTGCTCATCGGCCATCAGCAACACTTATAGGGTAAGAAAACGCCTGTACGGAAAGTCTCATGTATTCTATCGAACACATTTAGCCACAGATTCACTATATAAATCCAGGCAATTAAATACAATTAAAAACAAGTTAAGTGTGTAAAAAACGCTCATTACATAGTTGCGGCTCATTAATTAATGGCCGTCAGCGATACACTCTGTGCTATACTGCCGACAATCTGATTGTCTCCCGCAGCAAATGCTTTCAAGTCAGCTGCGGGCAGGCTAAAACACTTTTTTTGCCGTTCCTTGTTAAGGAGAAAACATGAGCAATATAGATTTTTCCACATCTGCGTCTGTCGAGTCATTAGCACACGAAGTCACCTGCCTGAAAGCAACCGTTACATTATTGTTAAAAGCCATCGGGCAGGCTGATGCGGGCAAAGTGATCGTTAAAATGGAAAAATACATTGCCCAATTGGAAGATCCGGAACAGGCGGAAGCGTTGGGCAACACCCTCAAACAAATCAAACACGGTTACCGTCAGTAATCCTTCTTCCGTCGGCTCATCGCTTTTGATGCCGACGGCGCTTTTCAGATGCCCATGTCAACTCGCTACATTCCCTTTTTTAGAAAAACGTCAGATGACCAGACCGGTAAGACACCCTGCCGATGATATTCCGGCATTCTTTTCCTCTTCAGCATGCGACACTTGCAACACCGCCTTTCCCGACTCAGCGCCTTTTGAGAAACATCTCGGTTTGTGTTGTTTTATCGTTATCAAAAGAACAAAAAATTAATGATTCATTCAAATCTCATTAAAACAAAAGAGTAAATGATTTTATTTTTTAAATAAAAGATAAGAAATAATATGACTAATTAATTATTATAGATATTTCCGTGAAACGTCGTTATTGCAAATAAAAAATTTCATTTTATTTGTTATGCAACAATGCCGTTGGAAGATAGAGAAACGGCCTAAAATTAGCCAAGTATTACACGGTGGATGGGATTGGTAACTTACAACTTAACTGCTTGAAGTGTTGGTGGGTCGTCGGGGGCTCGAACCCCGGACCAATTGATTAAGAGTCAACTGCTCTACCAACTGAGCTAACGACCCAACGGCGTGGATTATTCTCCACTTGGCGGCGACTGTCAAATAGTTAGCATTGATTTTTTCTTATTTTTTCCACATTCTAAAATTATATTGAGCGTAATGGGCAATTTTGTTAACCTGTGCGCCGGCCAGACTCCTCCTTTCATATTGCGATAACCTTCGTTATCAGAGCAAAAAGCATACAGAGTCACATTGTTCGATTATTCACCGCGTTTATACCAGTCACTCCCTATAATCTGTGTAGCGGTTACGCTATCTTATCCATGTCCGTATTAATGAATGAGAGAGCCGATTAAGAGCTCAAAACGACATCACATAAAATAGGAAATTATATTAAATGGTAGATCAATCAAAAGAGGCCGCAGACCTTGCAGGGTCCGACAACGACGGACTACGGCGAAACCTGACTAATCGTCATATTCAGCTTATTGCCATTGGCGGGGCTATCGGCACTGGGTTATTTATGGGCTCAGGAAAAACGATTAGTCTGGCAGGGCCATCGATCATCTTCGTTTATATGATAATTGGCTTTATGCTGTTCTTCGTTATGCGCGCAATGGGAGAATTGCTGCTTTCTAACCTGAACTATAAATCATTCAGCGATTTTGCAGCCGATCTGCTCGGCCCCTGGGCGGGTTTTTTTACCGGCTGGACATACTGGTTCTGCTGGGTCGTGACCGGCATCGCCGACGTAGTGGCCATCAGCGCCTATGCCCAATTTTGGTTTCCCGACCTGTCGCAGTGGATATCCTCACTCCTCTGCGTGCTGTTATTGCTCTCGCTTAATCTGGCCACGGTAAAAATGTTCGGTGAAATGGAATTCTGGTTTGCAATGATAAAAATTGTGGCCATTGTCGCCTTAATTGTCATCGGCGTAGCGCTGGTCATGATGAAATTCCCTTCACCATCAGGCTCTATCGCCTCGTTTAATAATCTCTGGAACGACGGCGGAATGTTCCCTAAAGGTATCAGCGGTTTTTTCGCCGGCTTCCAGATAGCGGTATTCGCCTTCGTCGGTATCGAGCTGGTCGGCACCACCGCGGCGGAAACGAAGAACCCAAACGTCGTACTTCCCAGAGCGATTAATGCAATCCCGCTTCGTATCATCATGTTTTACGTGTTTTCATTAATCATGATCATGTCGGTTACGCCATGGAGCGCCATTGCCGCCGATCGCAGTCCCTTTGTTGAAATGTTCGTCCTGGTTGGCTTGCCCGCCGCTGCCAGCGTAATTAACTTTGTGGTGCTGACCTCCGCCGCATCCTCAGCCAACAGCGGCGTATTCTCCACCAGCCGGATGCTATTTGGCTTAGCCCAACAGGGAGACGCGCCGAAGCGTTTTAGCATGTTGTCGAAACGCGCGGTTCCTTCCGCCGGATTACTGTTTTCCTGTATCTGTCTGTTATCCGGCGTGGTCTTGATTTACCTCATCCCGAATGTGATGACGGTTTTCACCCTGGTAACCACCGTTTCCGCGATACTGTTCATGTTCATCTGGAGCATTATTCTCTGCTCCTATCTGGCGTACCGTAAAAAAAGACCGCAGTTACATGTCGACTCACAATATAAAATGCCCTGGGGTATTTTCATGTGCTGGATTTGCCTGGCTTTCTTTGCTTTTGTCATCGTCCTGCTGACGCTGCAACCCGACACGCTGCAAGCACTGATTGTAACGCCGTTGTGGTTTATTATTCTGGCCGTTGCTTATCAGATTATTCGAAAGAAGAAACAAACGGCATAATATAAAAACCATCACAGAAAAAAAGACGCTGATCATAAATCAGCGTCTTACTATTTTGTATTAAACCAACAACCTAAATATTAACAATAATTAGATAACTTATTGTTAATAAAACCAAAGATATCATCCATAACCGGTTAGCGCGATAATAATAGAGTTAGTTTCTTATTGATGTTGTCGTGAATCGATTAATACTACGATTCAATAACTCGATGGTTAAGCAAGTATCATCACCTCTATGCAGCGGCGCTTCTGCTAATACACACTCCACCTTCTTCGTTAACTCATTTATTTGCTCATCATCTAACATAGATATAATAGAAAACACCAATATTTCTAACAATTCTATTTTAGCACTAAGTTCTTTTTCTCCGACCTCTTTTTCAGCCAGTTTCATTAAGAGCTGAGAGAGAAGGTTATTCATTTTAACTCCTTAAAAATAACAGCCATAAGACCCCGGAGGGATCACAGTCGGTTGCAAGTAGGATAAGAGAAAGCGATGCGCGTAGTAATGTAACACCCAAGCCAAGGCTACCGCCAGCAGATATTACAATATAACGGCCATAACGCCCAATATTATGCGATAAAAACTGAACGATGGAAGAAAAAAATAAATACGAAAAATATAAGCAGGTTAATATTTTCTGAAAGGTTATGTTATATAGTCAGCCACCGGGATCACGCCTGATGGCTGGCTACCCAAAATCTATACGTTTACCGACTGCCTGACGCCATTCACCGCACTTTTAGCCTGCTCGCATTGATACAAAATAGCTTGCGCATGTGAATAAAGGATTTTCCCTGCCTCGGTGGGAGTAACTCCCCGTCTACTACGAACCAGCAACTGTTTTTCCAGCTCACCTTCCAGCGTAGCGACCTGCTGGCTCAGCGCCGGTTGTGCAATGTGCAACAGCTCAGCAGCCTGAGTCAAGCTACCGATATCAACGATTTTCACAAAGTACTTGAGCCGTCTAAGATTCATGTCTGCCTCCTGAGTAGTTACCCGAGATAGGTAGCAAGATCCGCGCCAGATTGTATTGGTACTATAATGGAAACCGATACCTGTTTGATAAGACACGGGTATAATAAGGAAAAGAGATGGTTAATGAGTTAATTCAGCCTGTCGGAAAATGGGGGTTATTGATTTTTCTCTCACTGAACATGCACCACACTAATGCAATCGCTGCTATCTCAAGGTGCAAGCGCCTGCCGGAAGCGAAGAGACGATATCAAATTCCATATGCAACTTGCGCTGTAATTTCAAGGTGTTGATTATTACTTCAGCAATCAGTCACGATAAAGCATAACAGCCTTTGACAAGGTGAAATGCTCCCGCTATTATCCCCCGCAGCTAACCGATTCCTCTGTAGTTCAGTCGGTAGAACGGCGGACTGTTAATCCGTATGTCACTGGTTCGAGTCCAGTCAGGGGAGCCATTTTAAAGAAACCAGATGTCTACGGGCGTCTGGTTTTCTGCTTTTTATCAATTGGTTATCCCCTTCCCAATGTCTACTCACGTCTGTTAAAAAGTACTCAAAGCTACACCTCATTGCTGTTATATTCGTTGGTACAACGGGTTCGATTTGTTTTGTGCCATCATGTGGAGGGCTGAAACATGGCGCTTACTGACGTAAAGATAAAAAAATCAAAGCACTCTGATAAGCCCGTCAAGCTCACTGACGGCTTTGGCATGTACCTGCTTTTGCATCCAAATGGCTCAAAGTACTGGCGTATGCAGTTCCGCTTTGCAGGTAAACAGAAAACTGATCTTGCCCAGCGACGGTGGACACTGCCTTAAGCGAGGTTTCTTTCCTCAAATTGCACCGGGCTTAGCCCGCCGTTGGCACTATGCCGTCGGTGCCGATTGTAGTCTATCTCGATATACTCGAATACCGCCGATTTCATCTCCTCCCGCGTGTTGAACCTCTCACCG
>NZ_JBEIAC010000034.1:0-12525 GCF_040240335.1 Brenneria sp. L4-2C | reverse complement strand
CGGGCGGGGGTAAGGTGTCGGTGCAGGCGCAGAGCGATGAGCTGGAGCTGACGGGACAGCGTGATGTGAGCGTGAGCAGCGTGGCGGGTAAGGTGCTTATCACGGCGGGAGAAGAGCTGACGCTGAGTTGCGGCGGGGGATATATCCGGCTGAAGGGCGGGAAAATCGAGCTGGGCTGTCCGGGTAATATCCTGCTGAAGTCAGCCAATGTGCAGAAGATGAGCGCGGCGAGTTTCGATGTATCGCCCCCCGAGCTGCCGCGCGGGTGTGGAGAGTTTTTTATTCTGCATAGCGAAAAAACCGGTGAAATTATGCCGTTTTCTCGTTACCGCATTACCACCAGTGAAGGGCGAGTATTCGAGGGGAGCTCGGATAAAGACGGTAAAACCGATGAGATTTTTACTGCCGCTCCCGACAACATGGTAATTGAATTTCCTGACTCATTGGAAGAAACGACGCAGAAGGAAAAAACGGAATGACACAGAGCAAAAAACAATCCGGTAGGACGACGGCGACGACTTCTAAAGGCATTTACGCTACCATGCCGGATTGGCAGAAAAAACATTGGGTGGAGTTTTTGTTGCTGGATGAACAGGGAAAGCCGGTTGCCGATATGCCCTATTTGCTGAGAGCGGGAGACGGCAACCGTAAAGGGAAAACGGATGCGCAAGGATTACTGCGTGAAGATAATATGCCCTGGTTTCCGGTTTATCTTCTGGTGGCGGCGCAGCCGCTGGCGGATGAGATGGAAAAACGCGAACTACGTCCGTTACGGGGTGAGGAATACTCTGACGTGAAAGTAGCGGCGCTGGAGGACGGACATCAGTATCGCTATGTGCGCATTGGTGAAATCAGTGATGGCGTGCCGGCGATTGAAAAATGGTCGCAGGATCGTCCCCCGACGTTTCATTTCCCCAAGGCGGAACCGGTAGGTTTTCGTGTGGACAGCACAGAACTGGACCGTCGCCATGTGCTGGAAATTTGTCCGTTCCGCGCCTGGTCGCTGGTGTTGCATCATCAGCCGGATTATTCGCTGGTCAATGCTTACAATCTGTCGCTGATGGCGGTGCTGTCTTATGCTAAAGATAACGAAGACCAGTCCGGTTCAATTACCCATCTGTTTAACCGACAGATGCTGGATCTCTCTAGCATCCCCAATTATTTTGACATAATGAAGCGCAAACCGGTGGTCAAAGATGTGCCTTTTAGCCAGCGTTATACCGACGTTGGCTATATTGATTCCTTGCGGGCCGCTAAACCGGAAGGAAGTACGCAATTGTTTTATGCCGCCAACGTCACGGAGATCATTGTGGTCTGGCGCGGCACCGAGATGACGTCGTGGGCGGATATTAAAACGGATGGCACGTTCCGACCCCAGTCGTTTAGCTGCGAAATTAAAGTCCCCTGTATAGAGTTGAGCAAGCAAGGTAAAGTCCATAAAGGATTCTGGGATGGGTTTTGTCTGGTGGATAGTAGTAAGGACGGGAAAATACAGGAAAAATATCAGCAAATGGTAGACCTCCTTATAGTTAAGAGAAAACTATTTGTCTGTGGGCATAGTCTGGGCGGAGCGCTGGCGCTGCTGTATGCCGCCAAAAATCTTGATAAAAACCCCGTATTATATACTTACGGCATGCCGCGCACCTTTACCATCAACGCGATACGGGAATTGCAATCGCTGATCCATTTTCGCCATATCAACGCCAACGATGCGGTAACTTCGGTGCCGCCTGAACGCGCGTTGGATAACTATTTGTATGACCTCTGGGGGCCGTTGGGCACCACCCTGGGGTTTACCTGGTCGCTGCTGCAACTGCTCCATAAGGGGGAGGAGTATTTTGGTCATCAGGGGGAGACGGTGCATTTTTGCGAGCTGGCCTCAACCCAGCAGTGGTATGATCAAGATCACCCGACGCGAATTGTTCGCCGCCGATTGCCAAAAAAAGCCAAACTGCTGCTCGCCCCCTCCCTAAGCGAAACCGAAAATCAGCAGGCGAAAGACAATCAGCATGACCTAATGCAGCGGTTGGATACGGACAGTAAGAAAGACTATTTTCCCCGCTGGAGCAATCCGGCCTTAAAAGATGCGTTGAATCTTAGCGACCACTCGTCGCTAATCTATGCCGAGTACCTGGGCGAAAGGCTGGCGGAGGTGACTCGAGGCTGGAAAAGCGGCAAATATTATCAGGATAAGCAGGCTTTCCGGCAGCAGTTGGCTGAATATCAGGATGATATGCCGAAGAAGGAATATCAGCGCAACCTGGCTTTTCTGGCGCTGGATGATCAATTAGCGCAAACGCTGTTGATGACCAGAGAGTCTTCCGCAGGGCAAAACGCCTTATTACGTTATATCAATGAGGATCAAAAAGCATGAAATTTATCAACTGGCTGATGCTGTTCGGTATTGCGCCGCTGGCGGCCTGTGCGCCGAAAAGAGATTTAACGCTCTCGCCGCCGGAACATACTCAGTGGGTAGATATTGAGGTGGTGGCGCCGCCGAATACCACGGCTTTTCCACTTAATGCCTTATACCGCTCTTCGGTTTGCCTACACGAAGATATCCATGCGGATATGACAAAATATAACAGCCGGGGCTATAACCCGGTGCATATGGCGTTGCAGCCGGATGCGGCTGGGAGGGTGTACCGCCAGCGGGTGGCGGTGGACGGCGGCGGTCCTTGCGAGTGGAAGCTGAGTAGTATCTCATTAGGTATTGAATATGCTCATGCGGAGCATTTGGTCAAGGATGCAGAAATTGGAACCGCAGTTGGATTGGATGTGGCTTTTGATGATGAAGCGTCAAGCAGTGAATATTATAAGCCGGTAAAAAATGAATTAGTATATACGTCAGTTTATTATCCTTATATTCGAGAGTCATATTTAGGCGGCTTTAAAAGATCTTTATCATTATATGGAGAGAAAAGCTTTATGCCGTATCGAATGACTATAGATAAGGATAAAAGTGGAAAAATTGTTTTTTTACCCACAGTCGATGAAAAAAAAATAGTGAAATTAGAAGGAGCAAAAAGCATGAGTGATAGTGAACATGGAGGAGTTATTTACCCTGATGGGTCAATGGATAAAGACAAACATAGACCTGATTATAATAAACTAAAAAATATGAAGTAACGTTTTGAATATAGATTGATAAATTCTAGGCATGAAATATTCTCAATCGATCTGTGAAGGCGCTGAACGATCCGTAAACATCAGCGAGTATGAGTGAAGCGGTACGCAATCAATGAGGATCAAAAAGCATGAAATTCATCAACTGGCTGATGCTGTTCAGTATTGCGCCGCTGGCGGCCTGTGCGCCGAAAAGAGATTTAACGCTCTCGCCGCCGGAACAGACCCAGTGGGTAGATATTGAGGTTGTTGCTCCGCCGAATACCACGGCTTTTCCGCTCAATGCCTTATACCGCTCCAGCGTTTGTCTGCTCGAAGACATTCATGCGGATATGACAAAATACAAAAGCCGGGGATATAATCCGGTGCATATGGCGTTGCAGCCGGATGCGGCTGGGCGGGTATATCGCCAGCGGGTGGCGCTGGACGGCGGCGGCCCTTGTGAGTGGAAGCTGAGCATGATCACGCTGGGGATTGAATATAGTCGTACCGATCATCTGGTTAAGGATGCTGAAATTGGAACGGCGGTAGGGGTAAAGGTAGCCTTTGATAATGAGGCGTCTAATAACGGTTATTACGCACCAGTGCGCAATGAGTTAATTTATTCTTCTGTTTATTATCCATATATCAGAGAATCATATTTGGATGGATTTGAAAGGATTTTATCCTTATATGGAAAAAAAAGCTTTATGCCGTATCGAATGACCATAGATACGAGAAAAAATGGAAAAATTACCTTTTTACCAAAGGTAGATGAAAAAAAAATAGTAAAATTAGTTGGAATAAAAAAAATGGGAGCTGGAGAGAAAAGTAAAATGATTTATCCCGATGGTTCAGTTGTTTTAGGCAAAACAAGTCCTGATTACGAAAAATTGAAAAATATGAAGTAATGTTTTAGATAAATACCAGACATGAAATATTCTCAATCATTCTGTGAGGGAGCAGGACGATCCGGAAACATCAGCGAGTATGGGCGCAGCGGTACGTAATTAATGAGGATCAAAAAGCATGAAATTCATCAACTTGCTGATGCTGTTCAGTATTGCGCCGCTGGCGGCCTGCGCGCCGAAAAGAGATTTAACGCTCTCGCCGCCGGAACAGACCCAGTGGGTAGATATTGAGGTTGTTGCTCCGCCGAATACCACGGCTTTTCCGCTTAATGCCTTATACCGCTCCAGCGTTTGTCTGCTCGAAGACATTCATGCGGATATGACAAAATACAAAAGCCGGGGATATAATCCGGTGCATATGGCGTTGCAGCCGGATGCGGCTGGGCGGGTATACCGCCAGCGGGTGGCGCTGGACGGCGGCGGTCCTTGTGAGTGGAAGCTGAGCATGATCACGCTGGGAATTGAATATAGTCGTACCGATCATTTGGTTAAGGATGCTGAAATTGGAACGGCAGTTGGCTTAAAAGTAGCGTTTGATAATGAGGCATCTAATAACGGTTATTATGAGCCGGTGAGGAATGAACTAATCTATTCTTTGGTTTATTATCCGTATATTAGAGAATCATTCTTGGGTAAGCCTAAGAGATCCCTATCATTATATGGAGAGAAAAGCTTTATGCCATATCGAATGACTATGGATACGAAGAAAAATGGGAAAATAGTATTTTTACCCACGCTAGATGAAAAAAAAATAGTGAAATTGGAAGGGGGGAGAAGTATGAAAGATAATGGAAGAATTGTTTACCCCGATGGTTCTATTGATCAGAATAAGGTTAGGCCTGATTACAACAAGTTAAAAAATATGAAGTAATGTATTTAGATAAATACCAGGCATGAAATATTCTCAATCGATCTGTCAAGGCGCAGAACGATCCGTAAACATCAGCAAGTATAGGCGCAGCAGTATGTAATCAATGAGGATCAAAAAGTATGAAATTCATCAACTGGCTGATGCTTTTCAGTATTGCGCTGCTGGCGGCCTGCGCGCCGAAAAGAGATTTAACGCTCTCGCCGCCGGAACAGACCCAGTGGGTAGATATTGAGGTGGTGGCGCCGTCGAATACCACGGCTTTTCCGCTCAATGCGTTATATATGCCATTTATCAATAATTAATTGCTTGAGTTGGTCGATCCTGAACGTTCTTTAGATAGAGTTCGTAAAAGGAAAATTTTTGCGCAAAAATTAGATAGTACCTCAACCTTAGGTGATAAAGTGTCAGCTAATGAGGCGACTAGAAATAGGATTTTTTTGGCGCTTTAGGAAAATATGAAGTCCACCTTATTAATATCTGAAAAAGAACAGGTATGGAAAACTGCCATCCTGCGTTTTAAGAAAACGGCGGAGGAAAAAATTGAGTAAATCTAACGATAACATGCCAAAAAAGAAGATCGTAATCATCACTGTATTAATGATTTTTTTCTTGTTATTTTTTTTCAGAAATAAAATATTTTTACCTATAGGTGAACAGGTGAGTTTTTCTGTTTCTTTACCCAAAGAAATGGCGATCTCACCAATAAAATTGATGTATCGCTCTGAAATCTGCAAGGCAAGTAAGCCACGTGCTGAAGGCGGCAGTTACAAAGTGCCGGGGTATTATTATAAAGAAGTTATCCCATCAGGTAATGGCGATGAGTATAAATATGATACTCCTTTGAAGGGATGGGGTGTTTGTTTATGGAAATTGAGTAATGTAATGATAGAGATATCATATAATGGTTTGCTAAAAAAAACGTGGATACAGTAATTGGTGCTGGAGTGACTTTTGTTTTTGATGATAATTTACCTCATTCCTTTAATGGAATATACGAAGACCTAAGTGGAAATATTATTTTGCGCAAAAAATACTTCCCATGGGTTTCTAACAAAAACAAACAAAAAACACTATGGACATATGGTGGGCAGTTGCGATCAACATATAAAACTATTAATACCAGAAATATATCTCTTATTTTTGAATCAAACCCAAGTGTTGTGGTACATTCAGAATGGCCAGTTAATAACAAAGATCGTGAGTATACTAAGTATATTTACCCCGATGGCGATATTGTCGTATCAATAGATGAACGACCTGATTATGAAAAGCTCCTTCGTATTAAAGAAAATAGTAATAAATAATCAGTACTGTTGATAAATAGATGAACCCCGAAACGGAAAATCAATGAGGATGAAAAAGCATGAAATTTATCAACTGGCTGATGCTATTCAGTATTGCGCCGCTGGCGGATCATGTGATCATTAAAAATTATTTCGTCAACGAGAGTAGTTGTAAAAAATAAGGTTGATGTTGATGTAGCGTCGTTTAATTAACGAGGAAAACAGATTGATTTCGGCGTCTTTGAATATTTTAAATCCGAATTGATAATATCTTAAAATAATGGGTGACGCTACTGCGCACGTTAGAAATCAGCGAGATAAAGTGTGAAATGGCACTCTTAGTATAATTCTCAAAATATTATTAACTTTTAGATACGGAGTGAATTATGTCCAAAGGATTTGTATTGCTTGGCGATAAAACCACACATGGTGGGCAAGTTATTTCTGCCTCGTCCACGATGGTCGTCAACGGTAAAAAAGTGGCGCTGGTAGGTGACAAAGTCAGTTGTCCGATAAAAGGTCACGGTATGACCGTTATCCTTGAAGGCGCATCAGATTTTATCTCCGATGGTAAACCTGTGGCGGTAAACGGTAGCCGTTGTGGCTGTGGTTGCCAGCTCATTTCAAGTGGTTCGGATTTTTTTGTAGGGTAATGAGTATGGCATGGAACAGGCCCGCTATAACGCCGTTAGCTGAACCGCGTCCGCCGGTTATGCGGCGTTGGATTAATACGTTGTTGTTTTTAATATTCGGTTGTTTCAGCGGCCGAATGTTTTTCCCGACAGGTATCCCCTTACCGGGTTTACCCTTGACGTTAAATACCAACTGGTCGCTGATTGCCATTTCGCTAGTGTTGCTGTGGATTTTAGCTTTTGGCTTCCGGTTTTACTTTTATGGTAATCGACTGGATTGCTACCAGCAGTGGAAAGAAGAGTGTAGTAAGGCCGATGAAGCCTGGCGGCTATGGGCCAGTCGGTATATGGCTGTCGTCAAATCAGTGGTGTTGCTTCCGGATCAGATAACCGCTTCGATGATCTATCAAGTTGAAAGCGATATTGAGGTTAGCCGCGGGATGGTTAAACACATCGACTATGTGCCAAAAGCGTTGACGCCGCGACTGTCGTTATTACTGTCCTTGGTCGCTAATGAGATTATGGCTCTGCCTGAAGAGAGTTCGCTGAACATCACACTCATTGTGAATGAATTACCCATCAATGAGGAGGTTGTTGGCAATGCCTTCGCTCAAGGCTGGCAGCAGCACATTGGGAGCCAGCATTCCTGGCGAGAGTTAACGATAGTCGATAATTTGTCACCGATAGTGATCGAGGACTGGATTAAATCACCCGCCTCTGAAGCCACTCTGTTGCTGGTCGCACAACACTCAGACATGAATGAATTTTCTGACGGGTTAGCGGTGATGTTACTGATAAATGACGACCATGCGCAACGTTGGGGATTCGGCGATCAGACGAAAATTTACCGACCAATGATAATCGACAGGGATCAGATGGCCTTGCAATATCAACAATTTATTAATACGCAGCCGCCAGCTCGAGCCGCTAAAGGACTTTTACTGGCGGACAGCGAAGGCAGCCCTTATGCGGCTGATATTTTACAGCAATCTCTTGATGACAAGGGCAACCTTGATGTTTCTCATGTTCGTCATCTGGAAAATATGATTGGCACGAGCGGCCCAACCGGCGCATGGCTGGCGCTAGCGCTGGCCGCGGATCTTACCTCAACTTATCAAGATAATTATATCGTGCTGGCACAAGATGCCGGCGAGTGGACGGTTAGCGCGATTCAACCAGCATTGGAGCATCATTGATATGTTCGGTAATAAGTGGAATAGGACAGGGAGTTTCGCACTCTTTGTTGCTATAGCATCGGTCCTCAGTTGTTTGACCTGGCGCTATGGCAGTAATTTTGGTTTGGATATACAGGAAAAGAAGATGTTGATAGCAGGCCTGATCGTCGGGCTGTTTCTCATTTTTCTGCTTGTACAGTTTTTTTTAGTACTAAATAACCGGGTGCGAACTTATCAGGATGCGGAAAAAAAAGATATTTTTCCTACAAAAGAAAGCCGAGTACAAGGCAATAATAATGAAAACACCTTCCTGGACGGACTAAAACGCCATCTCAGCTACCGCTATCGTCGCGGCTGGAAGCGCAAAGTGAATATTTTGCTGGTAATGGGGGCCGCGGCTGAAGTGGAGCAGGTTGCGCCGGGTCTGACCGCGCAGCGCTGGCTTGAAGGCGATGGCGTGGTGCTGATTTGGGGCGGCGAGTCTGCCGGCGTATTTGATCATGCACAATTGAAAGAATTGCGTCAGCTGCGTCGTCGTCCTCTTGATTCCATGGTCTGGATTGTCGATGAAAAGCGCGTGCAAGACGCGGCTTTTACTGATGCCATGGCCCGCCGCCTGCATGATGGTTACCGGACGCTGGGTTGGAATGTGCCGCTGTACCTCTGGCAGGTACGTCAAAGCCAGTGGGAGCAGCAGGATCGCGATACTCAGCCGGTGGGGTGCGTGTTGCCTGCCGGGTGCAGGCCGCATGAACTGGCGGCGGGTCTTGATCTGCTTACGCCGCGGCTGACGCAGAAAGGCATGCAGCAGGTAATGATTAATCCGCGCCATGATTTTCTGCTGCGTTTGGCGCAGGATCTTGCCGACGGCGGCATCGATCGCATCAAACAGGCATTGACGCCGCTTATCGCCGGGCCGCAGTCGGTACGACTGGCCGGCATGATGTTCAGCCTGCCGGTTGCGGCGCGGGAAGGCGTCGCCAGCCACGGTTGGTTGCCGGATGCCGGCTGGGGCGGCATTATCGGCGATGTCGGCTATCTGCCCGCCCGCCGGTTGGGCGTGGACTGGAGCCGCACGGCGCAGTGGGGGATCATCGGCCTGGCCCTGATATGGGGCGCGGGCAGTCTGGTATCGTTCCTGAATAATCGCGCGCAGATCATCGGCAACGGCCAGTTGGCCGGCAATGCCGCGCGTGAAGGGCAATCTCTGGGCGACCGCCTGTTGGCGCAACTGTCGTTACAGCAGGAGATGGGGCGCCTTGAACACAATGTCCAGGCGGGCAGTCCCTGGTATACGCGCTTTGGGCTGGACCAGAGTCAGGCGCAGCTCGACGCCCTCTGGCCGGTTTACCAGCGCGGCAATAACCGCCTGATGCGCGACGTCGTCGCCGAACGTTTACAGGACGAGATCGCGTTGCTCAGTCTCCAGAGCCACCAGGATACCGGAACGCTATATAACAGTCTCAAGGCCTACCTGATGATGGCGCGGCCCGGCAAGGCGGATCCGGCGTTTCTGGCCCGGAATCTGGCCCGCGTCTGGCCGCGGCGCGAAGGCGTGACGGAGGGCGTCTGGCAGGCGACGGCGCCGTCTCTGTTGGCGTTTTATGCGCAACATCTGCCTGCGCATCCAGAGTGGCGCATTGAGCCGGATACGCATTTGGTTGCGCAGGCGCGCAAGTCGCTGCTGCGTCAGTCAGCCCGCCAGGATATGGAAAATACGTTGTACCAGAAAATGCTTCAGCAGGTTGCCCATCAGACGCCCGACCTGACGCTGACGCAGTTGACCGGCGATACCGATGTCTCTCTGTTGTTCACCAACGATGGCGCCGTACCCGGCATGTTTACCCGCCAGGGCTGGGAAAATCAGGTGCGTGAAGCGATTGACCGCGTGGTGAGCCAGCGCAGCGCCGAAGCGGACTGGGTGCTGAGCGATAACCGCGCTCATGAGCAGGCGCTGTCGTCGGATGACCTGAAGGCGCGGCTGCGCGACCGCTATTTCAATGATTTCGCCACCGCCTGGCTGGATTTTCTGAATAACATGCAGTGGCAGCCGGCCAATTCGCTTTCCGATTCCATCGATCAACTGACGCTAATGGCGGATGCGCGGCAGTCGCCGCTGAGCGCATTGATGAAGGCCCTTGCCTGGCAGGCAGCGACCGGCAAAAACGATCTGGCGATTGGCGGCGCGGTCGAGCAATCAACCCGCAACCTGTTTCGTCGCGTCGACAGCGAACAGGACAAACTGCTGGCGCGCCAGCCCGGTCCGCTGGATGACACGTTCGGCCCGCTGCTGGCCGTGCTGGATCCTCAGGCCGCCGGGCAGGGGAATAATTCACTGAGTCTCCAGACCTTTTTGATACGTCTGACGCGGGTGCGGCTGAAACTGCAACAGATAACCAATGCGCCGGATCCGCAGGCAATGGCGCAGGCGATGGCGCAAACGGTGTTTCAGGGTAAAACGGTCGATCTGAGCGATACCCGTGACTACGGCAGCCTGCTGGCGGCCAGCCTGGGACAGGCCTGGAGCAATTTTGGCGACGCGTTGTTCGTGCAGCCGGTCGAACAGGCCTGGAAATCGGTCTTATCGCCGACGGCGGCCAGCCTGAACACGCAGTGGCGGCATGCCATCGTGAATGACTGGAATGCGGCGTTCGACGGGCGCTACCCGTTCCGCGCCACCGCAAGCGATGCCTCATTGCCGCTGCTGGCGCAATATCTGCGTGCCGATACCGGACGTATTGCGCGTTTCCTCGATACCCGATTGAGCGGCGTGTTGCATAAAGAGGGCAGCCAGTGGGTGCCGGACGCCATCAACAGCCAGGGGATGCCCATCAATCCCGAGTTTTTGCGTCGCATCAACCAGCTTAGTCAACTGGCGGATATTGTTTTTGCCGACGGCGACGCTGGTATGCGCTTTGAGCTGATGGCGCGTCCGGCGCGGGATATCGTGCAGACGGATTTGACCATTGACGGTCAGAACATCAAATACTTCAACCAGATGGAGAGCTGGATCGCGATAGGCTGGCCGGGCAATCATTTCCGGCCGGGGGTGATGCTGACCTGGACGAGCACCACTTCGGGCAACCGAGAATACGCGAACTTGCAGGGGCCATGGGGTCTGATCCGTCTGCTGGAAAAAGCGAAGGTGACGCCCATCGACAGCAGCCGTTATCAACTGATGTGGCGCGCGCAGGATGGTTTGCCGCTCAACTATATCTTGCGCACCGAGTTGGGGAAGGGGCCGCTGGCATTGTTGGAACTACGGGATTTTCGTATGCCGGACACTATTTTTGTTGAATAAGGGCGAGCCCAATACGTCGATGGGCGTTGGGCCGCGAGATTGCCGCTTTTAAATGGTTGATTATTAAATCTGAGGTGTTATGAATCGTAAGAACAGAATTATTGCATTGGCATTGTCTTGCTTTTTAGGCATATTCGGCGCCGATCGGTTCTATCTTGGTAAAGTTAAAAGCGGTATATTAAAGTTTATTACCGTAGGTGGATTTGGTATCTGGTGGTTTATTGATGCGGCATTGCTGATTATGGATGCTTTTCTTTTTTCTCTGGGAAAAGAACGTGGCTGGGTTAAAGATAAAAATGGCAATGAACTCAAATATGGTTTGTCGGCATATCGTTTTAAAAATGGGCGTTTTCAGCAAGACTGGTTCACGGATGATGTGGTGAGCCTGAATAAAGAGATCGAGAAAGATAATAAAATCGTTATAGTTTCAGATGAGACGAAAAAAAGTTGGCTTGCCCATAACTGGAAATGGGCCATCCCGGTGTGTATCTGCTCTTTTATTGCCGCTATATTTATTGTCGTCATATCCCTAATGAAGGGAAATGTGGTTTATCAGGACGCGCTGGTCAAAGTGAAAAATGATGTTCGCGTGGTTGATAAATTGGGTGAAAATATTTCCGATGGTTATTTTGTTACAGGGAGTGTTAGTAGCGATGCCGTCGATTTAAAAATACCCGTCACGGGTGAAAAGGCTCGTGGTGATATTTATATTCAGGCGGAAAACATTGCTGGTCGCTGGATATATTATACGTTGGTTGTTAATACTGAGCACAATGAGCAAGTTGATATTCTTACGCCGCAGTAAATTTTACTTTCTATAAGTTTGATACAACTGAAGAACATGCTGTCCGTATCCGAACTCGCCACCCGTCTTACCGGCTCGCAGAACCGCTATTCCCTGGCCATCAGGGGGGAGGCGGATAGCTCGCTGGACGTGGAGTCCTTTACCGCCACCGAGGGGCTGAGCCAGACCTACTGCTACCAGATAACCTTTACCAGCAGTCGCGACATCGCCCCCGGCGAGATGCTGTTGCAGGACGCCAGCTTTACCTTCAATCCGCCGGGCAGGCAGTTGGGCGGCATCACGCTGCCTGACGCCACACCGCCGCGTGCGGTGCATGGGGTGGTGACGCAGTTTCAGCGGCTGTCGGCCTCGGCGGACGAGGTGCGTTACCGGCTGACGCTGGAGCCGCATCTGGCGCTGCTGGGCAATGCCGGTCGCCCGGCGATATACCAGCATCAGTCGG
>NZ_JBEIAC010000033.1:0-20901 GCF_040240335.1 Brenneria sp. L4-2C | reverse complement strand
CGGTGAGAGGTTCAACACGCGGGAGGAGATGAAATCGGCGGTATTCGAGTATATCGAGATAGACTACAATCGGCACCGACGGCATAGTGCCAACGGCGGGCTAAGCCCGGTGCAATTTGAGGAAAGAAACCTCGCTTAAGGCAGTGTCCACCGTCGCTGGGCAAGATCATTCTTTGTTTAATCTTATTAAGTCCTTAATAGCCGAAGGAGGGGCATTGGTATAGTTAACCTTTTGCAAGCAGGTCTCTTGCTGTACCTGTAAAAGGCCCTTTGATGGTGGGTATCCGCTTGTGCTCAGTTCTAGGAACAGCCATTGATGGCGCTGTTTTCGGATCATATCCGGTAATAATCTGGCCTGCTGGATGCTTTTGCGTGACATTATGGATATCAAGTTTATCACCCACTTTTGAACGTCGTTGCAAATCGTCAAAAGTGCCAACTTCATACTTTTCAGTCGGGCTACACTTACTCAACCCCAGCGGATCGATCCAAGTCAGCGCATTCGGCGCATACTGATAAAGGTTAATCCCACCGCCAGCCCTATCGGATCCTGCGTCGTAAACCGTCCACTGTCCGGATCGTAGTAACGGAACAGATTATAGTGCAGCCCGGTTTCCTGGTCGAGATACTGGCCCTGCATGCGCAGGTTCTGGGCGAAGCCCGGCCCCTGAAGCGAGGTTTCGCGCAGCAGTTTTCCCCAGGCGCCGTTCTGGCCCTCCCAGCGTAGCCTCCCTTCGGCATCAGTCAGTCGCTCCGGCGTGCCGTTGGGCTGGCAATGGAACCAGAATATCTCCGGGTCTTCCATACCGTCGATGCGCGCCAGCGGTTCTTGCTGATGCGCCGCTCCAACGGGTCATAGCGGAAGCTGACGTGAACTTACAGCGCATTGTGGTGGTGGGGCAGGCTGACCACGTCGGTCAGACGGTGTTTGGTATCGTAGCGGTACTGCCAGCGGGTGGCATTGAACAGGTTGTCGTCGCGCCCTTCGCGGATCAAGGTTGTTGCGGTAATCGTAATCCCAGCGGCGCGTCCATTGGCGTGGGGCGTTGCCGAGGCATATGTCCCTGCGCGCGGCTGATTTTCCGGTGCGGTTCGTCGCGGGTAAGCTCGGTTACTGTGGGACGGTTTCAGCTAATTCATTTAACAGCACTACATTAGTCATGACTTATTGCCATGCATGCAGCAACTCCATCCACATCTCATCTTCACCTTCAATTTTAACTACTCCATCAGTACTTCCCTTCAAATACTCTATATATTTTTGATGTATCGCTCTAATAGCGACTGTTTTCTTTTTCCTTGAACCCTCAATAATCTCATTAAGTTCTTTTAGATAATCTGGATCCTTTACTCGCATCCTGAAAAAATATTTTAGACGATCAAGAGACTCATTATAACTATTATAATCCATCTTTTTTCTCCGGAAGAATATCTACTTCATCAAAAGTGATAACTCTCTTATCAGCATGCATTTGTTGCACTCCACCGTCACCATATTCTGGATAGGCTTTGGTGAAGGGTTCTAACGGCGCTCCCGGCTTATCACCATACATTGTAGGATGCCTAACTTGTGGTACACCATTTTCATATAATTGCAATGTATCAAATTCCCCCCTCAATCTTGCATCACTCCATGATTTATCTGCAGGAATTAGTGGGTCTACTTTATCTGGACCTTTGATCTGAAATGCATTGCGAGCTCCCGAACCAGTGTCAAATTTATCAAATCCAAAATATGTAACCTGCGCTTTTTTGGTGTTAATCAAATCTGGCGCCCATTTGTCCATACTTCCGTCATCATTGAGATATCGGACATAACGATAGGCTTTCGAAGGTAGTGTCGCACTTGGTCCATCTGGCCCCACATAAAAATCAGGCTTGCCTTGCTTACTACTTGAACCACTACAATTGCGACTTAGCCCCCAGGGATCCACCCACCCCAGAGCATTCGGCGCATACTGATAAAGGTTAATTCCCCCCGCCAGCCCTATCGGATCATAGGGACGATTTCGTCTGGCTTTCGGGTCATACTACCAATTTTGGCTGTAAACTACCCTCATAACATCGTCATAGTAAAAGAAGTCGCTCACGCTACCGCCCATCCGTTCATTCCTGATTGACTATGGCTGACGCGCATTCTACGCCAGATACCCCTGTTTTTAAAATCTCTCAGCCGGAGCGCTATCAACGTGTCGGCTACCGGCCCAACAAGGGCGGCACCTCTACGCCCGCTATCAATATCAGCGGCAAGTGGCTACAGGAAGCCGGGTTCAGCACCGGGCAGCCGATCAAGCGGCGCGTGATGCCGGGCTGTATCGTCATCACCGCGCAGGATATTCGGGAGCTGTGGCGCTGTCTGGAAGAATTAAGCCGGGAACCGTTTGATGATACGTTGTAAATAATATCAGTTGGTCATGTGCCGCCATTTTTATATACAAAAGTCCAGTCTATATCTACAGCGCCATGCTGAGTAACATAGTCTTTGACTGACTTCTCAAATACGCGGTATCCACCACGATTAATCCCCGGCAACTGCGGGAACACATTGCCTTTACCGCCCTGACCGCCGAGTACCTTGCCTAATATATGCCCGGCATCATCGCTCTGATTTCCCAGTGCTCTGGCCGCCTCTCGCGCACTGCCATTCACACCGGTTCCTGTTCTCAAGTCTGCTGGCGATATGGTCGCCAGCGCCGATAGAACTTCACCATTTAGGATCATCAACTATCGAATCAAGAAATGATTTAAATGAAGACCATACCCCGAAAATTTCGGCTTCCTCAAGTAATACATAGAAATACACTTTACCAAAATCACTCTTCCTTAAAGACATTGAATACATACCAGATCCCGGATCATAAGCGAATGGTAATAATTCATGTTTCTTAAAATCATTTGGCAATGCGTCATCATCAAAATCATTATAACTATCAATAATCTCGGCCAATGAATAAAATGAATTTATCGGATAAAGATGTTTTTCATCATGTACAAAAGATGGCTGAGGTTGCCCGCCATTATATCTTTTATAAAGGGATATAATTTCATCAGGCAGAGCAGAACCAATCAATGACTCTAGCTCAGCTATTTCCTCATCAGTTACTGGCGGAAGATAATCTGTAAAAAATAAATTTCCCATAAAATCACCATGTTTTGAAAATATATTTCAATCCCGTAATTTCTTGATATTGACTTACCCCGCCAACATGCGGAATACCTTTATGGCGGAAAAAATGGATTTCATCGCCGGTGAAGTTGGATTGGCGCGCCAGATACGCCCGGCCTTCGGCGGGCAACGCCGGGTAGTGCAGCCGCTCCCCGCTGATATCGTACACCGACCAGCCGCCATCGTGATGATGCTCCAGCCAGCGCTTGTCCGGTTCACTGAAATAGCGACTGCCTTTCGGAACGCATCCGGCACGCTGGTCGCCGCCGCCAACCGCTAATACCCTCTCCGCCTATGCCTGAGGCGTCGCCATTAAAGGCCGGCGCTCAGGCATGCGTCGGGATCGCCAAGCTCGATAATCTCATACTCCCCGCTAATAACCGGTTTGCAGAGAATTTTATAGCCGTCGCTGTCGAAGCACGGCGCGGCAATCATTAACTCGCCCGCCTCATTCAGGTTGTCTACGGCGCCAAGCCATAGCCAGTGGTGAATAATATGATACTGCGTCATATCCGGCCCCTGCTCCCGCAAGGCGATCGGGCCATTCCACCGCCAGCACACCACTCTGCTGTGCTCAAGCGCCGACACCAGACGCTGATGGTGAGCGGCCGGGCTTTCTTTGCCGCAGCAGGCGCCGGCGCAACGTTTCAGCGCCGAACGAAAGCATGGGCGCCCCCGACTCAATGGCTCAAGCCCCAATAACCCATAACAGAGTTGATGTTGATCGGCGATAGATTGCAGCGCTTGCAGAGCCGCCCGCCGGTTGGCGAACAACCCGAATAACCCCGATTTCCGGTCAAAATCCACCTCTTTGGCGTAAACCACTTCGGGTTTATCACCATTAAGCTGCAATGCGCAAAGCTGCTTGTTGCGGCGCAGGCGTTTATTAAATAGCGGTTGCAGCTTTTTAATCAGTTGCGCTTCCAGCAACAAAGCCCCTATCTCTCCGGCGGTTCTAAAGAAGGTGATACGCTTCGCCTGGCGCAGCATGGCGGCTTCATCCGGGGTTCGCAAATGCGAAAGCACCCTACTGCGAATGTTCACGCTTTTGCCGATGTAAAGCGGCATGGTTTCACTCTCCCCGTAGAACAGATAAACCCCCGGCAAAGAAGGTAAACCATCAAGCCACTGGCGCAGATGCTCCGGGTATTGATAAATAGCCGCCGCTTCAAATTCCAGCCGTGGCGCGGTATGACGTCTGGCCAACTAACCTCCTATACTGATTTTTTATCCAGTATAGCGCGGTTAAATGAAGTTTTACATGGCGATACGCAAAACCATCACTCTCTCAATGCGGACTCAGGGCCTGACGGCATCCTTCGGCGAAAGCCCGCGATGAAAAACGGGCATACATGAGCGGAACAAACTAAAATAGGCGCGCATTGTTCGATTCGCGCCATGTGACGTCCAGGTAATCAAGGCGATGAGGATATCAAGCTTCAGCCGCTACGCGAAAAATTCGCTGATGCCGTTTGCCGGCCGGAAGTACGAAGGGGATGAAGCGTTTGATGAGTTGATGGATCTCTGATGTCTCGCGAATAAGTGGACTGCCGAATCGGCCCTATGGAAACCCCTTTTTACCCCTACCCCATTTTACATGGAGGAAATTATGATTCGCATCGCTGTCGATATGGACGAAGTTATCACCGATACCTTCCCGGCGCTGCTCGCCTGGTATCAGCAAGCCTACAACTACACGTTTTCACATGATGATTGCGTGGGTAAGCCCATCACGGAGCTGGTATCGGCGGAACATGCGCAAAAAATGGAAGAACTGCTGACCGACGGGCGTTTTTTTGCATCATTGCCGGTGATGCCCGGCGCTCAATCCGCGCTGCGGGCGCTGTCCGAACGGTTTGAAATTTTTATCACCACCGCCGCGATGGAGTACCCCAATTCCTGCGAGCATAAATTTCGCTGGCTGCGTGAGCATTTTGCCTTTATCGAACCATCTAACATTGTGTTCTGCGGCGACAAGAGCATCATTCACGCGGATTTTCTGATTGATGATAATATCCGTCATTTTCAGCGCTTCTGCGGCAAAGGAATACTCTTTACTTCTCCGAGCAACGCTCTTCTCAAGTGGCAAAACCGGGTCGATAACTGGCAAGAAGCGTTGGATTATTTTAGATAAATCCAGGGGTGGAAAGCCGATAGGGCGACCCTGTCCCGCCAATTTCCGGCTTGCGCTCTTACCCGGCCCGTCCGTGGGCTTATGGCGTGGTTGGGCTGGGCGTCGTTACAGCGCAATCTGCCTGGTTTCTTTGCCCAAAATCACGATCGCCAGCACCGCCAGCAAAATCGCGATGCTGAACAGTGAGAAGATGCCGCCGATGGAGACGCCGGCCGACACCAGATATCCCACCATCAACGGCCCGAAGATCCCGCCGACGCGTCCGATAGCGGCGGCGACGCCGGCGCCGGTGGTTCTTATGCGGGTGGCGTACTGCTCCGGCGTATAGGCATACAATGCGCCCCAGGCGCCCAGATTGAAGAAGGAGAGCAGCGAACCGCAAAGCAGCAACTGAGCGCCTGTATCGGCAATGCCGAAGAAATAGGCGCTGACCAGCGTTCCCAGCAAATAGACGGCCAGCACCCAGCGCCGCCCTACCCGTTCAATCAGCCAGGCGACCGAAAAATAGCCCGGCAGTTGGGCGACGGTCATCATCAGGACATAGCCGAAACTTTTTACCAGGTCAAAACCCTTTAGCATCATCACGCTGGGCAGCCACAGGAACATGCCGTAATAGGAGAAGACCACGCAGAACCAGACAATCCACAGCATCAGGCTGCTGCGGCGGTACTCGCTGGCCCACAACGCGGCGATTTTGCTAAGAAACGAGGATTCTCTTTCCCGTTGGCTCAGATGAAGATAGTGCGGAGAATCCGGCAATCTGAAGCGCAGATAGAGCGCGTAAAACGCCGGCAACGCACACAGCAGCATCGCGCCGCGCCAGCCGACGCTGGGCAATGGAATCAGGAAATAGGCGATCAGCGCCGCCAGCAGCCAACCCACGGCCCAGAAACTTTCCAGCAGCACGACGACGCGTCCGCGCACCTCAGGCGCGACGCTCTCGCTGACCAGCGTCGACGCCACCGGCAACTCGCCGCCCAGCCCCATGCCGATGAAAAAACGCAGCACCAGCAGGCTGCCCAGCCCCCAGGCGAACGCGCTCAGCCCGCTGGCGACGCTGAACATCAGCAACGTCAGCATGAAAGCCGATTTGCGCCCTTTTCTATCGGCATAGAGGCCGAAGATAAAAGCGCCGACGGCCATGCCGATGGAATTGACGCTGCCGATCAGCCCCATCTGCGCGGCCGTCAGACCCCAGTCCTGTTTCAGCGCGGCTAAAATGAAAGACAATAACCCGACGTCCATCGCATCGAACAGCCACCCGGTCCCGCATATCAATAACAGTTTATTATTCGAGAAAGCGCCTTGCCGCGCCTGAGACAAAATCATGATGGTCTTTATTATATTCCGGAGAAGGTCCGGGCATTATATCCCATCTCTGCGGGTTGTAATGCCACTTTGCGTTCTTCGCCGAAGAACACAAGACCGTGGTTGTTCGTCAATGCCGCTCGCTGAATGGAGCCCGGCGTTAGCGGCCTCCTACATCAGGGCCGTCGCGCCGACGACTCTGATTCTGATGTTAATTCCCGGTGTTCCGGCAGCATTTCGCTGTTATCCAATTCATCGTCCTCCTGCGCCGTTTCGGGATAGCGCTCCGGATAGAGGTGTCGCTCGGCCTGAGCGGCGTCGAAAGTGCCGGACCATTTGGCGACCACCACGGTCGCCACGCTGTTGCCGACGGTATTGCAGGTGGCGATCGCCATCGACATAAAACGATAAACGCCGAAGATCAGCGCCAACCCTTCGACGGGCAGGATGCCGGTCGAGGTCACGGTGGCGGCGAATACCACGAACGAACCGCCGGAAACCGTTGCGGCCCCTTTGGACGTCAGCAGCATCAGCAGCAGAATGCCGATCTGCGTTTCCAGCGACAGCGGAACGCCGTAGGCATGGGAGATGAACATGACGCCCATCGACATGAAGATGGATGTGCCGTCAAGATTAAAGGCGTAGCCGGTCGGCAGCACCAGACCCACCGTCTGTTTGGCGCAGCCCAGGCGCTCCAGCTTGATCAACAGACGGGGCAGCACGCTTTCAGAGGAGGCGGTGCCGAGAACGATAACCAGCTCATCCTTTATATAGCGCAGGAAGCGCCATATGCTAAACCCGGCCAGCCGCGCGATCAGCCCCATGCCCAGAATGATGAAAAGCGCAATCACCGCGTAGAACACCAGCACCAGTTCCGCCAGCGCCAGCAGTACGGTCGAACCGTTGCTGCCCACCGAGTATGCGACCGCGCCGAAGGTACCCAGCGGCGCGAGCTTCATCACCAGGTTGATAAAAGCGAACAGGATTTCGGAGATCATATCCAGGCTATCGTTGACCCGGTTGCGCCGTTCGGGCGGAATGGCGAGGATGCCGATACCCACCATGACCGCCAGAACCACCACCTGTAGCAGTTCCCCTTTGGCAAACGCGCCGATGAAATTATCCGGCACGATATGTATCAGAAACTCCGCGAAACCCGGCGTGGCGGCAGGCTGGATATCCAGCGCGGGCGCGCCGTTCGCCTGCGGCGACATGCCGTCGCCTATCTTGATGATATTGCCCGCCAGCAGTCCCAAAATCAGCGCGACGGTCGATACCACTTCGAAGTAAACGAAGGCGCGCCAGGCGACGCGTCCGGCGCTGCGAGCGTCCCCCGCGGAGGCGATGCCGTGAACGATGGTCAGAAAAACCAGCGGCGCGACACCCGCCTTGATCAGATTCAGGAACATATCGCCCAGCAGCTTGAATTGGGTGGCGAATACCGGAAAAATGAGACCGACGACAATCCCCAGAATGAGAGAGATGAAAACCTGGGTTCCCAGACGCCGATACCACGGCGTCCGTTTGGCCGCGCCTGCGGCGACGTGTGAAGTATTCATAGCGTGAGTCTCCGCCGGCAATGAGCGCAGACGGCGTTCGTATGAATGGCGATCCCGGCGGCTTGCGGCGCAATCGCGGCATCGGCTGGCGCCCCCTTGTAGCTAAAGCCATTCAGAACGCGTGCGACGCTGAAAAATCGGGGTCGCATCCTGGCGATGCCGAAGGCATTACGTGAATAATATGCGTTATCGATGGATCTGTCTGACATAATGAACCTCGGCTTTTTATATAAAAATAGATAAACAGAGGACCACCAGATGCAGAACCGGCAACGGCCCTCACCCTTTATGTCCGAACTTATTTGGGTCAATATGTTCGGACATTTTAAAAATAATGTGCTTTTCTGTTACGGAACAGTAGCCATTAACGCATTCTGTGACGGGTAGCGTGTTCGCCTGGTTTTATAATTATTTTAAGTGGATTAATGGTTATAGAGATGCGCAAGCTCAACTACATCCAACTGGTGCGCCAGTTAACGAACGGCATCACGCAGGGATTGTTCCCGCTGGGATCGCTGTTGCCTACCGAACTGCAACTGTGTGAACTTTACGGCACCAGCCGCCACACCGTGCGAGCTGCCCTTAATGAACTGCAACTGCTCGGTCTGGTTACGCGCCGGAAAAATGTCGGCACGCGCGTCACCGCCACGCAGGTGCGTAACGATTTTCAGCCGACGCCGGCATCGCTCGACGATCTGGTGCAGTTCGGTAAGGAGCATATCCGCGTCGTGCAGAATGTCGGCCCGGTTCAGGTCACCGGCTCGCTGGCCAAAACGCTTGCCTGTACCCCGGATACGCTGTGGTTACGCATCTCCAGCCTTTATTTGCAGGAAGGCGAGCGTATGCCGCTCGGCTGGACCGACATCTATATCGAGCCGGACTATGCGGAAATCATCGCGGATGTGCATCGTCAGCCGAACACGCTGATCTGTTCCATGATAGAAAACCGTTTCGGCCGGCGCGTGGCGGGGATCCGACAGGAGATTTGCGCCTGCACCATAACCGATGGCGCGATGGCGAAAGCGCTCAGGATGAAAACAGGCGCTGCCGCGTTGAAGGTGGTGCGGCACTATCTGGATGCGACGGGCCGGCCGTTTGAAATCACGGTGACGGTACATCCGGAAACGCGTTTTTCCGTGGTGCTACAGCTCAATCGCGCAACCTCGACGCCCGGAGGCGCGCAGGAAGAAGGAGAATGACCGCGCGGTCAGGAGGATCGTCGCGGTGTGACGGCGTCACTAAATAATCGGCGTGGTGATTAGGCTGGCGGGCCAGCCCGCCGGAAGAGGCGCGAATTCATTAACAAGACAAGAATAACCGCTCACGAAAAGTTTCAACTTTGTTAAAGATTGGCCGGCAATTTCCGATAGTTATTTATTATCTGCGGAAATTTCAATGAGCCTCCCGAATGCGAAAGAATTTGCCCATAACCCAGAACCTCTATATTTTCCCCGGCGATCAAACGCTGATCTCCATCACCGATCTGCAAGGCAATATTACCTACTGCAACTCCAATTTTATCAACGTCAGCGGCTTTACCAGCGAGGAATTACTCGGTCAACCGCACAATATCGTACGCCATCCCGATATGCCGCAGGAAACGTTCCGCGACATGTGGGCCACCATCAAGTCGGGTCTGCCCTGGACGGCGCTGGTCAAGAACCGGCGCAAAAATGGTGATTATTACTGGGTTCGCGCCAATGTCACCCCGGTGCGCGACGGCGATAACACCGTCGGTTTTCTGTCGGTGCGATCGCGAGCGCCCGATGAAGAGATTGAGGCCGCCGAACGGCTATACGCCACGATGCGCCAGGAAGCGGAACGGGGACGCAGGCGTCATACGCTGTATCGCGGACAGTTGGTGCGGCGTACGCTGACCGGCCGGATTGCCCGCGGGCTCAACCCCGGACTGCGCGGTCGTATCCTCATCATCAGCGTGCTGGCGGCTGGCGGCCCGCTGCTGGCGCAGGTCGTCGGCGCGCCGTTGTGGGCGACCGCGACGGCGGCGGCGGGCTGCGCGGCACTCTCCGCCTGGCTGCTGATGCGTCAGACCGTGACGCCGCTGCGTCAAGTGATAGGCGTGGCCAACCTGATGGCGGGCGGCGATCTGACCCGCTTCGTACCGGTAACCGGACGCGGCGAAATCGCCCAGATCCAACTGGCGCTGGCCCAGCTCAATGTCTCGGTGCGCACCGTCGTACGCGATGTACGCCATGAGGTGGCCAACCTGCTGGGCGGTACGCAGGAGATCGCCAACGGCAACAAAGACATGGCGACCCGAACCGAAGCCCAGGCCGGCAGTCTGGAACAGACCGCCGCCACCATGGAACAGATCTACCGCACCATTCAGCAAACCACCCAGTTAGCCAACGACGGCGCCCAACACGCCCGCCACACCGCCGAGGCGGTACTGCGTAGCGATGACGCGGTGCAAAGCGTGGTGAGCACGATGCAGGCCATCGAAGAGTCGTCGCAGCGCATCCAGGACATTATCCAGGTGATCGAAGGGGTCGCCTTTCAAACCAACATTCTGGCGCTGAATGCCGCCGTGGAAGCCGCGCGCGCCGGTGAAAAAGGCAAAGGCTTCGCGGTGGTGGCGACGGAAATCCAGGCGCTGGCGCAGCGTACCTCCGGCGCGGCCAAAGAGGTGCGCGATCTGATAGAAGAATCGGGCGCGCGGGTGGACGAAGGCGGCCGGCGTGCGGCCGATGCGCTGAATCGCATGCAGGAAGTCACCCACGCCGTGGGTCAGGTCAGCGACATGCTGGAACAGATCAACACCGCCGCGCGCGAGCAATCCATCGGCGTCGGTCAGGTCAATGACGAGATCGCCAGTCTGGACGCCATCACGCAGCAGAACGCCACGATGGTGGACGATCTGGCCTCGGCGGCCAACGCCCTCAACCGTCAGGTGGCGCTGGTGCATAATACCATTCGGGTATTCCGCCTGACCGAGCGCGATACCACGCTGGCGGAAGTGGACTCCGGCGTATTGCGCCTTGCCCAGAAGAACGATGTCATCAGCGAAGACGGACGCATCGACTTCGGCAAAGCGATCGCCAGCCACCGGCAATGGCGCGTTACGCTGCGCAACGCCATCAACCGCAAGCTGGCGCTGGACCCGAAAACCGGGCGTGACGAGAGCTGCGCGCTGGGCGCCTGGCTGAAAGGACCGGGCAAGGCGCAACGGGGCGGCACGCCGGAATATGACGCGCTGGTCGATGCGCACCGGGCGTTCCACGCCGAGGTCGGCACGGTGGTCGATTTGATCAACCGGAAAAAGATGGACGAGGCGGAACAAAAGCTCGCCAGCAACCAGCCGCTGTATATTGACGGCCAGAAGCTGGTCCAGGCCATCCGCGCGCTGTCGGGCGGCGCATAATGACGTTGCGGGTACTGGTCGTGGATGACGATGTGCTGAATCTGCGCATCGCCGCGCGGTTATTGCGCGAACTGGGTCATTCGGGCGCGCTGGCGGCCGACGGCGAAAAAGCGTTGCAACTGCTGCGCCGGCAATCGTTCGATTTGATGCTGCTGGATATCAATATGCCGAAATTAAGCGGCGAGGACACCCTGCGCGCACTGCGTGCGGAAGGACAACGGCTTGCGGTGCTGATGGTCTCCGGGCATGACGGCGAGGAGACGCGGCGTCATTTTCTTGATCTCGGCGCCAACGGTTTTCTGGCCAAACCGCTGGCGCAGTCGGCGTTGCAGGCGGCGCTGGCGCAACTGGGCGGGAATTGACGCGATATGGCGGCTTTCTGGTGGGGAGTGGCGACGTCTACGGCGGCCATGCTATTGCTGACGGCGCTGTACCGATACGGTTTTCGCCGCCGCGATCTGCGCGATATGAGCCAGATGGCCGGCATGATGCGGCTGAGCAGCGACGCCGCCTGCCTGCTGCGGCCGGATGGTCGGGTGATCTGGGTCAACCGGGCCTACGGCGAGATCACCGGCTTCGGCGGCGGAGAGTTGATGGATCGCGACTGGCTCGGTTTCCTGAGCGAACGGGTGGAGGACGGTACGCCGATAGCCGCCATTGAAAACGCGATGAACGGACGGCGCGAATTGCGTATCGATCTGATGTTCCGGCGCGCCGGTGGCGAGGAACGTTGCATGATTGTGGAGCTGCATCCCCTGCGCAAACTGGCGCACGGCCTGATCCCACGGCTGTCCGGGCGGTCATTCACCGGTTATCTGGTGGTGCAGGTGGATATCGATCGGCAGCGCCGCGAACGCAAAATGACGCAACTGGCGTTGCGCGACCGTCAGGCGGTGCTGGATATTCTCGACCACTATGCCATCGTCACCGAAACCGACTTGCAGGGACGCATCACCAAGGTCAATGACCGTTTTCTGGAGGTCAGCGGCTACCGCGCCGACGAGGTGATCGGTCGTCACCACAGTATGTTCAAATCCGGTATGCACGACCGGTCGTTCTGGCGCGAGATGTGGAGCACCCTCGCCCGCGGCGATATCTGGCACGGCGAAATCTGCAATCACGCCAGGGACGGTTCGCTCTACTGGCTGGACAGCGTTATCGCGCCGATGCTGGGCGCCAGCGGCCGTCCGGTGAAATACATGTCAATCCGCACCGATATCACGCCGCTGAAGCTGAGTCTCGATATGCTGGAGCGCACCGGTAAAATCGCCGGCGTCGGCGGCTGGTATTACCAGCCGGAGAGTAAAACGCTCTATCTCACCAGAGGCGCGCGCAACCTGCTGGGGCTGACCGACAGCGTAATGAGCCTGGACAAAATACAACCGCTGATGAAACAGCAATGGCCGGCCTACCGCGATCTGATTCGCCATACCGTGGAGAGCGGCGAAGCCTTTACCCAGGAGATGCGGCTTACCCTGCCGCACGGCCGCGCGCTATGGGTCAACCTGAGCGGAGAGGTGGAATATCTGCATGGCAAACCATATCGCCTGGTGGGCGCGGTGCAGGACGTCAGCGCGCAGGTGGAGGCGCGACAGCGCATCGCATCCAGCGAACGGCTGCTGAGTTCGGCTATCGACGCGCTGGACGAAGCCTTTGCGCTGTATGACGCCGACGATCGGCTTATGCTTTGCAATGACCGCTATCAGGATATGTTTGGCGACAAAGGCTATCAGATACGCCCCGGCATCACGGCCGATGAGGTAATACAACTGTCGGCCGAGGTTGACCCCGAGTCGTATGACGGCGACATTGAAGACTGGCGGCGGCAACAGCGCGATCTATGGCGACAGCATATTCACCACCAGCAGTTGCGGCTGAAGGACGGCCGCTGGATCAAACGCGTCGGCGTCACCACCGTCGACGGCATGCGGGTGCTGTTCTGGATCGACGTCACCGACCTGCATCAGGCGCTGGAAGACGCCGATGCCGCCTCGCGCAGCAAGAGCCGTTTCCTGGCTAACATGAGTCACGAGATCCGCACGCCGATGAACGCCATCATGGGCATGATGCAGTTGATCGAGCATACCGGCATCAATGCCGAACAGCGCGATCTGTTGCGCAAAATGGAACGCGCGGCGCGCTCGCTGCTGGATATCCTCAACGACATCCTCGACTTTTCCAAAGTGGAAGCCGGCATGATGCTGCTGGATATCGAACCGTTCAAACTGACGGACCTGCTGACGGACGTGTCCACGATTTTATCCGGCACGTTGGGCGGCAAGGGGCTGGCGCTGATATATGAGTCGGATCCCGACATCCCGCCATTGCTGCTGGGCGATGCGCTGCGGCTCAAGCAGATCCTGATCAATCTCGGCGGCAACGCGGTAAAATTCACCGCCAGAGGCGAGGTGCGGATGCAACTGCGCCTGTTGCAGCGCGGCGAACAAGGCGTGCTGCTGGAATTCGCGGTACAGGATACCGGCATCGGCATCAGTGCGGACGCCATAGAACACATTTTCACCGGTTTCAGTCAGGCGGAGGCCTCCATTTCACGCCGCTATGGCGGCACCGGACTGGGGCTGGCCATCAGCCACCGGCTGGCGGCGCTGATGGGCGGTCAGCTACAGGTACGCAGCGAAGTCGGCCGCGGCAGCCGCTTCTGGTTTCAAATCTGGCTGCAACCGGCGCAAAAGCAGCCGGACGAAATTTTCGACGCGCCGCCGCCCGCGGCCCCTCAGGTCAAACTGCCGCCGGATCTCGCCGCGCCGCCGACGCAGCGACAGGCACATCCACAGCGACTGATCGGGCTCCGGCTGTTGCTGGTGGAAGATAACGAAATTAACCAGGATGTGGCGATCCGTCTGCTGGCGCGCGAAGGCGCGCGGGTCAGCGTGGTCGGCGACGGTTTGCAAGGCATCCAGGCGCTGGACGCCGCGCCGGATGCCTACGATCTGGTTCTGATGGATATGCAAATGCCGGTCATGGATGGTTTACAAGCCACGCTGGCGATCCGCAGCGAGCCGCGTTTCGACCCGCTGCCGATCGTCGCCATGACCGCCAACGCCACGCAATCGGACCGGGAGAATTGTCTGAAGGCGGGAATGAACGACCATATCGGCAAGCCGTTCCATATGGAGGCATTGGTCAACATGATCCTGCGCCATTGCGGACGCATTAGCCCTCCGGCGGCGCCCGTGGAAACGGAGGCGGCGCAGTCCGGGGATAGCGTGCTGGATGCCGAAGACGCCCTGTTGCGGCTGGGACAGGATCGGGCGTTCTACCGCCGGCTCTTGCAGGATTTTGCCCCTGCGGCGCGGCGCCTGACGCAGCGCATCATCCAGGCGCTGGCGGAGGATAACCCGGCCGACGCGCGCGATGCCGCGCATCAGCTCAAGAGCACCGCCGCCGCGACCGGCGCGCGCCGGTTGATGGCCGGCTGCGCCGCTATCGAACGGGAGGCCGGCGGCGGCGTAAACAGCCGGTCGCTGGCGCAACGGGCGACGGCATTGCCCGAACTGCTGAGCCGCGCGCTGGCGGCGCAGCAGGCGTGGTTACAACGTCACGACGGCGAAGAAAACGACGAAAGCCCTGCCGCCGAGGATAACGGCGCGCTGGCGCAGGATCTGGCCGAACTGGCCGCCGCGCTACAGGCCAGCGACATGGCCTCGCTGGACTTGTTCGATACGCTGCTGGCCCGCCATCGCGTTCAACTCGGCCCGCAGGCCCAACCGCTGTGCGATGCGATAAACGCTTTCGACACCGACGGCGCGCTCGCCATGATTCGGGAACTGCAAATGACGCAATACCATTCCGCTGTCGCGCGCCGTTAAGCCGCCGGCCTATTCCCCTGCCGCGCCGTCGATAATAAATATCTGCGCCGGCAGGTGGAAATCTCTCAGCGTCAGCAGCGCCAACGGCCCGCCGCCCAGTTCGCTGCGCAGAATATAGGTCAGAGGCTGCCCCTCCGGCGTTCGCCACACCACACGGAAGCGGCTGCCGTCCAACTGCTCGACTTTCGCTTTCTCCAGCAGCCGTATCCAGCCCCATACGCCCGCCTCGTTCGCATACAGCCGAACGCCGGTGTTATTTGACTGCCAGCTCAATATTGCGCCGGGCTTGTAACTTTCCCCCGGCCAGCGAAACCGCTGCCAGCTCTCCATTTGGTTAAAATAGTTCAGCGTTTGTCCATCCACCGTCAGCATCGTCTGCGCCACCTCGCGCGTCGCGCGCGGCATCAGCTCGAAGCGAATCCCCGCATCCCCTTGCGCCAGCAGCGTATCCGACAACATACTCAACTGGTTGATGGCGGTCAGAAAACGCGGATTAAACGTTACTCCCCGGCTGTGCTGCGCCGCCGGCACCCACCGATTGCCCTCCTTGCGCAATAGTCCGCCAAGCTGCGTGTGTAAAAATTGCTCGATGCGCCCGGTATCCGCCCGCAGATAGAGCGACAACAGCGGCAGCGACGCATCATTGCCGGTATCGGCAAACGGATAACGGCCGGTAAAAGCATGACGCCAATCATTAACGACGCTCCGTTGCCAGCGGGCGTTCAGGCTCTGTGCAGCCGGCTGAAGCAGTTGTCGGCGGGATTGCGCCAACGGTTGCACAAACAGCGTCTGCCCCACACCGCCCCACTCGCTCCCCAGACTCTCCGCCAGCAACCGACCGTAATCCCAAATGGCGGTCAGTTCGGCGGCGTTTCCCTGAAACACGCGCTGCGCCAGCGCCTGCGTCATCGCCTGCGGGTCGGCGGAATCCATCACCTGACGGAGCTTCAGCCGCAACTGCGTCACCCGCGTCAGATAGGTCGGCAGGTTGGGAGCGGCGGCGCCCGGCGTTCCCTCCGCCAGCGCCAGCCATGGGCCGAAAGTCTCATCCAGCGGCCCGGAACGGTCGCCCGGCAGGTCGCTGCCGCCCGACGCCGGCACGCCGGTTTTTCGCTGTAGCGTCGCCAGCGCGGACTG
Organism: Brenneria sp. L4-2C; assembly: GCF_040240335.1. Classification (NCBI taxonomy): domain Bacteria; kingdom Pseudomonadati; phylum Pseudomonadota; class Gammaproteobacteria; order Enterobacterales; family Pectobacteriaceae; genus Brenneria; species Brenneria sp. L4-2C. Next base: position 4,385 of record NZ_JBEIAC010000033.1, on the reverse strand, counting down.
TGACAGCGCCTCGGCTACCCTCTGCGGCGACTGACCGGTTTTCCCCTGCCAGACCAGCGTATTGATCAACGCCAACAGCGGGGATCGTCGCGTATCCGCCATCAGCCGCAACTGTTCCGTAACATCCGCAAGGTCCTCCGCCCGACGCCAGCGCACATCGTTGAGAAAGTCGAGCCAGGCGCCGCTGAAATCCCTGAAATAGCGGGCGGTTAGCCGCGCTTGCAACTGCCCGGACAATACGCCGTCCGCCAGCGGTTGTTTGCCGTCGCTCAGTACCCAGTCCATCTCCCGCCGCCGCTCATCGGCTATCTGCGCTATCGCCGGCTTCACCTGCTCCTCCCAGGCCTGACGGGTGAACATCCCCGGCACCACGCCGTCGCTGACGAACAGCAGGCTGGCGTCGGTATCGCCCGCCATCCGTTCAATCGTCATATCGGCATAACCCGACGCCGCCTGTGCCAACAGCCGCTGGTACAGCGTGGTTTCGGTTTGACTCATGCCCATCTGGTCCAACAGCCCGCGGCGGACATCCTCAATCAAAGCCCGATCCGGCTCAATTCGCCACTCGGGATGCGCCGCCAGATTGTCCGCATAAAAACGAAATAACGCCGGTGAAATTTCCTGCCAGACACCGCCTGCCGCACCGGATTGGTCAGGCGGATTTTCCGTTAAAACCGCAGACAGAAAGTCCGGTTCGGTTTTCTCCGGGTGGGCCAGCATCAGGTAGGCTTTTAGCTGCGCATAACCGGCCCGGGTATATTTTGCTTCCTGCCGGACAGCGGGCGGCAAGCGCAGCATATCGCGCAGCGACGCCGCCAGATGGCGCGCCGCCGTATCGCGGATAAGCGCGCGCTGGGCGATAAAATAATGAGGCCACAGCGCTTGCAGCAGCGCGTCGCGCTGATTAAGGCCAAAATGACCGTACCAGGGCGCGTCATGTTGCAGACGGACTATCGCCTGCTGCAAAGCCTGCACGTTCTGCAAACGCGCCGTTAACGAACGGTCGGGCGCCGTAGCGGCCTGAACCCGTTCGATACCGACGCGGATATCCTGCCGGTTGCTCAGGAAAGACAACAGGCTACCCGCCGCCGCCAGCACGCTCAGGGTAATGATCCCCCACTGAATCCCCTTCGCCCACGGCAGTCCCAGCCGCTCGCCCCGGACGACTTTACTGTCGCTCAGCACGCCCTGCCATACCGGGTCAGGCAACCAGCTGTGCGGCACGCCGCCCGGCCTCACCGTCACCGGCAGGCTGAACAGTATGCCGCGTAAAGGGAATACCGAAACGCCGGACAATAGCGCCGTGGCCGTCTTATGCCAGCGCGCGATCCCGCCCGCTTCCAGCGTTTGCGCCAGCCGCAGCAGAAAGTCATGCTTTGGCTCGCGCATCATTTGCCCGATCCCCGCGCGCGTCAGTCGGGGAACCAGTTGAGACAGACGGTCGTTCAGGGTGGCCGGGTCACAGCGGGACGGCAATAGACAGCCGACCGGCTGCGTTTCGCGTTCGCTCTGCGACCATTGACTGTTTTGCACCTCCCACAGCCAGACTGGCGCCTGCCAGCCCAGTAGTCGAGCTCGCTCGTCCAGTTGACGGCGGGCCGAATCCACCGCCGCCGACTGTTGGCTCTGTTCAGCGGTCAGCGCCCATACCACGCCGTCCAGCGGTCGACGGCGACGCAACCGACGACATCGCGCCAGTTGTTCGCTATCCGCCGTCCCGGCCGGGCCGCCCCACAGCAACAGCGTCTGGCTGCCTTCCTGCCATTGCTGCGACGTCAGTCCGGGCGCCAGCGCCTCAACCTGCGGCGCCTCCCCCACCACCAGTAGCATGCGCACATGGCGTCGCCAGTAACGACCGTAGCGGTTGCGCAGATGGGTCTTGATGTCGTCATGGTCATGTGCGGCCGGCACGATCTTTTTTTCAGGCTTTGGCTGTGAGGGGAAACGCATCGATTTAATGAATCCGGACATATTGCCAAGTGCCAGAAAAGCCAGCGTCAGCAATATTCCCCAGATAATGAGTCCGCTCATGATCAAACGCCAAATCAGTGCGCGATCCGGCGATGCATCCTCCACCCACCACCACCAGATAAATCCAATCATCAACATCAGCAGCGTCACTGAAAGAAAAATTAATATTACCGTTCGGCTCACTGATACGTTATTCGATTTATTTTCTTGTTCCATAAGGTTTAACTATTCCTAACGCGAGTGGGTATTGCGGATCGCCCGCTATCCAGCCTACGGGTTGTTCGGTTATTTCGCAGCGCAAGGCGGCCAGCGTTTGCACAATGACCTGTTCTATTTCTCCGGTATAGCCCCAGTTGCCATCCTGAATATATTGATTAAGCGGCCAGCCCGTTTTTTCCAAAACAGTCATATCCGCCTGAGAAAAAAGAAAGCAATCTTCCGGTATGTGGTCTGACCGGGCTTGTTTTATCGCTCGGGAAGCCGCCGTGGCAATATCCTCCTTCAATTCTGGCTGGTGATATTCGCCGCGATACAGTTTTACTTTACCGTTCTTTTTTAATAACCAGACAAATGCCGCTTCGCCCGCCGGTAATGTTAATGAAGCCGATGCAGGCATGCTTTGGCTACCGGCGTACAATATGGCGGCGTCGTCACCGGCTGAATTCAGTCGACTAATGGCTTCATTCAGTCCGCTCACTCCGTTCCATTTTTCCGGCTGACCGGGTAACACTATTTTCGGCGACAGCTTTTGTAATTGTTCAGAGAATGAGATCCAGGATTGCTCGCTCCCCAACCAATAACAGCACAATAAATCAGCGCCCGGATCCGCCCCATATTGCTCATGCCATTGAATCGCCGCGGTACGGGCGAGTTGGCATTCTCGTTCTTCGCGGGTAAGGGAAAATGATCTTAACAAGCGGATGGCTTTGCCCGCGGACTCAATGCGAGCGGTTGGCATGGCATGCGCATGTTTCAGCAAACGGCGCCAATGGGATGATGTTGTTCCTGCCGCGCCGATTAACACCGCCTCGGACAAGGCTGCCCATTGACGGTGTTGTTCCCACCATTGCTGAATCAATTGGTTAGCATGCCGTTGGTAAGTCTGGGCGTTATGGCACGCCAACTGATAATAAAGCAGGCGCAGAACAAAGCATAATAAGCCGGCCATTGCGCCGATTAAGACGACGGCGAAAAATAACCCAGCGTTGATATTTGCCTCGGGCAACAATACCGCGCCGATCGCAACCAGCGATAAATAGACGCCGCCGGCCGACAACCAGCGTTTGCCAAGCGGTTTTCCCGCCTGGGCATAGGGTGGAAAATCAGGCAGCGGCGTCATGGATTGACTCGATAGTCGGGAAATGAACTCACCAGAGTGCAACCGCATGCGCATCGATGGCCGTGCAAGGCGATAGGCTTGCCGTCGATCAGGCAGGTCGCACTCCCTTCCGCGATAACGCTAGCGCCGTGTCGGTTGCACGCCACCGCATCCCCCTTGCAGGCAATCGGTTTACCAAAGCACTGATAGTGTCCGCCTAATACCTGACCGCCATATTCACGTAATGAATCGCCTTTGCGGATGATATTTTTCATCGCGTTATTACCTCTACCTCTCCATTGGATTGAAATATGCATTTTTTATTGTCGACCGCCGTCGGTTCCGCGCTGATTTATTGCGGACAGGTTTTCGGCTCCGGCATCCTTAACGGCTCTTTGATCGGGTATCGCTCATGGGTGGGCGAGAAACAGGAGGTGGTGACCTTCACCTCATCGCAGGGCAGAAAATGCACCGTGATGCCGCAGTTATCTTCCGAGGTATAAGGCGGCAGCGGCACCACCTTGCTGTGCCGGCGTTTCTGGTCGTCCATTTTCTTTTGCCAGGCCAGATATTTAGCTCGGTCGGCAAAGCCGGGGAAACCTTTTGAACCACTCACCCCGGTTTCCCAGTCGACCCGCACCGTCATGCCCGGCCGCCACCGTGCCGGGGCGCGGTAACAGCAACCGCCGCCGCCGCCCTGATAGGCGCCGACGCTGTCGATGCCCGATATGCCGTCCACGCTGAAGCGGTTGATTGCCCAGTGGGTATGATTGATGACGATAAGCGTATCCGCCTGAGCGGCGGCCGACAGCAGCAGGCCGGCGGCCAGCAACAGGGTAAGATATGTTTTCATCGTATTTTCCTTATGATCATTAAGCGTGACAGGGCCGTCAGCCCTGCCGCGGATTGCGTACCAGCGGCGCAATGCCGTGCGCCGCCCACACCGCCGCCGCCCTTTCCTGCGCGTAAGCCAGCCGTTTCTCCTGCGCCACTTTCTGCTGCCCGCGGATAACCGTCCCCGGTTCCCGGGTAAATGCCCGCAGTTCGTCCGCCTCCGGCCGCATCGGCAACGCCTTGCCGCTCAGAATGTCTCCCG
>NZ_JBEIAC010000032.1:0-22455 GCF_040240335.1 Brenneria sp. L4-2C | reverse complement strand
CGGTGAGAGGTTCAACACGCGGGAGGAGATGAAATCGGCGGTATTCGAGTATATCGAGATAGACTACAATCGGCACCGACGGCATAGTGCCAACGGCGGGCTAAGCCCGGTGCAATTTGAGGAAAGAAACCTCGCTTAAGGCAGTGTCCACCGTCGCTGGGCAAGATCAGATTTCTGTTCTTGATCCGATAAGGCTACTTGGTGGATTAAACAACTACGCTTATGCGCTGAATCCGCTTACGTGGGTTGATCCGCTGGGGTTGGCTGGGTGCTCAGTTATTTTTTCTCAGAAGCAGCTACAGAAGAAGTTTAAACATGCTATAGATTTTGGAGTTTCTGGAAATGTTAATAAGCAAGGTTTAGAGTTATTTGAAAATGCTATTAGACGACATATTAAAATGCCAACAACCACATCAATAACCGGTAAGTATCGCTGGAAAGATGATGAGATCCATTATTTTAATCCTGAAACAAAAATTAATTTCATGACGGATATTAATGGCAATTTTATATCTGGATGGAAATTGTCTGATCGGCAACTTGCTGATTTATTGGAGTTAGGTAATGTGTATTAGCAATAGTGCGTCTGAATTATTTGATTTAATAGAAAGTTATCTCAGGCAGGATTTGGTTGCATCTGAATTAGAGGCTAAATATCTAACACTTTGGAGACAACATAGAGATAGCAATATTATTCTTAGCGAAGAAAATCAAAGATATATTGACTCTGTATTCACGGCTTTGGATAGCTATTGTCCTGATCCCGATTTAAGAGATAAATATGACCTTGATGATAAATCTTTATTCATGGAAATACAGAAATTGAATAATGCATGGAAAATGATTAAAGAATAATAAAACTGAGTCGCAAAGGCCGGAAATGATCCTACGATCCTTCCGGATTTTTTATTATCGATCAGTCACTCCCCATTATCCCCGCCAGATCCAGTCCGCCGGGAAAGCGGTTGAGCCAGTCAGCGGCGGCACGTTCATCAAACGGTTCCCGGCTTAATTCTTCCAGACAGCGCCACCGCTCCCGAATATCCTGCACAGTAATGACAATGCAGCCCGGCATCACGCGCAGCTTGAGTGGCTGCCCGGTGCTGAACCCAGCTTCCTGTAGCCACTTGCCGCTGATATTGATAGCGGGCACGGAGGTGTCGCCCCTGTTGGGCCGGTAGCCGACACGCTGATAGCGCTCCGGCTGAGAGATTTTAAAAACGGGGGTATCTGGCGTAGAATGCGCGTCAGCCATAGTCAACTTTCTCGTCGGCGGGTGGTAGCCCCCTCTGGAGGGCCACCCCGAATACCGCCGCGCGGAGTACCGCTACAACGCGCTGGGCCGGCGCACGCACAAAATCCTGCGCCGTCACGGCGAGGCCGGCCCGATGCGGAGGTCATCACCTTCCTGTGGAGCGGAATGCGGCTGGGGCGAAACTGAATATGAAAGCCACCCCGGCCGGCTGAACGGCCCGCAAAATCTGCGATTTCAGGGACAGTATCTTGACCGGGAAACCGGGTTGCATTATAACCTGTTCAGGTGCTACGACCCGCAGTGCGGGCGGTTTACCCTGCCGGATCCGATAGGGCTGGCGGGTGGATTGAAACTCTACGCTTACGTCAAAAACCCATTTACATGGGTCGATCCGTTAGGACTGGCAGGATGTAGTGCTCAATTTAAATCGCGAAATGAAGCGTTAAGAGCAGCCAAAATAGATGCTGGTATACCTATGAACCAACAGCCAGATCGTGTCTTTAATGTAAAAAATCAAAGAATGCAGCAATATGATCAGGTCATGATGACGGATAAATACGGCGAACCAGTATTAGACCCCTCAACAAAGAAACCAATATGGATACGGGAATATCACTATACAAGACCTGATGGTTCAAAGGTTATTATTCAAGATCATTCTTCAGGTCACCAATATGGTCAAGGTGGCATTGGTGATCAAGGGCCACATATAAATATAAGACCTTCGGATAACACAAGAACGGGAAGTGTTTCAGGAACTTATGATCACTATAGTTATTGAAAGTATAGAGGTGAAGAATGTATTGGACTGAATTGCCTTGTAATGAGTTAATGATACGTGTTTTTTCTAAACCACCTGAGGTTGGTTATATTGATTTGTTTGATATAGAAATTAAACGTGATGGTCCAACTATCATTATTAGCTTTGATCTTATAGATGTCTTACCCGATAAACCTCCTATAAAATGGGGTAAGGAGTTCAACCGGTGCAGGGTTGGTCTTTACTGTCTTGGTGTGTCAGAAGTGATTATTTCTGGAATATCAAAGAATATGAAAGCAGAAATAAGTTTTGATATACATAAAAGTGGTAGTAAGATAAAGATTACTGGTGATGATTTTAATATTACTTTTAAATGTTCGCATATTAATCTTACTGGACCTTCGGTTTATTTGAGCAAGTAAGTTAATGCCCGGGAAAATATCTCTTATCTTCCCGGTCATTATATTTAACTCAATATATCCTGCTTAATCTGACTGAGCACGCCTTTAACCTGCGCCAGTTGCTCCCGCAGCGCCTGCTCGTGCGGGTTATCAGGTATCAACACAATACAATCCCCCGCAATTTTTACCGTTAAGCCGGTGCCGGTATTAAATCCCGCCTCTCTCAGCCATTTACCGCTTAATTTAATTGCCGGGGTGTCTTTACCGTTGGATATGCAGGAGGTGCGGGACAACGACACGCGCAGGAGCTGGTGTTATGATCCGGCCAGCCCGGGAGTCCTCTGGTGTCCCTTGAGCAGGCCGGGGCGAATGCGCAGGCGGATATTTACTGGCTGCATACCGACCTGAACAGCGCGCCGCTGGAGGTGACGGACGCCGGGGGCCGGCTGTGCTGGTCGGGGCAGTACGACACCCTGGGTAAGGTGAAAGGCCAGACGGTGGACGGGGCCGCGAAACGCCAGGGATTGGCTTACGATCAACCCCTGCGTTATACCGGGCAATATCAGGATAACGAGAGCGGGTTGCACTATAATCTGTTTCGTTACTATGATCCGCAGGTAGGGCGGTTTACTACGCAGGATCCGATAGGTTTGATGGGGTGCTTAAACCAGTACAGTTACGCACCTAACCCGTTGAGCTGGGTTGATCCGCTGGGGTTGACGAAGTGTTCAACTGGTACATCATTAACGGTTAATAAGCCCAAGATTTTGAGAAACCAAAACTTAACGAGTGCTGAAAGAGATTATCTCGAAAGGCAGTTCATGAAGAAACAAAACGCTCTAACCCGTGCAGCCCAGCGCGGAGAGTTGATTTGGTCACCAGGTACTCATGATGTAAGGATATCTTCAGTACAAAGCTCTTACAGACAAGCAGTATCTGCGCGATACGAAAGAATTTTTGGTAAGTCTCCGGATTTGACGAAGTTAAATGCTGATCACCCTGTAGATTTAATTATTGGTGGTTCACCAACTCATAGATTACAAATGCTTAACGAATCTATAAATAAAAGTGTTGGTAGCTCTTTGAAAAACGCAGGTAGAAAAGCTGGTCTTCAGTCGGGTGACACATTCAGCGAAATAATATTCCAGTAGAGGTGATGATGATTAAAAAATTTTCATTTACAACGGACACTGCGACGTTGTCTATTTTTGATTTAGCTTCTCTTAAGCATAGGATTAGTGATGATCCAGATTGGTGGAGTATCCCTGAAGATGAACTTGATGAAATTAATAAAGGAAATATATTATTTTTAAACCTCGGCGAAGATGGTGATTATACTGTAGAGATCCATGATGATATAAAAGGAAATTATAGTACCTTATCGCTGAAGGTGCCGTCAGGAAAAATATATATTGGTGCTGGAGAAGATACCAGTGGTGGTGGTCTTGAACCTGATGGTTCCGATTACATGTCAGGTGTTTTTTTAGATCTGGCGCCTGGAGATTATGATATTAGTTTCAAAAAAGATGATGATAAAATAATATTGTCACTAAGAATTGGCGAAAACAGTACAAACGATATTAAAGAGTTAATCAGACTGTAATGTAAATAAGAATAAAACAAAGCTGGAAGCGATCCCAAGCGCCTTCTGGCTATCAGTACGACCGCTTCGGCCGCATGACCGCCCTGCTCAACCCCAACCGCGATCGCTGGCAGTTCGATTATGACAACGGCGATCGCCTGCTGGCGCAAACCGACTATGCCGGGCGCCGCACGCAGAAGGTCCTCTACCCGCACCACGGCACGCCGGAAACCGTGACGTTCCACTGGAATGGCCTGCGAATGATGGGTGAACAGAGCAGCCTGCGCCCGAAGCATGCCACCCGCTATATCTACCATGAAGACAGTTGGTAACCGCTGGCACGCGTCGACAGCGTAGGCGAAAGCAGCGAGGTCTACTGGTACCATACCGAACTGAACGGTCTGCCGGAGCGCATGACAGACGAGCACGGCAACCTGGTATGGCAAGGACAGTTTTCCACTTGGGGTGAAATCCGCAGCGAAAGCACCCCGCTAGCGTTGGAAACCCCGCAAAACCTGCGTTATCAGGGGCAATACCTTGACCGGAAAACCGGGTTGCATTATAACCTGTTCAGGTACTACGACCCACAGTGCGGTAGATTTACTCAGCCGGACCCGATAGGGCTGATGGGTGGGCTGAATCTTTATCAGTATGCGACGAATGCTTTGGATTGGGTTGATCCGTGGGGGTTAAGTTGCTCGACGGATGCAAAAATACTAGGTGATAATTTAGGTAATAGACCAACGGTAAATTACCGCGCCCATCATATGGTTATGTCTAATTCTAAAGATGTACGTATGCGCTGGTTAAGAAGGAAAATGGATAATTGGGGTCTTGATATTAATGATGCAAAAAATGGAGTTTGGTTGCCGAAAAACTCAAACTCTAGACTACCTAATACAAAAGCCACTGCTCATGGTGGTGAGGGTGTTCATGGAAATGCTTATAAACAGCATGTTTGGGAAACATTAAAAGGTGTCAAAACCAAAGAGGATTTTGAAACAGGATTGGCCTCAATTAAAACCGCACTTGAAAATGGAATAACCTTCCCTATGGCGCAATGAGTGAGAAACATGAAAAAATATTTAAATGATATATTCAATGAATATAGGGGAAAATATCCTGAACTTAAGGTTTGGTTAAGGGATAATGCTGTAGAGCGACTATGGGGAGTGGGAGTAATGCCAGCTTACTCTTTAGAGCCATATAGTTGTGAATTACAGGGGTGCCAGCCTGGTAAAATGCTTATTAAAAAAGAATCTTCCCCAGCAGTTAATAGACAAAACTATTTCTTGGATGTTAACAATAATATCATTAGTGAATTAAGGTACTCCAAGTTTATGGAGAGGAAAAAGAAATGGATTGTGTACAGAAAATTTTATCTTAGAAAAAATAATGAAATAATTGGATTGATATTTGGAAGTGTTCTAGAGAATAAGGATGATGCAAGCCTAAATAATGTCATATTAGTGAAGTTAGATAGCAATAAAATAACCAGCTCTTATCTTTATTCATATGATGATAAATTTTCGGAAAAAAAATACCTTTACAGAGATAATGTAATTACGAATATAGAGCATCGTATGTGGCTAGATACATATATTGAACATTATTATACTATCGAAATTAAACCAACATTCCGAATTACTGAAAACACTCCGGAAGGCACCATTATGATATATCCGGAGTAATTAATTTTATCTGTGAAAAAGGCGGAAAGATCTCACTATCTTTCCGCCTTTTCAACTGCTACCGGGGCGAAAGCCTCGCCTCAGCCAGTGCCTACTCATAGCATCATTGATCTGATCCTACCCACGTAATGTGGACACCGCCCTAAGCGAGGTTCTGGTTTTCAAATTGTTCCGGGCTGAGACCGCCGCAGGCACTGTGACGGCGCCAGCGATTGTAATCACACTCGATATAATTAAACACTGTGCTTCGCATTATTTCACGGCTTGCGAAGTGTTCACCGTGGATGCATTCCACCTTCAGTGAGGGAAAGAAGCTTTCTGCACAGGCATTATCATAACAGCACTCTTTTGCACTCATACTGCCTGCCGATCAGGGCAACTATGAGCCGCTGGCGCGTATTGACGGCATAGCGCATGCACAGGTGTTTTATTTTCATAATGCGCCCAACGGCGAACCGGAAAGCCTGACGGACAGCGACGGCACCGTGCGCTGGCAAGGCCACAGCAGCGCCTGGGGCAAGTTAAGCTATGGGGAAAACCAGCAGACGTTGGATTATTCTCAAAACCTGCGCCTGCAGGGCCAATACCTGGATCGCGAAACCGGACTGCACTACAATCTGTTCCGTTACTACGATCCGGATATCGGCAGATTTACCCAGCATGATCCAATAGGACTGGCGGGGGGAATTAACCTTTATCAGTATGCGCCGAATGCGTTAACTTGGATCGATCCGTTAGGGTTGGCGAAGTGTTCAACTGAAAAAAATCGTGTTCGTCATTATACAAATAGGAAGGGTTCTGATGCGATCGAGGAAAGCGGCGTAATAAGAGATCATGATAATAATCGTGTTTATGTAGAGCCTGCAAAAAAATAAGCCTCTGAGTTCAGTCTAAGCAGAAACCAAATATCAAATAGGTCGTGGCCGTGGTCGAGATTATATAGAGACAGATGTGCCAACAGATTCTTTAGAGTGGGTGAGGAACCCTCGTTATCATATAGATGAGTTGACAGTTAAGGGCGATGTTAAACTAGATGACCCTAAAATATTTAGAAGGAAGTAATTTGAATTTACTAAAAAACAACAAGGAAATATCTCTATCGGGAGAAGAAGCAATCAATATTCTGATTGAAGTGGAGTATATGCTCATCTCGTTAAGGGATATTGCCCGTCATTATTATGACAACCCTGATGGGGAAATTAATGCTGAAAATAGAGCATTGTATTGTGAAGAAACCACAAAATTTATTGATGAAAACGAGATTACCAAAAGGCTAGCTAAGATAAGAGGAACGATCACTGAAAAATTTAATCTTGAACTAGGGGATGATGATATGGATGATATTGAAAGAGCGATGGAAAATATAACCTATTGGAAGCCAAATGATTTAAAGTAGCCTACTGAAAATAAAAAGCTGGAAGCGTTCTAAACGATCCTTCCGGCTATTTTTTACCTGCTGTTTAGTGCAACGATCAGAGATTAATCTCCGTCTCAATCATCAGTCTTCCTCACTCAACGGTAACGGTGATTGTAGTGGTCAACAAAAACTGGCCACCGCGTTAGAGTTTTTCCAGTATCGGTTTTCCGATTCGTTTGGTGGTAACCCACCATTATATTCGTGCGGTCTTAGTGCACTGTAATATCCAACGATATAGTCCGTTATGGCGTGAGCTGCATCGCTGAAGCTTACGTAACCCGTCACCGGCACCCATTCGTTCTTCAGACTCCTGAAGAAGCGCTCCATTGGGCTGTTATCCCAGCAGTTTCCGCGCCGGCTCATACTCTGTCTGATCCTGTATCGCCACAGTAACTGCCGGAACTGCCTGCTTGTATAATGACTACCCTGGTCGCTGTGGAACATCACCCCGACGGACTTACCGCGAGCTTCCCATGCCATTTCCAGCGCTTTCATGGTGAGTCTGCTGTCCGGCGAGAACGACATTGCCCAACCCACTGGTTTTCTTGCGAACAGGTCGAGAACAACGGCGAGGTACGCCCAGCGTTTACCTGTCCAGATATAGGTCACATCACCGCACCACACCTGGTTGGGCTCCGTTACGGCGAACTGTCGCTCAAGATGGTTCGGGATAGCAACGTGCTCATGACCGCCACGTTTATACCGGTGAGTCGGCTGCTGGCAACTGACCAGTCCCATCTCTTTCATGAGCCTGCCAGCAAGCCAGCGCCCCATCTGGTAGCCTCTCTGGGTTGCCATTGTGGCGATGCTTCTTGCTCCGGCCGAACCGTGGCTGATGCCATGCAGCTCAAGTACCTGACTGCGTAATATAGCCCGTCTGCCGTCTGGCTTTTCAGGACGGTTTTTCCAGTATTTGTAGCTGCTGCGATGAACCCCGAACACATGGCAGAGTGTGGCCACAGGATAACGCGCCCTGAGTTTCCCGATTATCGAGAACTGTTCAGGGAGTCTGACATCAAGAGCGCGGTAGCCTTTTTTAATATTTCGTTTTCCATTTCAATACGTTGCATCTTCTTCCTGAGCTCACGTATTTCGATTTGTTCCGGCGTTATCGGGGAAGCTTTTGGCGTTTTGCCCTGACGCTCATCACGCAGTTGTTTGACCCATTTCGTCATCGTGGAAAGACCTACATCCATAGCCTTAGCGGCATCAGAGACGGTGTAGTTTTGATCGACAACCAGCTGAGCAGATTCGCGTTTGAATTCAGGACTAAAATTTCTTCTTTTCATTGGAGCACCTGTGTTGTTCTGAGGTGAGCATATCACCTCTGTTCAGGTGGCCAAATTCAGTAAACCACTTCAGATCGGCATCCCGGCCATAAAACCTGACTCTTCGAGCCAGCGGCCCTTGAGGTTGATAGCGGACGGGAACGGGTCGGCTCTGCCGTTTTACTCGCCTCATTCTGAGGCTCGCCCTGTGGGCCAGTTAAAACTGTTCAAACCTGTTTGCAACAGGTTTGTGCGGGGCATATCCCACCGTGTAGTAACGTTATGTTTTAGCTGCTTTATTTACCACGTCGTCTGACTTAGAATGCGTCTTAGCCATAGTCAACTTTTTCGGCTGCGGGCGGTAGCATGCGCGATTTCTTGAACTATGACGGCAAGATAAAGGTAATTTACAACCGTAACCGGTAGTATGATCCGAAAGTCGGATAGATTATTGCGCCTGATCCAATAGGGCTGGCGGGGGGATTAAATACCTACGCTTATGCGCCGAATCCTCTTATGTGGATCGATCCGCTGGGGTTGATGAAGTGTTCTAATCCGCCAAAAGGTAGGAAGGTTAATCGGACTGTCTACAGATTTGAAGAGCCAGACAGGATGAGTACAACATGGACAGTACATAAATGGAATGTAGGGGCAACAGGAACAGGTTTGGGTGGTGTGTATGGCGCAAACTTTCGGAAAACAGTTCTTGCTGAAGTTAATGCATGGAAAGTTGATTTATCTACTCGTGAGCTAACCAGCAAAAAAGTGCAGCTCAATAATGTCTCGGATCTGACACGTTCAAATGTCAGGGATCAACTCGGTGTATTCTTAAAAGATATTACTGGAAGTGAATATGATGTTACTCATCAGATTGGAGCATGGGCTAAGTCTCAAGGATATGACGGGATATTAGCTCCTTCAGCACGAAATCTCACTGGTTCAAATTTGATTGCTTTCTTCGGATTTTAATATGCATAGACTAGAAAGGTATTATTCTGGTGACGCTGACTGGAATGACTTTGTAAAGCTCTACGCTGAGGATTATCTAGATGAAAATGCACGTATTTTATCTAGTAAACTCAATGGCTCCCTTGACTTAGCAATCGTTATTTACGGAAAAAGAGGGATAAAAGAAGGAGAATGGTGGATAGAACAGGAAGTACCTATGCTTGACAACATCAGACCCTTAGACTGTCTTGATGATCCCGAGTTACTCAGGCGCCTTCGGGAGTGTTTAATGCGAATGCCATAAAGAAATATGCCGGTAGCGTAAGCAATTTCTTACACTATGACGACGTTATGAAGGTTACTTACTATAAGTAACCGGTAGTACGACCCTAATATCGGATGGAGTGTTGCACTTGGTCCGATAGGGCTTAGGTGGTCTTAACCTTTATGCGTATGTCAAAAATCCACTCACTTGGATTGACCCTCTGGGGCTCGCAGGTTGCCATTTTGATCAAAAACCGAGACGGTGGCGTGATAGCGAAACAGTTCGTTTCACTCGGCGTCCTACTGACCCTTCTGAATTAGTGAATAATGGCAGAATAAACCATGCAGATATAGAAGCGTGGGCCAACCAAAATGGGGTGCCTAATACATAGGGAAATGATCCATGGAGCAAATCCGGCAGCAGCAGCTAAATTCCCAACATCAAATGCCGCGCAAGGTCCAACGGCCAGCATTAGAAATATCTCTACAAAAGAGGTGGTTAGAACGGATGGTTCATGGGGAACGTTCAAGTCTGATCCAAATGGTGCTCACATTCCTCTTGATGGTTCTCCATTCTAAGGAGATGAAATGAAAATCAGTGAGATAAAGTCAAGACTCTCTGATATGCCAACAATAATGAATATATCAGATGAATTATTTTTAATAAAAATGTTAATGCAGGTTGAAAAGAATGATCTGATCGAAAATAAAAAGATATTTTTTAATCTTATAGAATCATTAGAATTATCTCATATGGATAATGGATTTATGGAAGTGACAAAAGACAATGAAAGATATTTTTTGGACTTTTATAAATGGTTAATTAAATTAAATAGTGATTATGATTTGAATATAAAAACTAATACTATAGAAGTTTTTAATCTAACCAGTGATGAAGTTAATAATCTGATGAATAAATAGATAAAAACCGGAAGCGATCGGCACCAATTAAGCGAGGCGGAAACGCAACGCAACAACATGCGACAGCGCGCGACTTACGGCTACGACGCTTTCGGGCGGCGGGTGGAGGAAAGACGCGAGACGCCGGTACACCAGCCGCTGCGCTATCAGGGGCAGTATTTTGATGCGGAAACCGGGTTGCACTATAACCTGTTTCGCTACTATGATGCGGATGCGGGGAGGTTTGTTAGTCAGGATCCGATAGGGCTGGAAGGTGGTATTAACCTCTATGCTTGCGGTCCGAATCCACTCAGTTGGATCGACCCTCTCGGTCTGAAATGCATCCAGAAGAATATTCCATTTTTATTTCCTTACGGGGATTAACTCAAAAATCCGCTTGCTAATAACGGGATGATAACTGAGGATTAAAATGAAAATAATCGGAACGAATTCTTATATCATCCTGGATGATGACGGTAAAAAAATTAAGGTAGAAGGAGAAATGGTGATCGGTGAATTTATAGTCAATGTTAAGTCCATGAAAAATTTTGAACCACCGTATGAAAAAGAAGAGTTAACGGAGGAGGTAAAAAAAGAATATATAGATAAAACAATACAAAAACAGCAGGAACATATATGGAAATCAAGTTTGAATGATCTTTATTCTTTAATCAAAAGAGACCCTGCTCTGCCAGGACATTGTCAACCAACAAAACTGCATGGAAACTAAAACATTATGGCATGGCTGGGATTTATCACTTTCTGGGCAATTACATTAGTCTATATCTGGAATGGAAAAGACAATTTTAATAAAAGAGAATGGTTACATTTTATGTTAAAACTCTTTAGAATATTTATAGTTACTGCTGCATTCAGTCTGGTGTTAAAAAGCATTCTGACTGTATGGCCAGTCATATCCCTACCCACTGCAAAATATGTAACGCTTATCCTCTCAACGTCTCTTCTAGCTGTATGGGCAATGAAGTTCCTCGTGGTAATGCTTTGCACCATGTTCAGCAGAATGCTGGACTTCCATCAGCAGCATAATACCGCTGAAAATTATGCAAAATTATCATCCCTTTCAAACAATTTTGGCCCGGCGCTTTTGATACTTGCAAAATGTTTTGTCTCCGCGGGGAGCATACTGATTTTTTACGGCATATGGCTGGGTACAACTTACTAAGTTTACGGGATTTTTATGGACGTTAATAATAGCTATGATTTTCCGGTGACGTCAGTATTTACTCAAGATAAGAGAGTCTGGTTTGTAAGCATGTATCCATACTTACGTCGCCAAGTTTTTTTCACCCGGCCTTTTCGTGGTCAGCTAACGTTGGCCACAGTATCTGACCCATCAAGCCTGTTTACCATTTATTAAACATAAAAAACACAAGGAAATCTGGATTTTCCTAATTTCTTTTTCAATGTGTTGTATCAACCAAGTAGAACGCCGACATTCTCCACTTACATGGATTGAACACTATGCTCAACCGTATCACCGCACAGTTGCCCGTGGAGGGCCTGCTTTTCTGGAAGCTCGACGGCAACGAAGCGTTGTCCGAATCCTTTTCTTTTGCCCTCCCCCTCCTCGGCACCGACGCCCGTATCGACCGCAGCCAGTTGCTCGGCCAGCCCGTTACCTTCACTCTGCCCACCCAGCCCCTGCTCGCCAACCGCTACCTCACGGCAAGGTCACCCTCTGGCCGCGCACCTACGGGCCGCAGACGGCAAAAGTGGTGGGGCCCGAAGGCGAATCCATCTGGACCGACAAATACGGCCGGGTCAAGGTCAAATTCCACTGGGACCGGCTGGCCAAGGGCGACGACACCAGCGCCTGCTGGGTGCGGGTCTCCAGCGCCTGGGCGGGCCAGGGATTTGGCGGCGTACAGATACCGCGCGTCGGCAATGAAGTGGTGACTGACTTTATCAACGGCGACCCCGACCGCCCGATTATCACCGGCCGCGTCTATAACGAAGCCAGCATGCCGCCGTGGGCGCTGCCGGCCGCCGCTACGCAGATGGGCTTTATGAGCCGTTCGAAAGACGGCTCGCTGGACAACGCCAACGCCCTGCGCTTTGAGGACAAGGCTGGCGAAGAATAGGTGTGGCTGCATGCCGAGCGGAATATGGACGTGAGCGTGAAAAATGACGCTACCCGCTCCATCGGCAGCAACCACAGCCATTACGTGCGCAAAAACGAGTGCCACCGCGTGGAAGCCAATCAGTTGCAGGCGGTAAAAGGCGGCACGGAAACTCTCACCGGCCAAGGGAAGCTTGACGCGGTGGTGCTGGCCTCCGGCACCATGCGGATGCTGGTGTGCGGCAAAAGCGCCATCGAACTTCAGGCGAGCAAACAGATCAATCTGGTGGGCACCGGCTTTAACCTGTATGTGGAAGGCGACGGCCATATCTCCACCAGCAGCGGCAAGCTGCATCTGAATACGTCCGGCGCACAACCGGGAACTTCCGCACCGGGACCGGATCATAAGTCGAATATCAATGCGGCGGTGGAGGCGCACTTCTCGCCGGAAAAGGAGAATAATAAAGGCGCCGCCGCACCAGCGGTCAGGCAACAGGCGCAGAGTGGGAAAAAGGCAAAGCCAGCCTAAACAAGCGCATCAGCGCAAACCAAGACTAGAATCATTGATGATAATATCTTGAAATATATAGTGAAACCTGAAGGCATTGAAAAAGAACAAGCCAATCGTCCTGAAGTTTATGGTTTTAGAAAAGGAAATGGCCCTGCTTATGGCGAAATTCTTGCAGCAAGAAATACGTATGGAGTAAGAAGCGAGCAAGAATTCGCGGTCGTAAAAAAATACATGAGCGAAAGCGCAAGCAACGCGGGAGCGCTTAACTTTACCGATCCAGGAAAGCAAGCGGCCGTAATGTCCCTTGCTCATATGCGTGGTGTGGGTGGCGCGCAAGCCATCTTAAATTCCATGGAATCTGGAAATATTGTAAAATCAGCTAAACTTACACCACAAGCAATTAACTATATTGAATCTATGGATGCTAAGGATTTTCAGGAGTCGCTAAAAGAAGCCCGAGTTGCATATGATATAAAAATATATGGAGATTCAAGTACCAGCAAGGGAGGAAAAACATATAACTGGTGGGATCATTATGGTGATGGCTTACAGAAAAGACATGCCAAAGAAGCAAAAGAGTTTTTAAAACTATCTAATTGAGTTATAGGATGGCTAGCAAGTTATGAAAAAATTTATTTATGCTATTTTATTTTTCTTCCTCACGTGCAACACATCAATTTTCGCGCAGGAAATTGATGAATTATCAAAATACGACACGTTAGATGAAGTTTCAAAAATATCAGAAAATAGTGAAATTCAAACTCTATTAAAAAACTTACTTAAAGAAGATTACAATGCTTTTATATCTAACTTTGATTTTTATGGGGAACCCCATAAATTGACAGATCACGGCTTATTTGTTGAAGGATGGTTGAAAGATCTTTATTTATATAATGCTTCTGCATTTGTGATTTATCCCGATGGTAGACTATATACTGCATGGGTAACCCCACGTAACGAAACAATTCAATATCGAACTAATGTTGCTAGTTCTGAAGCCATTCAAAATAATATCAAGAATTGGGCATCAAGATTTGAGGATATGAGTTTTGTAAAAAAAATAGAAATCAAACCTCCCCCCTCGAACACGTTTCATATTTTGAAACAGATAAGCACCTGGTAAAAATATCACCAGATTGCAATAACAATATTTACACTTGTAATAGTTTTACATATGAAGGGAAAAGAAAATCAGATGGTTCAACATTGAATTTATCAGGAATTTCCATAAGAGAAAACTGTAATAATAATTCTGAAATTTTAAGCTATAGATTTGAAAACAAAGAAACAAAATACTTGCTAAGTAAAATAGACAACAGCTTAATGATAATATCTAACAATAAAATTATTTTGCATGCAAAAGGAATATGGTCTCAGCAATAAAAGTTTATCTATCTGAAAATTAGTGAATAGAATGACGCTACCCGCTCCATCGGCAGCAACCACAGCCATTACGTGCGCAAAAACGAGCGCCACCGCGTGGAAGCCAATCAGTTACAGGCGGTAAAAGGCGGCACGGAAATTCTCACCGGCCAAGGGAAACTTGACGCGGTGGTGGAAAAGTACGAACTGGCCTCCGGCACCATGCTGCGGCTGGTGTGCGGCAAAAGCGCCATCGAACTTCAGGCGGGCGGACAGATCAATCTGGTGGGTACCGGCTTTAACCTGTTTGTGGAAGGCGACGGCCATATCTCCACCAGCGGTCAAGCAACAGGCGCAGAGTGGGAAAAAGTCTGCTGGCCCCAAAACCAAATCCTCCACTGCCGATAAGAAAATGACACTTTCAAAACCTCGACCTGCACATATTCAGAAATTTATTGGTTCTAATTTAGAAGCTGCAAAAAAGGTAAATCAGGACTGGGGGATTCCTGTTTCTGTAACATTGGCGCAATCTGCTCAAGAAACAGGATGGGGACAACATGTAAAAAACAACGCCTGGCTTGGGATTAAAGGAAAATCCACTTCGGAAACTAGTGTGTCATTTAAAACATCAGAAGTAATAAATGGCAAAAGGATATCAATCACCGATAGTTTTCGTTCATACAATGATTTCGCTGAATCCACAGATGATTATGGGCGTTTTTTAAAAACCAACCCGCGATATAAAGCAGCATTTGATTCCGTTGATAGCCCTAATGATTTTATCGATAAAATTGCCAAAACAGGATATGCTACAGATCCTAACTATGCAAAAATTCCGAAAAAATCATCACTTCTCAAAACTTAACAGAATTCGATTAAAGGCGATGAAATATGTTATGTAAGATTAAATTTACCGTATTGACATGCATTATGTTTTTGAGTATTAACACGCTGAGTTACAGCGCTATTGCCGAATCTGAGTCGCCTATAGGCATACATGCATCAGAAAAAACACAAGACATTGAAAATAAATCTATTTTATCTGTAAATAGAGCCATTCGTGATAATAAGCTAACAACATTACGAGACCACTGCCTAGCTTATGATTACGATGAAACATCAGATAATGAATATTATATTGTTACTGTCAGGGAAAATAAACGCTATGCAATTTGCGGAGGAGACCCTAACACATCAATAACTTTATTTAGATTTAAAATCAGCAGAGATGATTTTTCTCTATATACCGACGCTGGCGCAGAAGATGGGAGCTTTCATCCCATAAATAATAATTTTTATAGAGCAACTGATTTTCCAAGAAAGTAATCTATCGGGATAGTCAATCAGTTGCAGGCGGTAAAAGGCGGCACGGAAATTCTCACCGACCAAGGGAAGCTTGACGCGGTGGTGCTGGCCTCCGGCACCACAATGCGCCGCAGGTTCACGTCAGCTTCCGCTATGACTCGCTGGAGCGGCGCATCAGCAAGACCCGCTGGCAGACGCAGCACGGGGAGCCGCAGGGAAAACCAGTCACCCCCCGTTTTATCTGGGAGGGCTTCCGGCTGTTGCAGGAAATCCGGGGCGGCCTACCGCTGACGTATTGTGCGGCCCCGTCACGGGTTGACGTAATAAAAACAGGTAATGCCAGCGGTACGGCGTGTTGTTATGATGCGGGACGTGCAGACAGGAAAAGTCACGGTGCGGCGGTAGCGTGTACGGGCCAAAAGTGCGCGTCGGGGCCTGTGGGTTAAGATGCGGTTAATACTGTAAAAAACGTTCTTTAAAAAGCTATCTATATCAGAGAGCTAGACGCGTTAAAAAAGATGACGGTGCAGGGATCGTCCCTATGACCCGATAGGGCTGACGGGGGGTTGAACCCGTACGCTTATGCGCCGAATCCGCTCAGTTGGATCGTTCCGTAGGGTTGCCGAAATGTATGGTAGTTGGTGAATCAGGGTACCACGTTCTTGCAGTAAGAAAGTCCAAAGGAAGGCTCTTTGTAGGGGTCAACAAAAACTGACCACAGCTTTAGAGTTTTTCAAGAAAAATTGTTCTGATTCATTCGGCGTCAAACTGCCATTATATTGATGGAGGCTGAGTTGGCTATAATATCCCGTGGTGTAATTCGTTATCGCGCTTATAGCTTCGTTAGAATTTACGAATCAACAATCCATTATGCATTCCATTTTAAGGCTTCGGAAGAACCAGCAATTTTCCACCGACTCAGGTTTTACTTTACCGAATATCTTCACAGTAACGGCCTGAAATTTATTCTGGTATAATGGCCACACCTTCTGCCCGTAAGCCGACGGGTACAAACTTAATATCATTTTGACGGTTTTAATATGGGATTAGAATTGGATTACATTGGTGATAATGCATGGAATGACCTTGTCAAATCCTTTAATGAGGTATATTCCAATGCAGATGTGGATATTTTAACAGAAAAAATGAACGGTGCATGCGACATGGCTATCGTTATAAATGGGAAAATAGGTTTAAAAGGAGGGCTTGAATGGATGAAGCGAAAAGCAAAAATGCTTGAAAATATTCGTCCTTTAGATTGCCTAAATGATCCCGAGTTAATTAAACGACTCCGTCAATATTTAATAGAATTACCATGCTAAAATATTTTATTAGAAATTTTGTCATACCGAAACAGGTAATGCGTCCAATTAGTAGAACATGAATTTTCGATGAAGATGCCAATGACCTTTTCGTGTAGTTCTACAGAGCGTGAGAAGCAGAGAGTTCGCCGGGCGAGCCTTTTATTCGGGTTCTCAGCGTCAGGTTGTTACGTTCAATGCGCTGAGTAAATATTTTGCCGGTCAGATGGTTCTCCTTCGGCACCTCTCTGGCATAACTGCCCCAGTCATCTCTCGTTATCATACCGATTTTCAGGGTTCTGGCTGTATCACGAACGCCAGCGCCGTTGAAGGCCATATCGACGATTTGCTCTTTGACTCCCGGCTTTCGCGCTTCATAGCGGTAGGTAAGCTGAAACACGCGATGGCAATCACGACAGCGGAATCTGTCGTGTCCCTTAGGGGTCTGAACATGGCGATAAACCTAAGCGGACTGACAACGGGGCAACGAACATGAACACTGGCCATTCGAGAATCTCAAAAAGCGAGCATTATACATCAGATTCAACTAATTAGAGGCACCGCCCTGAACCAGTATGCGCCGAACATTTTATATTGATGGCGCATTAATGTAAGTTAAAGGTTCCTTATAACAGGATATAGTTTATATGGGGATTAATATATCGAAACTTCATGAAGGCTTCAAATTGGAAGTTGAAAATCCAGGTTCTTCGGATGAAGAAATAAAAAAATGCGAGATTTTTTCTCAGAAAAAGATATTCCTGAAGAGTACATTTTTTATATCTCAAGTTTCAGAAGCTAAAATTTTAGTACAAAGCGAGTCATATATTAGAATATGGGCGCTGAAGGATGTATTGAGATGAATGAATCTTACCATATTCAAAAATATATTCCTGATGCAATAGCCATAGGTGATGACTAAGGGGGTCAGGTAATATTTTATGCAACAGAAGGTGATGGTTATGGTCTATATAAAGTATGATTCAGAAATCTTGATATTGAGGATACTGTTTTCATCTCTAATAGTCTTTATGATTTAATAATGAAAGGTAATGGTGCTGATGATTTAATTTCATAGATGACTCGTATTAGATATTTATCAACTCATATCATTTAGTACGGTCTGACACTGATATGTTTTTTTAGTATGTCTGGTTATGTTCGACCAGAGTCCACACCATACACGCTATCTAGTTGGAGGTTATTTTGTTAGATTTGCATACAGATGTTTCCTCTTTAAAAAATTTTATTCATGAGAATTACCCATACGTAATACCTGATGGTTATCATCAGGCTTTTCAGGAAGAATGTGGTCTGCACCTGGATTATAATCGGTGGCTTAGCGAACCGTCCGATTTACCAGACTGGCTACATTCCGTCGGGCCGCAGCTGAGTGAAGAAAAATTACTGGACAGAGCGAAAGGCTCTCTTGTCGGCCTTGCGGCAGGTGATGCAGTTGGCACCACGCTTGAGTTTTTACCTCGCGACCAAAAATACGTCGATGATATGACTGGCGGTGGTCCATTCCAACTTAAAGCGGGGGAATGGACAGATGATACGTCTATGGCGCTTTGCCTGGCCGAAACTTACGTATACTGCCATGATCTAAACGTGACCGATTTTAGAAATCGTTTAGTGAACTGGTATCACTATGGTACAAACAGTTCGAATGGCATTTGTTTTGATATCGGCAATGCAACTCGTCACGCGCTGGACGCTTACCTGCAACATGGGGATGAGTGGTTCGGTAATAATGATGCGCACACAGCTGGAAACGCGGCAATAATACGTCTGGCTCCTGCTGCTATTTTTCATCGTCATTCTTTACTACATACCCTGGCACAATCTGAATTACAAGGTAAGGCCACTCATGGAGCGATAGAGTCTATGGACTGCTGCCGTCTGCTGGGAATGATACTGCATCATTTACTTAATGGCGCGGAAAAATCTGAGGCCCTGGCAACAAAAACTTGCCCTTTGAATGCCAGAACAGCGCTAATTAATGCGGGAATTTACAAAAATAAAACCCGGGAACATATTCGCTCTAGCGGATATGTGATTGACACGCTTGAAGCAGCGTTGTGGGCTGTTTGGAATACATCGAATTTTCATGATGCTATTTTATTGGCTGCAAATCTGGCTGACGATGCCGATAGCGTCGCAGCCACGGCTGGACAAATTGCAGGGGCTCTGTATGGCTACTCTGGAATCCCGAAAGTATGGCGGGATAGACTGGTTGAGGAAGAACGTATTTCCGGGTTAGCTGAACAACTATGGGATGATTCCAAACCCTATAAAAAATAACATTAATTCTGGACTTCCCGTGTAACCCATTATGGAAGCTTGAACCTTTGAGATTAATTAATTAGCGACCTATTATTTCCCTCATGCGGGTAATGCAAAAGAAATCACAATAACCAGAGCGAGAGCCAGGGCTATTGAGAGGGATATGTGACTTAATAAAGATTCATTATCAGGAGGGTTTAAAGTTTGAAGAATAACTGGCGTCAAGGAACTTGAACCTCGTAGTCCTTTAGGTGGAAATGATTTCTTTAAAGGCCCTGAGTACGATCCCGAGGATGGGCAGATTGCTTATCCTGATCCGATTGGGCTACTTGGTGGATTAAACCTTTACCAGTATGCGCCGAATGCGCTGACTTGGATCGACCCGTTGGGGTTGTCATGTAAGAACAGTTGGAATGATTTCCAGGCAAAATCAAATAAACGGCAGTTTGCTTCCAGAACTGAAGCAGCCAAGGCATACGCTTTATGGAAAAAGCAAGATTGGGACGCGTTAGAGAAATTCATGGGAAATGGTGCTTGGCCGCCTAATCGTGGTTTTGTTATTTCAACTAAAAAAACTCTCATGCCTGAAACTAAGGTGAATCGTTATGGTGGGTGGACTGATGGAAGTGGTTTCCGTGATACAGGGACTTTCTTGTCACCAGCAGGATCCTCGTTTGAAGGGCGAGCCCTTCCAAATCATACGTTAGAAAAACCACTATCTACTTATGAAGTATTGAAACCTTATAAGGTTGCAGTTGGACCGGCTATACCGTGATTTGGGAAAACAGGGATTGGTACGCAATATGAAACACATGACTTTATTGAAGACCTTATAAGAGATGGAGTATTGAAAAAATTATGAGAAAATGTAATATAATGAAAAATCTCATAAAAAAACCTATATTATTGCATGATGGTATTGAGAATGATTTTATCCATAAAAAAAACTTTATTGATTGTCCGTATTGTGGCCGTCAGGTAGTTTTCACGGTTTTCAATTCTAAGCGATTTGATCTGGAGGACGAGTCATTTAAAAAAGAGGTTGCAAGTCATATTAAAGGCGTAAAAGAAAATGCGATAAAGTCTGGGTATTATAATTATAAAGGAGAAGCGATATGCTTTTTTGAAAGTAAATGTCCTCTCCATAAGCATAACGTTTTAATATTCTTTACATTTTCCGAGATCCAACCTGCAAGATATATATCTTACCTTATAGGTGTTTTTGGCTAAATAACTTCATATATTACCGCTCTACTTTAAACCAGACCATGTTAATTACCGGAAAATGGCGAGGCGGCATTCATAAATTGATTTACCTGTTCCAGTAATTGCCACATGTACCGACACTGATGATTTCGCGTTATCGTTCCGTGTGACGACAGCCACAACCGCTCTATCGGATTCAGCCACGGCGAGTAAGTCGGCAGAAACAGCAACCGGAACTTCTAGGGCAACCACAGGGAAGTACTGTCACCACCCGCTTTATCTGGGAGGGCTTCCGGCTGTAGCAGGAAATCCAGGACCAGGTTCCGCTAACGTATGTGTATACCGACCCGGGCAGCTACGAGCCGCTGGCGCGCATCGACGGCGTCGCCTCCCCCGAAATCTTCTGGTTCCACTGCCAGCCCAATGGCACGCCGGAGCGGCTGACGGATGCCGAAGGGCGGCTACGCTGGGAGTGCCAAAACGGCGCCTGGGGAAAACTGCTACGCGAAACCTCGCTTCAGGGGCCCGGCTTCGCCCAAAATCTGCGCATGCAGGGCCAGTATCTGGACCGGGAAATCGGACTGCACTATAATCTGTTCCGTTACTACGATCCGGACAGCGGGCGGTTTACGACGCAGGATCCGATAGAGCTGGCGGGTGGGCTGAATCTTTATCAGTATGCACCGGATGCTTTGGGTTGGGTTGATCCGTGGAGGTTAAGTTGTTCCAGTGATGCTAAGGCTCTCAGGGTAAATATGGTTGCTGCTGGTAAAGTAGAGCCTAATTTCAAAAACTCTGCGCACCATATCATTATGTCGAATTCTACAGATTCACGAATGGTTACACTACAGAATAAAATGAAAACTCTGGGAATTGATATCAATACTGCTAAAAATGGAATATTTTTGCCTTCGAATAGTAAAGTTCAACTTCCAGCTGGAAATACTTTACCTAATCATGCAAGTATCCATACAAACGCTTATAAGCAGAAAAAATTTGATCGTTTGAAGTCAATAAACAATAGTGACGACTTCTTGAAAGAACTAAAAAAAATAAATTCAGAAATAGCCAATGGTGTTTTCTGATTTTTGGAGGAGATATTATGATTGAGTTATCCCAGATTGAGAAAAGATATAATGAAGTAAGCTCCAATCATGAAAAATACTTGTCTGAATATACATCTATTATATTATCAAACTCTAATAAATCTGTGATAAGCAAAGGTGCTTTATATAACCTTCGCCCTTATGAGATGGAGAGAGCAGGATTTAAAAAAGGCAGAAAGCTCAATAAACTACCATCAGCTATAAAAAACACACATGTTTATTATTTTGACAAGTCAGGGCGTATTATATTAATTGAAACATATGGGATGTCTGAAAAAATAATCAATAGAGAGTTTTGTATTTATGGCGACAGTCATTTGGAACGCCTGTATTTTACAAGCTCAGGGCAATTGAGAAACATATCTGCATCTCTCTTCGTAGACTCAATAATAAAAAAAGATATAAATTGGGGAATGTATGGGTGTAGTATATCTGATTATATATATAACGAGGCTATTCTTGAGAAAATAACCGTGTATCAGAAAGAACATAAAGACTCGTCATTCTCAGAGTTTGATGTTATTTTTAAATATAAAAATAATGAGTTAGAAAGTATCACAAATGTTTTCCCTAACGGTTATCAAGAACAGCGATTCCCATAATTAGAAAGATAAAAACCGGGGTGAATATAATTCTTCCCGGTTTTTATTATTTAACTCTCGCTCAGCACATCTAAATACGTGATCCTAGGCTGTGTCCCTTAATTGCATAACTTCTTGTAAAAGAGTCGGATGCAGCCCAGTTTCACCATCGACAGATAATTTCTCGCCGTTTTGTCGTAGCGTGTAGCAATACGCCGGTACTCTTTTAAC
>NZ_JBEIAC010000031.1:0-25745 GCF_040240335.1 Brenneria sp. L4-2C | reverse complement strand
TTCTTCCCGCTGCCGCTCGACTTGCATGTGTTAGGCCTGCCGCCAGCGTTCAATCTGAGCCATGATCAAACTCTTCAATTTAAGATTTGTTTGATTCGCTAAGTTAATAGCTGTGCTCAAAGAATTAGTAACTGTTCATTCGTAATGAATTTACTGCTAGTCACTCTTCAAGACTTTTTTATATCGTCAGCCGATAGGTCTTGTGAGTGCCCACACAGATTGTCTGATTAAATTGTTAAAGAGCAGTGCGCGATGGCCTTGGCCGCTGCGCGAGGTGGCGTATATTACGCTTTCCTCTTTCAGAGTCAATGTTTATTTTAAACATCGTTCTCTTTTTCTTATCGACCCGCCGTTGTGTTCACAGCGCCGTGTCGATGGAGGCGCATTATAGGGATCCCAGATCTTTACACAACCACTTTTTCGATCTTTTTTTCCGTTCGCATAATTTTCGAGCCGTTCGTTGAGATCTTATACGATCGAGTCTATTTTCAGTGCTCTGTAGCCAGACATCTGCCGATATCTGGCCGAGATCTATACACATATAATTCAATCAATAAAGGGGTCACTGATGGATTCAGGAAACGTTCGCAACTATAAAGGTGTGTTCCCCGTCATCGGTAAAAACGTCATGATCGATTCGTCGAGCGTGATTATCGGTAAGGTAACGCTTAGCGACGACGTCAGCATTTGGCCTCTTGTCGTCATCCGCGGCGATGTGAACGATATACATATTGGTGCGAGAAGTAACGTCCAGGATGGTTCCGTACTGCATATCACGCACCAGTCAGAAAAGAACCCCGCCGGCCATCCGTTAATCATCGGTGAAGACGTCACCGTTGGACATAAAGCGATGCTGCATGGCTGCACGATAGGCAATCGCGTGTTGGTGGGGATGGGATCCATCATTCTCGACGGCGCAATCATTGAAGATGACGTAATGATCGGCGCGGGGAGTCTTGTTTCTCCGGGAAAACGCCTGGAAAGCGGTTATCTGTATTTAGGTAGTCCGGCTAAAAGGATCCGTCCCTTGAGCCAGGAAGAAATCGCAGGGCTGGTGTACTCGGCAAACAACTATGTTCGCTGGAAAAACGACTATCTCTCTTAGGAGAGCGAGAAATAGCCTTGGCTATCATATTCATCATTCAGCACCATTTTCTCAAACACGTCTTCCAGATCCCAACGATGCAGCCGGAACAGCGATAGCCACTGTTCCGGACTGTTTCCACCATAGCGTTGCACTAACTGCTCAGCGCTAATGCAGCATGTCTGCTGAAATCCATTAACCAGAACAGGAAAACAAACCGCCTTAAGATCATCGTCCCAGCTTTCACGATCCGGAAACTGGATAGCCTGATTCATTGAGCCAACTCCCGTTTAAGCTGCTCAATCACAGGAACGACATCCGGCATGACGCCATTCCAGATCTGGAAAGCGTGTGCGGCCTGCCCCACCAGCATACCCAAACCATCGGCATAACGGGTGGCGCCATGCTGCACGCACCAGGCTAAAAACGGCGTCAATTGGGACTGATAAAACATGTCATAACAACATGTTTGCGGTGAAATCAGTGAGGCAGGCAAATCAGGCGTCGTGCCATGCAAGCCTGAGGAGGTGGCATTGATAATCAGTTCAAAATCTTGCTCGCGCAAATCATCTGACTCAACGGCCTGAATATTGCCAATAGCGCTGAATAGCTGGGCTAAACTCTCGGCTTTGGCGAATGTCCTGTTGGTCAAGACGACTGAACAGCCATAAGCCAGCAGCGGCTGAATCACGCCGCGCGCCGCGCCACCCGCCCCTAGCAGCAAAACACGATCTTGTGATTTGATAAAATTCAGGCGCTGCAAGTCACTCAGTAAACCGACGCCATCGGTATTATCGCCAAATAAGCGTCCGTCATTGAGCTTCTTCAACGTGTTAACCGCTCCGGCAAGCGACGCCTCTTCGCTCAATACATCGGCTTTTGCGCAGGCCCGCTCTTTAAACGGAACGGTGATATTCGCCCCATGGGCGCCTTCCCGAAAGTAGCATTGCAATACATCCTCAAAGCTATCCAGCGGCGCCAATAGGCGTTTATAGCTCAGCTCAATGCCTGTCTGAGCGGCAAATAACTCATGTATACGCGGTGACTTGCTATGCGCGATTGGATTACCAAAAACAGCAAAAGACTTCATTTCAGACACGATACTCTCCAATCTTTACATCATCCCCGACGCAACAACTCACCGGTTAACACATCTCTAATTTCGGAAGGGTTGACTCTTCCCCCCACATCGCCACGTAAAACGGGAAAGCCCTCACCAAATTGTTGATACACTTCCTGCGCGGAACGACAAGGCGGCTGTCCGCTCAAATTGGCGCTGGTTGACACCAGAGGCTTACCGTAACCGAGACACAATTTTTTCACCAATGGATGAGCGCTGACCCGTACGGCAAGCGAATCAAATTGCCCGGTCAGCCATTTTGGCGTTGTTGGCCTGGCGGGGATCACCCAGGTAACAGGCCCGGGCCAGCGAGAAAACATCATCTCTTTTTGAGATTCGGACAATACGCTATCGTCTATGTAAGGTTCCAACTGCCGATAATCAGCCGCTATCAGAATCAAACCTTTTTGCCACGGGCGTTGCTTCAATGCCAGCAAACGACTAACCGCCAGCTCGCTGTCCGGATCGCACCCCAGACCAAAAACGGCTTCAGTGGGATAGGCAATGACCTCTTCGTTTAACAATGCCTGCAAAAGAGAAGCCGGTAAATTCCCGGAAATATCATTCATGATTATCAACTTCAGCCGTCACCGGCTTTCCACATAGTTTACTGGCGCAAAACAGCTTGATGCCTTGTGCCGTTTTCTTCTCGATAAGCAAAGGATAGTGGCAGTGGGGACACTCCCCGGCGACCGGTTTATGATTGAGCGTGAATTGGCACTCGGGATAACGATCGCAAGCGTGAAACACTTTTCCGTAGCGTGACTTGCGCTGTAACAACGTACCCTTCTGGCATTGCGGGCAATGCAGCGCCGTTTCATCCGGACGATCGATCGCCTCCGTATGATTACACGCCGGATAGTTGCCGCAGCCGATAAACATGCCATAGCGCCCTTGCCTCAACACGAGCGTTGACTGGCAAAGCGGACACAGTTGTCCATCCAGAACCTTAACCACATGGCCGTCAGCCTGAGCTTTGAGCGGGCGAATAAATTCACATTCAGGGTAACGAGAGCAACCAAGAAAAGGCCCGTGCCGTCCGGAACGGATAACCAGCACAGACCCGCATTCAGGGCAAACCTCTTGTTTCTTGTCAGCAAAAAGTACGGTTTTAGCCATTCCTTACCTATTACACTCCAGGCTATTGCACATAACCGTCATTTTCCTCAAACAGGAGTTCTTCCATTTGTTGATATGCGTTTTCACACCCAGGGACGTTAAACAGCACCATCAGAATGACCCATTTCAGATCCTCCAGATCAAACTCTTGCGTTTCAAGCGCCATTACCCTGTCGATCACCATCTCGCGCGTTTCCAGATTCAATACCTGGATCTGTTCGAGAAACAATAAAAAACCACGGCAATCGGCATCCAGGCGCTGTTCTTCATCCTGGGTATAAATACGTATTGCTAATGGGTCATGAGCCAGATTGAGCGGTGTATTCTGCCCTTCCTGTATGTCAGCCAATTTTTCCAGCCAACTCAACGCGCTGTAAATATCGTTGCGGTGAAATCCAGCACGGGTGAGGTCATCAGTCAACGTATCCTGATCGACACGCATTTCAGTTTCATTGTGGATATAAGTTTCAAACAAGTACATGAGTACGTCGAACATGGCCTGCCCTCCTTAATCGGACATAGCCGCCGGGTACTGCTGCGATCCATCCTGCTAACTCCAGTTCCAATAGTTTACCCACTATCTCTGGCACAGGTTGGCCGGCACGTTCAGCGACAACGTCAACAGGTGTAACCTCATCTCCTACGTTAGCCAACACGCCAGCAAATGGCAATTCAACATCCTCTTCTACGGCAGAAATAATTCCCTCCCCCTCCGTTGGCAGCCATTGAAGCCCATTTATTAACTGTTCAACCACATTTTTAGGATGAGTGACAAGGTAGGCGCCCTGTTGGATCAACCAATGCGTGCCTTCCGTCATCGGATTGCCGATCGGCCCCGGTAAAGCAAAGACTTCCCGGCCTTGTTCCAATGCATAGCGGGCCGTTACCAGCGATCCGCTACGTGTGGACGCCTCGATAACCAGGACGCCTAGGCTCAATCCGCTAATAATACGGTTTCGTCTTGGAAAATTCGTGGGCAACGGCGGCGCTGATAGGGAAAATTCGGAGACTAATGCGCCGCCCTGTTCAAGAATTCGAGCGGCAAGCGATTGATGACGCCGGGGGTAGATATGCGCCAGGCCGCTGCCTAACACCGCAATCGTCTTTCCCCCGGCGTCCAGCGCGGCGCGGTGTGCGACGCCATCGATCCCGACGGCCAGTCCGCTGGTGATGACGAGCTCATTAACCGCCAGCTCTTGTGCAAAAAATTGTCCCCATTGCTCACCGTAAGCACTGTTGTTACGACTACCAACAATGGCGATTTGCGGCGATGCCAATAGGGAAAGTTCGCCCGCGACAAACAATAAGAGCGGATAGGTGCTGATATTGCCAAGCAAAAAAGGGTATCGCTCATCGATACAGCTCACCATATGATGCGCGGGCTGTGACAACCAATATAGGGTTTCGTCCAGCGCTTTCCTATCACACTGTTGAAATTGTTCCGCCTGGACTTCCGTCATTCCAAGCGAGATTAAAAAACCCTTGCCGCCGTTGCCCTCGGCGATAAGTTTTTTGGCGATTTCCGCGGCCCGTCTGGCCCGCAAATGTTTGACCCCCATCAGGCGCAGCCAGATTTCCGTTGATAACATTCCGCATCCCTTATTCCGTCGCCTTCTGGCCAACCGTCAATATGATTGCCGATGCTGTCAATCGGTGCAGGAAATGTCTAGAATAAGCACTGATACTCTCCCATCACTCGGATACAGATCTAAATATATATGTCAGTTTTGCAGGTATTACATTTTCCGGATGAACGGCTACGCACAACGGCGCAGCCCGTAAAAGAAGTCAATGCAGACATTCAACGCATCGTCGACGATATGTTCGATACGATGTATGAAGAAGAAGGCATTGGCCTGGCCGCCACCCAGGTGGATATCCATCAACGTATTATTGTTATTGATGTTTCAGAATCACGGGATCAAAGATTGGTATTGATTAATCCCGAACTGATTGAGAAGGACGGCGATACCGGCATTGAAGAAGGCTGCCTGTCGATCCCTGAAACAAGAGCGCTCGTTCCACGCGCTGAACGAGTAAAAGTGCGCGCGCTGGATCGGGAAGGGAATACTTTTGAACTGGAAGCCGACGGTCTGCTAGCCATCTGTATTCAGCATGAAATGGATCATCTGGTCGGGAAACTGTTTATCGATTATCTCTCCCCGCTCAAACGCCAGAGGATCCGCCAGAAGCTGGAAAAACTGGCCAAGCAAAACAGCCGGGGTTGATCATTTACCTTCCTGACGGGAAACAACGTGTCTGATTCTTTACGTATTATCTTTGCCGGAACACCTGATTTTGCCGTGCGTCATCTGGAGGCGCTGCTAGCCTCCAAACATCAGGTCGTCGGCGTTTTCACTCAGCCGGATCGTCCGGCTGGCCGCGGAAAAAAGTTAACCGCCACGCCGGTCAAAGCGTTGGCGGAACAGCACGGTATTTCGGTGTATCAGCCCAAGTCGCTGCGTCACCCCGACGCTCAGCAGAGTGTTGCAGCGCTTAATGCCGATGTGATGGTGGTTGTCGCCTATGGACTGATTTTACCGCAGGCAGTCCTGGATATGCCGCGTCTCGGTTGTCTCAATGTGCATGGCTCGCTGCTGCCGCGCTGGCGGGGCGCCGCGCCGATTGAACGCGCGCTGTGGGCCGGCGATCGAAATACCGGCGTCACCATCATGCAGATGGATGCGGGGCTTGATACCGGTGCGATGCTGCATAAGATCGCGTGTCCTATCCTGCCACAGGACACCAGCGCGACGTTATACGCCAAACTGGCCGAGCTGGGGCCGCGCGGCTTATTGGAAACGCTGGAGCAGTTGGCTGATGGTCAAATAACGGCAGAGCCTCAGGATGACGCGTTGGCCACTTATGCGGAGAAACTCAGCAAAGAAGAAGCCCGCCTCGACTGGCGGTTGTCCGCCGCCCAGCTTGAACGCTGCGTACGCGCTTTCAATCCGCGGCCGGTCAGCTATTTTATCGTGGATAAACAGCCGGTTAAGGTATGGAAATGCCTGGCCGGCGCCGCGGAACATCAATCCCGGCCCGGCACCATTTTACATGCCGACAAAAAAGGGATTCAGGTCGCGACCGCAGACGGCGTGTTGACTATTCTTGAACTACAGCCAGCCGGTAAAAAAATCATGGCCGTACAGGATTTACTTAACTCCCGACGTGAATGGTTTATTGCAGGTAATGTTCTGGCTTAAACGCTATCTCATGCCGGCGGCACCCAGCCGGTATATCCTCTCTATTACGTAGTCGCTAACTAATGAAAAGCTCATATAACCTTCGCAGCATTACCGCTAAAGTGGTAGGGCAAGTATTGGACCATGGACAATCGCTCAGCACTTTATTGCCCGCTTATCAGAAAGATATTACTGATAAGGATCGCGCACTATTGCAAGAACTCTGCTTTGGCGTACTACGCGTATTACCGCAGTTAGAGTGGTGCATTCAGCAACTGATGGCAAAACCGTTGACCGGGAAACAGCGCGCTTTACACTACCTTATCATGGTCGGCATATATCAGTTGCTCTACACCCGCATCCCGCCGCATGCCGCGCTGGCTGAAACGGTAGAAGGAGCCGTCGCCTTGAAACGCCCTCAGCTCAAGGGGCTGATTAACGGCGTTTTACGGCAATTCCAGCGTCAGCAGGATGAACTGCTGCAACGAGTAGCGAATACCCCCTCACGCTACCTGCATCCAGGCTGGCTACTGACGCGCATTAAAAATGCCTATCCAGAAAACTGGCAAGACATTGTTGCCGCCAATAACCAGCGGCCGCCAATGTGGTTGCGGGTAAATCGCTTACATCACACCCGCGACGAATACCTCTCCTTGCTTGAACAACAAAGCATAGAGGCCGTGCCGCATCCCGATTATCCTGACGCCATCAGGCTGGCGGTTCCCTGCGCTGTCAACCTGCTACCCGGTTTCGCCCAAGGGTGGGTTACCGTACAGGATGCCTCCGCCCAGGGGTGTATTCATTGGCTAGCGCCTCAGGACGGCGAGCAAATTCTCGACCTATGCGCCGCGCCGGGCGGTAAAACAACCCATATCCTTGAGGCCGCGCCGAAAGCGCACGTACTGGCCGTCGATATTGATGATGAAAGACTTGCCAGAGTCAGAGAAAATTTGCAGCGCTTACAGCTAAACGCCGAATTAAAGCAAGGAGATGGACGGCAACCGCAAAGCTGGTGCGGCGATAAAATTTTCGATCGTATCTTGCTAGACGCGCCTTGCTCCGCCACAGGCGTCGTACGCCGTCACCCAGACATAAAATGGCTGCGCCGCGATAACGACATCGCCGAACTCGCACTACTGCAAAAAGACATTCTTGATGCAATCTGGCCGCGCCTGAAAACCGGCGGGACATTGGTTTATGCGACCTGCTCGATCTTGCCGGAAGAAAATCATCAGCAAATACATCACTTTTTGCTGCGCCACTCCGATGCTCAGTTAGTGGATACCGGCAGCCCAGACCGGCCTGGGATCCAAAAACTCCCTAGCCCGGAAGATGGTGACGGCTTCTTCTATGCAAAGCTGGTAAAAAACGAACATTAAACCCAGTATTGTTTAGAATCATCAAGCAATAACACATACGGCAGAATTAATTATGAAGATTATTATTCTTGGCGCTGGTCAGGTAGGCGGTACACTGGCGGAAAATCTGGCTGGTGAGAATAACGACATAACCGTCGTCGATACCGATACGACCCGTTTGCGTCAGCTCCAGGATAAATTTGATCTTAGAGTCGTCACGGGTTACGCCTCTCATCCGCGCGTGCTGCATGAAGCAGGAGCGGAAGATGCGGATATGCTAGTGGCGGTCACCAATTCCGATGAAACCAATATGGTTGCCTGTCAAATAGCCTATTCGCTTTTCAATACGCCGAATCGTATTGCGCGGATCCGATCGTCGGAATACATGCGTGAAGCCGATCGTTTATTTCTGCCTGAAGCCGTTCCCATTGATTATTTGATCTCTCCGGAACAATTGGTCATCGATAATATTTACAAGCTGATTGAATATCCCGGCGCTCTTCAGGTGGTTAATTTCGCTCAAGGCAAAGTGAGTATCGCCGCCGTCAATGCCTATTATGGCGGCCCGTTGGTCGGCAACGCCTTGTCATCTATTCGCGAACATATGCCGCACATAGAAACGCGCGTTGCCGCTATTTTCCGTCATGACCGTCCTATTCGCCCCCAAGGCTCTACGGTTATCGAAGCCGGGGATGAAGTCTTTTTTGTTGCCGCATCGCAGAATATCCGCGCCGTAATGAGCGAACTGCAACGCCTGGAAAACCCTTATAAGCGGATCATGATCGTTGGCGGCGGTAACGTTGGCGCCGGTCTGGCCCAACGATTAGAAAAAGATTACAGCATTAAACTGATAGAACATAACGCGGAGCGAGCCGCTGAACTGGCGGAATTATTACAGGATACCATCGTTTTTCATGGCGATGCCTCTGACCAGGAGCTTCTGGCAGAAGAGCATATCGAGCAAATGGATGTGTTCATCGCCATCACCAACGACGATGAAGCCAACATCATGTCCGCCATGCTGGCTAAACGAATGGGCGCCAAAAAAGTCATGGTGCTTATCCAGCGTCGAGCCTATGTCGATTTAGTGCAAGGAAGTGTGATTGATGTCGCTATATCCCCACAGCAAGCAACCATCTCCGCGTTATTAAGCCACGTACGTAAAGCGGATATCGTCAGCGTATCGTCGCTACGCAGAGGGGTCGCCGAAGCCATTGAGGCTATCGCGCATGGGGATGAAGGCACATCAAAAGTTGTCGGACGGCTGATTGAAGAGATAAAGCTACCGCCAGGAACGACTATCGGGGCAATTGTGCGCGGGGATGATGTCATCATTGCCAATGACAATACCCGGATTGAACAAGGCGACCATATCATTATGTTCTTAACAGATAAGAAATTCGTACCTGATGTAGAACGGCTATTCCAACCAAGCCCCTTCTTTTTGTAATAAATATGGGTAATGCATTAAACGTTATATGAGAATATGGCAAACATAGAACTATTTGTTAAAATTAATCTATCTTTTTATCAAGGAGAGTGGTTATGAGTATTATCAAAGAATTCCGCGAATTTGCCATGCGCGGAAATGTGGTCGATCTGGCCGTCGGGGTTATTATCGGTGCGGCATTTGGGAAAATCGTTTCTTCGCTGGTATCCGATATCATTATGCCCCCGTTGGGACTGCTGATTGGCGGCGTAGACTTTAAGCAGTTTAGTCTTGTATTACGAGCAGCCCAGGGTGATATACCCGCTGTCGTTATGCATTACGGTGTTTTCATTCAGAATATTTTTGACTTCGTTATTGTTGCGTTCGCTATTTTCCTCGCCATCAAATTAATGAACAAATTACGCCGTAAACAGGAAGATGCGCCAGCCGCTCCGCCGAAACCGAGTGCGGAAGAGAAGTTATTAACGGAAATCCGCGACCTGCTGAAAAAATAACCGGAGCCTGACTTTTCAGGACGAGAAATTCAGCAGCATTGTTTCTGACTTCTTCGTAATAGATTGTGAAATCCGCAGACCTCAGAAAATCAGAAGACCAGTGGTAAATAATCAATTGATTGCTTACCGCTGGCCTCCCAGTTTCCCTTCTTTACATGTTTGTCTTTTCTGCGATAGCTTCCTTTTCCCTTACTGTTTACTTCCACGCGTTGGCGAAACAGCGGGTCAGATAACAACGCTTCAATAGCATTGTCCTGTATTTTCCCTCGTTTATGACGATATACGGCCATACTTACCTCTGGTAATCAGGATGATGAAATAAAGCGGGAAGAGTATAGATGAGAATCAGCCTATAATATAGGCAGTTTTCAGAATTAATCCTGCGCGCCAAACGACTTTTTTAACACGTCGGCATATTCACTGTGCAAAAAATCAGTATTGATGCCTCGTTGTTGCAAACTCAGCTCGAGCAGACGAAACCGGCGGGAAACAGATTCGTACGTGGGAGATTCTCGGGAGATATTTTCCAACAGATCGGCTAATTGTAGCGCCTCTTTACGCTCTTGCAATTCAACAGGAAGGCAACCGGCGTTTTTTAATAGACGATAAGCGACCCTCAACTCAGGAGGAACAGCGCTGTCATCGTCCAGCATCAATGGCTTACCCGCGCCAGGCAAGTTATCAAAAGCGCCTTCTGACCGAGCTTGCGCAATATGGCGTTCAACCAAGTCATCAATTAACCACATAATAACCTCTGAAGTGTTGCCCACTGTCATAAAGGTTAGCGTATTCCAAACGTAAAAAAAACGCCCGTGGCGTTTTTCACTATTGCATCACTACGGCCCGAAAGAGGGCGGGCAGGGATCGCACGCCATAAAAAAACCGGGTTTCCCCGGTTTTTTTATGCGCTTGCAGATTACTCCGCAGTTGCAACTTCTTCTGTTTGAGAAGCTGAGCGATCAACGAGCTCGATGTATGCCATCGGCGCATTGTCGCCTGCACGGAAGCCACACTTCAGAATACGAGTGTAACCACCGGCACGGCTCGCGAAACGCGGACCCAGTTCATTAAACAGTTTTGCCACGATCTCGTTATCACGAGTACGGGCGAATGCCAGACGACGATTAGCAACGCTGTCGGTCTTGGCAAGAGTAATCAGCGGTTCAACAACACGACGCAGCTCTTTTGCTTTTGGCAGGGTTGTCTTGATGATCTCATGACGAACCAAAGAACTAGCCATGTTACGGAACATAGCCTGACGATGGCTGCTGTTACGGTTCAGTTGACGACCACTCTTACGATGGCGCATGACCTTATCCTTCTCAGTAAAACCTTAACCTGTGATCTGGTTACTCATCAGCAATGCTTGCCGGCGGCCAGTTTTCCAGGCGCATGCCCAGAGACAAACCACGTGAAGCCAGCACATCTTTAATCTCAGTAAGAGATTTTTTACCCAGGTTAGGCGTTTTCAACAGCTCAACCTCGGTACGCTGTACCAGATCACCGATGTAGTGGATAGCTTCTGCCTTGAGGCAGTTAGCAGAGCGGACAGTCAATTCCAGATCGTCAACAGGGCGCAGCAAGATCGGATCGAACTCTGGTTTTTCTTCTTTAACTTCTGGTTGACGTACGTCACGCAGGTCAACAAAAGCTTCAAGTTGTTCAGCCAGAATGGTGGCCGCTCGGCGGATCGCCTCTTCAGGATCGATCGTGCCGTTGGTTTCCATTTCGATGACCAGCTTGTCCAGGTCAGTACGCTGTTCTACACGTGCTGCTTCAACATTGTAGGCAATTCGCTCTACAGGGCTGTAGCAGGCATCGACTAACAGGCGACCAATCGGGCGCTCATCTTCTTCCGTATGAATACGGGCAGATGCCGGCACATAACCACGGCCACGCTGAACTTTAATACGCATGCTGATAGCCGCGTTTTCATCGGTCAGATGGCAGATCAAGTGCTGTGGCTTGACGATTTCGACATCGCCGTCATGGACGATGTCGGCTGCAGTCACAGGGCCAATGCCAGATTTATTCAGGGTAAGAATAACTTCATCTTTGCCTTGAACTCTCACCGCCAGCCCTTTCAGGTTGAGCAGGATTTCCAGGATGTCTTCCTGTACGCCTTCTTTGGTGCTGTACTCATGCAGTACACCATCAATCTCAACCTCGGTCACCGCGCAACCTGGCATGGATGAAAGCAGAATACGGCGCAGTGCGTTGCCAAGAGTATGGCCGAAGCCCCGCTCTAACGGCTCAAGGGTCACCTTGGCGTGCGTCGAACTGACTTGCTCGATATCAACCAGGCGCGGTTTTAGAAACTCTGTCACAGAACCCTGCATTGTGTCCTCTCTTTGGTACTAAGCTTTACTTGGAGTAAAGCTCGACGATCAGGTGTTCATTAATGTCCGCAGACAGATCGGTACGTTCAGGAATACGTTTGAACACACCTTCCATCTTGGCAGCATCAACTTCCAGCCAAGTTGGCTTTTCACGCTGTTCAGCCAGCTCCAGAGCGGCTTTAACGCGAGATTGCTTTTTAGCTTTCTCACGGATGCTGACTACGTCATTCGGGGATACCTGATAAGAAGCGATGTTAACAACGCGACCGTTTACCATGATAGCTTTGTGGCTAACCAACTGACGCGCTTCAGCACGAGTGGCGCCAAATCCCATACGATAAACAACGTTATCCAGACGGCCTTCCAGCAGTTGTAACAGGTTTGCACCCGTGTTGCCTTTCAGACGCGCTGCTTCTTTATAATAGTTACGGAACTGGCGTTCCAGCACACCGTAGATACGGCGAACTTTTTGCTTTTCACGCAACTGTACACCATAGTCAGACAGACGCGGTTTACGCGCACCATGCTGACCAGGAGCTTGTTCAATCTTACACTTGGAATCGATCGCACGAACACCAGACTTCAGAAACAGGTCGGTGCCTTCACGACGGCTCAGCTTGAGCTTAGGACCCAAATATCTTGCCATTTTCTTTCTCCAACAATCCTAAAAGCAGCGTTATACGCGACGCTTTTTCGGCGGACGACAACCGTTATGAGGGATCGGAGTCACATCAGTAATATTAGTGATGCGGAAACCAGCCGCGTTCAATGCGCGGATAGTTGACTCACGGCCCGGACCAGGTCCTTTAACCATAACTTCCAGGTTCTTGATACCGTACTCTTTCACTGCTTCAGCACAGCGCTCTGCTGCTACCTGAGCGGCGAACGGAGTGGATTTACGAGAACCACGGAAACCGGAACCACCGGCAGTTGCCCAACCCAGCGCATTACCCTGACGATCGGTAATAGTTACGATGGTGTTGTTGAAAGAAGCATGGATATGAGCCACACCGTCAGAGACTTGCTTTCTTACACGCTTACGTGCACGAATAGGTGCCTTTGCCATTATTCAATCACCCCGATTATTTCTTGATCGGTTTGCGCGGACCCTTACGGGTACGGGCGTTAGTCTTGGTACGCTGACCGCGAACCGGCAGACCACGACGATGACGCAAACCACGATAAGTACCAAGGTCCATAAGACGTTTGATGCTCAGGGTAACTTCACGACGCAGATCGCCTTCGACAACAAACTTGGCAACTTCGTCACGCAGCTTATCGATTTGCTCTTCAGACAGCTCACTGATCTTAACATTTTCGGCGATTCCCGAAGCAGCGCAAATAGCCTGCGAACGAGTCTTGCCGATACCATAGATCGACGTTAACGCGATAACGGTATGTTTATGATCAGGAATGTTAATGCCTGCTATACGGGCCACTATGCACTCCTACAATTTTATACAGCAATACCATTCTGAAAAGCCCGTTTTCAGGATACTCAAATAGTATTGCAGTTACAGACAAAAGATTGGCTGGCTAATCTAGCCAGCTCAACCCAACTTTGCAAGAAAAATATGCGAGATAATCAGCCTTGACGCTGTTTATGCTTCGGTTCGGCACTGCAGATCACGCGAACGACACCGTTACGCTTAACGATTTTGCAGTTACGACATAATTTCTTGACGGAAGCACGAACTTTCATTTTTACTCTCCGTAACTTCTCAAGCTCACCCGATTAACGGTTATAGCCTTTCAGGTTTGCTTTCTTCAATGCAGACTCATACTGACTCGACATCATCAGAGTTTGCACTTGAGCCATAAAGTCCATGATGACCACAACAACGATCAATAATGACGTGCCGCCAAAATAGAAAGGCACTTTCATTGCATCACGCATGAACTCCGGGATCAGGCAGATGAAAGTAATATACATCGCCCCTACCAAGGTAAGGCGGGTCATTACTTTATCGATATATTTCGCCGTTTGCTCTCCCGGACGAATTCCTGGCACGAATGCACCGGACTTCTTCAGGTTATCTGCTGTTTCACGAGGGTTGAATACCAACGCAGTGTAGAAGAAACAGAAGAAGATGATTGCAGTCGCATAGAGTAACACATAAAGCGGTTGTCCAGGCTGCAAATACATCGAAATTGTAGTCAGCCAGTTCCAACCGGTACCACCCCCGAACCAGGATGCAATCGTAGCCGGGAACAGAATAATGCTGGAAGCGAAGATAGCCGGGATAACCCCCGCCATATTCACTTTCAACGGCAAATGCGTACTCTGTGCTGCATAAACGCGACGACCTTGTTGACGCTTGGCATAGTTGACGACGATACGACGCTGACCACGCTCAATGAAAACAACGAAGAAGGTTACTGCAAACACTAAAACTGCAACCAACAGCAACAGGAGGAAGTGCAGGTCGCCTTGCCGCGCTTGCTCGATGGTATGGCCAATGGCCGGCGGTAATCCCGCAACAATACCAGCGAAGATTATAATCGAAATACCGTTGCCGATACCTCGTTCCGTAATCTGTTCACCCAGCCACATCAGGAACATTGTCCCGGTGACCAGACTCACAACAGCGGTAAAGTAGAAGGCAAAGCCCGGATTTAACACCAGGCCCTGCATCCCAGGCATATTCGGCAGACCGGTAGCAATACCGATCGACTGGAATATGGCCAATACCAGAGTACCGTAGCGGGTATACTGACTAATCTTGCGACGGCCAG
Source organism: Brenneria sp. L4-2C (assembly GCF_040240335.1). Lineage (NCBI taxonomy): Bacteria > Pseudomonadati > Pseudomonadota > Gammaproteobacteria > Enterobacterales > Pectobacteriaceae > Brenneria > Brenneria sp. L4-2C. The sequence goes on along the minus strand of NZ_JBEIAC010000031.1, from coordinate 10,863 downwards.
CCTCCCCTTCTTTCTTTATTTCCGCCAACGCCGGATGAACCACCGTCAACAACTGGATAATAATCGATGCCGAAATGTACGGCATGATACCCAGGGCAAAGATAGAAGCACGGCTGAGTGCACCACCAGAGAACATGTTAAACATTTCAATGATGGTGCCTCGCTGTTGCTCAAGCAATTTGGCAAGCACAGTGGCATCAATACCAGGAATCGGAATAAAAGAGCCAATACGGAAAACAATCAGCGCACCGATAACAAACAAAAGTCTGCGCTTCAGTTCACCAACTCCGCCTTTAGCACTTTGAAAATCTAATCCTGGTTGTTTGGCCATCTGCTACTTATTCCTCAATTTTACCGCCAGCAGCTTCGATAGCAGCACGAGCACCTTTAGTGACACGCAGACCACGAATCGTTACCGGACGAGCAACTTCACCAGACAGAATCACTTTCGCAAATTCGATCTGAACGCCAATAACATTAGCGGCTTTCAGCGTATTCAGGTCAACGGTGTCGCCTTCCACTTTAGCCAGGTCAGACAGACGAATCTCTGCCGTAACCATTGCTTTGCGAGAAGTAAAACCGAATTTCGGCAGGCGACGGTATAAAGGCATCTGACCGCCTTCGAAACCGCGACGCACGCCGCCGCCAGAACGCGAGTTCTGACCTTTGACACCACGTCCGCCGGTTTTACCCAGGCCGGAACCGATACCACGACCTACACGCTTCGCAGCATGTTTGGCGCCTTCGGCCGGAGACAGAGTATTCAAACGCATCTGTTACTCCTCCACTTTAACCATATAGGAAACCGCGTTGACCATACCGCGCACCGCAGGAGTATCCTCGCGTTCAACAGTATGACCAATACGACGCAGACCCAGGCCAAGCAGCGTTGCCTTATGTTTCGGCAGACGACCGATTGCACTACGGGTTTGAGTTATTTTAATAGTCTTTGCCATGGTTAATTACCCCAGAATTTCTTCAACGGATTTACCACGCTTGGCAGCGACCATTTCCGGGGACTTCATGTTGGCCAGGCCATCAATCGTTGCACGAACCACGTTAATCGGGTTAGTGGAACCATAGGCTTTAGCCAATACGTTGTGTACCCCTGCGACTTCCAAAACGGCGCGCATTGCACCGCCGGCAATAATACCGGTACCTTCGGAAGCCGGCTGCATGAACACACGAGAACCCGTGTGAGCACCTTTAACCGGGTGCTGCAGGGTGCCGTTGTTCAGCGCGACATTCATCATATTGCGACGGGCTTTTTCCATCGCTTTCTGGATCGCTGCCGGAACTTCGCGTGCTTTACCGTAGCCAAAACCAACGCGACCGTTGCCATCACCCACTACAGTCAGTGCGGTGAAGCTGAAAATACGGCCACCTTTAACGGTTTTAGATACGCGATTTACCGCGATCAGCTTTTCCTGCAGTTCGCCAGCTTGTTTCTCGATGTGAGCCATCTTACACCTCTACCTTAGAACTGAAGGCCAGCTTCACGGGCAGCATCTGCCAGTGCCTGGACTCGACCATGATATTGGAAACCGGAACGGTCAAAGGATACGTCTTTAATCCCTTTTTCCAATGCGCGTTCAGCAATAGCTTTACCTACTGCGATAGCTGCATCTTTATTACCGGTATACTTCAGTTGTTCAGCGATAGCTTTTTCTACAGTAGAAGCGGCTACCAGGACTTCAGAACCGTTCGGTGCGATGACCTGCGCATAAATATGGCGCGGGGTACGATGTACCACCAGACGCGTCGCACCCAGTTCCTGGAGTTTGCGGCGTGCGCGGGTCGCACGACGGATACGAGCTGCTTTCTTATCCATAGTGTTACCTTACTTCTTCTTAGCCTCTTTGGTACGCACGACTTCGTCGGCGTAACGGACACCCTTGCCTTTGTAAGGCTCAGGACGACGGTAGGCGCGTATTTCCGCGGCAACCTGACCGATAACCTGCTTATCAGCGCCTTTCAGCACGATTTCAGTCTGGGTCGGGCATTCTGCAGTAATACCTGCCGGCAGCGCGTGGTCAACCGGGTGAGAGAACCCAAGAGACAGGTTCACTACGTTGCCTTTTACGGCAGCACGATAACCAACACCGACCAGCTGCAGCTTCTTGGTGAAGCCTTCGGTAACACCGATAACCATTGAGTTCAACAGAGCACGAGTGGTACCCGCTTGGGCCCATCCGTCAACAAAACCTTCGCGCGGAGCGAAAGTCAGAGCGTTGTCAGCTTGTTTAACTTCAACAGCATCATGGATCTTACGACTCAGCTCGCCGTTTTTACCCTTAATCGAAATAACCTGACCGTTGAGTTTTACCTCTACGCCGGCAGGAATGACGACGGGTGCTTTTGCAACACGAGACATTCTTTCCTCCCGATTAAGCTACGTAGCAGATAATCTCGCCACCAAGACCAGCCTGGCGAGCTGCACGATCAGTCATAACACCTTTAGAGGTAGAAACAACTGCGATACCCAAACCGGCCATAACTTTCGGCAGCTCATCTTTTCTTTTATAGATGCGCAGACCTGGACGGCTTACTCGCTGAATGCTTTCTACCACTGCCTTGCCCTGGAAATATTTAAGTTCTAATTCCAGAACCGGCTTGGCGTCGCCTTCGATTTTAAAATCTTCAATGTAACCTTCTTCCTTCAGCACGTTGGCGATTGCCACTTTCAGCTTGGAGGAAGGCATGGTGACCGCAACTTTGTTCGCGGCTTGACCGTTACGGATACGGGTCAGCATATCCGCGATCGGATCTTGCATGCTCATCTGTCTTTACTCCCGTGATTCAATTGGTGACAATTACCAGCTAGCCTTTTTCAGACCCGGAATTTCACCGCGCATAGCGGCTTCACGGACCTTGATACGGCTCAACCCGAACTTCCGCAGGAAAGCATGCGGACGACCAGTTTGACGGCAGCGGTTACGCTGACGAGACGGGCTGGAATCACGCGGCAGAGTCTGCAGCTTAAGAACTGCATCCCAACGTTCTTCGTCGGAAGAGTTCACACCAGAGATAATAGCTTTCAATTCCTCGCGTTTAGCGCGGTATTTATCAGCCAGTTTCACGCGAACGACTTCGCGTGCTTTCATGGATTGCTTAGCCATTAGTAACCCTACCTTACTTGCGGAATGGGAAGTTAAAGGCGGCCAACAGCGCACGGCCTTCATCATCGGATTTCGCAGTAGTGGTAATGGTAATATCCAAACCACGAACGCGATCGACCTTGTCATAGTCGATTTCCGGGAAGATGATCTGCTCACGCACACCCATGCTGTAGTTACCACGACCATCGAATGACTTGGCGGACAGGCCACGGAAGTCACGGATACGCGGTACAGCAATGGAAATCAGTCGCTCAAGGAACTCCCACATGCGTTCGCCACGCAGAGTTACTTTACAGCCGATCGGATAGCCCTGGCGGATTTTGAAGCCTGCAACAGATTTGCGTGCTTTGGTGATCAACGGTTTTTGACCGGAGATTGCTGCCAGATCAGCTGCTGCGTTATCCAGCAGTTTCTTGTCAGCGATCGCTTCACCAACACCCATGTTCAGGGTGATCTTCTCGACCCGAGGGACTTGCATGACAGAATTGTAGTTAAACTGTTCAACCAGTTTTTTAACTACTTCGTCTTTGTAGTAATCATGCAGTTTCGCCATCGTACTACTCCAAATTACTTGATAGTTTCGCTATTAGATTTAAAGAAACGGACTTTTTTGCCGTCTTCGAATCTAAAGCCTACACGGTCAGCCTTACCAGTTGCCGTATTGAAGATTGCAACGTTGGAAACCTGAATTGCAGCTTCTTTTTCAACGATGCCGCCCGGTTGGTTCAGGGCCGGAACCGGCTTCTGATGTTTTTTAACCAGGTTGATACCTTCAACAATGACCTTACTAGCAGACAGGACATTTTTTACTTTACCGCGCTTACCTTTATCTTTGCCGGTTAGCACGATAACTTCGTCATCACGACGGATTTTCGCTGCCATGATTCGCTCCTTAGAGTACTTCTGGTGCCAGAGAGATAATTTTCATGAACTTCTCATTACGCAGTTCACGAGTTACCGGCCCAAAAATACGCGTGCCGATGGGCTGTTCGCTGTTATTGTTCAGAATAACGCAAGCATTACCATCGAAGCGAATGACAGAACCGTCCGGGCGACGAACACCCTTCTTGGTGCGCACCACTACCGCCTTCAGCACATCGCCTTTCTTCACCTTACCGCGAGGAATTGCTTCCTTGATGGTAATTTTGATGATGTCGCCGACGCCTGCGTAGCGACGGTGCGAGCCACCTAGAACCTTGATACACATTACGCGACGTGCACCGGAGTTATCGGCCACATTCAGCATAGTCTGTTCTTGGATCATTTTAGTGCTCCGCTAATGTCAACTACTACTTTAGGACCCATGATAGGCCATTAAAATGCCCCATAATTAAGGGCGCAGCATTATAACACCGCTTCCTGAATATGGGTAGAAAAAATAAACGGCTCAATTACTGAGCCGTTTATCATATCGAGAAGAGCGTTACTGTATTACAGAATCGCTTTCTCTACAACGCGAACAAGCGTCCAAGACTTGGTTTTGGACAGCGGACGGCATTCGCGGATTTCAACCACGTCGCCGGTACCGCATTCATTGTTCTCGTCATGTACGTGCAGCTTAGTCGTACGTTTAATGAACTTACCGTAAAGCGGGTGTTTCACGAAACGTTCGATGGCGACGACGATGGATTTCTCCATTTTGTCGCTAACGACGCGGCCTTGCAGAGTACGGATTTTATCGGTCATTACGCACCCGCCTTCTCAGTCAGTAAAGTCTTAACACGTGCAACATTACGACGCACTTGTTTCAACAGGTGAGTTTGTTGCAGCTGGCCACTTGCCGCCTGCATGCGCAAATTGAATTGTTCGCGCAGCAGTTCGAGCAGCTCGGTGTTCAGCTCTTCAACGCTCTTTTCACGCAGCTCTTGTGCTTTCATTACATCACCGTCTTAGTTACAAAGGTGGTTTTAATCGGCAGTTTCGCTGCTGCCAGTTGGAATGCCTCACGGGCCAACTCTTCCGGCACACCGTCCATTTCGTACAGGACTTTACCTGGCTGAATCAAGGCAACCCAATACTCAACGTTACCTTTACCTTTACCCATACGCACTTCAAGCGGTTTTTCGGTGATCGGTTTGTCCGGGAATACACGGATCCAGATCTTACCTTGACGCTTAACGGCGCGGGTCATGGCACGACGTGCAGCTTCGATTTGACGAGCAGTCAGGCGACCGCGGCCAACAGCTTTCAGACCGAAAGTGCCGAAGCTAACATCCGTACCTGCTGCCAGACCACGGTTGCGGCCTTTGTGCATCTTACGGAATTTTGTACGCTTTGGTTGTAACATCAGCGACTCTCCTTACTTGCGGCCTTTACGCTGCTGCTTTTTAGGTTGAGCAGCCGGTTTTTCCGGTTGTTCAACGGCAGCCATACCACCCAGGATCTCACCTTTGAAGATCCACACTTTCACACCGATAACACCATAAGTGGTGTGCGCTTCGGAAGTGTTGTAGTCGATATCCGCACGCAGGGTGTGCAACGGAACGCGACCTTCACGGTACCATTCGGTACGCGCGATTTCAGCGCCGCCAAGACGGCCGCTTACTTCAACTTTGATCCCTTTAGCGCCCAGACGCATGGCGTTCTGTACGGCACGCTTCATAGCACGACGGAACATCACGCGACGTTCCAGCTGAGAAGTGATGCTGTCGGCAACCAGTTTTGCGTCCAGTTCAGGCTTACGAACTTCTGCGATGTTGATTTGCGCAGGTACGCCGGCGATATCCGCTACGACTTTGCGCAGTTTTTCAACATCTTCACCTTTTTTACCGATAACGATACCCGGGCGAGCAGTGTGAATGGTTACACGAATGCTTTTAGCCGGACGTTCGATAACGATACGAGAAACGGAAGCTTTTTCCAGTTCCTTCGTCAGGTATTTACGAACTTTAAAGTCGCTGTCCAGGTTGTCAGCGAATTCTTTGGTATTCGCATACCAGGTAGAGTTCCAAGGTTTGACAATACCCAGTCGAATACCATTAGGATGTACTTTCTGACCCATTGCTAGTCTCCAGAGTCTCAGCGATCGGACACAACCACAGTGATGTGGCTGGTACGCTTCAGGATGCGATCCGCACGGCCTTTAGCACGCGGCATAATGCGCTTCATGCTCGGGCCTTCGTCTACGAAGATTTTCGCGACTTTCAGATCATCAATGTCAGCGCCATCGTTGTGCTCTGCGTTAGCAATGGCAGACTCTAGTACTTTTTTAACCAGACCAGCAGCTTTCTTGTTGGTATAGGTCAGAATATCCAGAGCTTGCGACACTTTCTTACCGCGGATAAGGTCAGCCACCAGGCGTACCTTTTGAGCAGAAGAACGAGCGTGGCGATGTTTAGCGATAGTTTCCATCTCTTCCTCCTACCTTAGCGCTTCTTGGCCTTTTTGTCGGCCGCATGGCCGCGATAAGTACGAGTCGGCGCGAATTCACCCAGTTTGTGACCGACCATTTCATCGGAAACAAACACCGGAACGTGCTGACGACCATTATGGACAGCGATGGTCAAACCGATCATGTTTGGAAAGATCGTTGAACGACGGGACCAAGTGCGCAAAGGCTTCTTGTCACCGCTTTCCACCGCTTTCTCTACCTTCTTCAGCAAGTGCAGGTCAATAAATGGACCTTTCTTGAGAGAACGTGGCATGGTTTATCCTCTAAAATTATTTAGTACGGCGACGTACGATAAACTTATCAGTACGCTTGTTGCTGCGGGTCTTCTTACCTTTGGTCTGTACGCCCCACGGGGATACCGGGTGCTTACCAAAGTTACGACCTTCACCACCACCGTGCGGGTGGTCTACCGGGTTCATCGCCGTACCGCGAACGGTAGGACGAACACCACGCCAGCGAGCAGCACCAGCTTTACCCAGAACGCGCAGCATATGCTCCGCATTGCCTACTTCGCCCAGCGTTGCGCGGCAGTCGGATTCGACTTTACGCATTTCGCCGGAACGCAGACGCAGGGTCACGTAAGATCCGTCACGCGCAACGATCTGAACGTAAGCACCGGCAGAGCGAGCCAGCTGGCCGCCTTTGCCTGGTTTTAATTCTACGTTATGAACCGTTGAACCAACCGGGATGTTACGCATCGGCAGGGTGTTGCCTGCTTTGATCGCAGCATCAACGCCAGATTGAATCTGGTCGCCAGCTTTCAGGCCTTTCGGCGCCAGGATATAACGACGTTCGCCGTCTTTGTACAGAACCAGCGCGATGTTCGCGGAACGGTTCGGATCATACTCCAGACGCTCAACAACAGCAGGAATACCATCTTTGTTGCGTTTAAAGTCAACCAGACGATATTGCTGTTTGTGACCACCACCGATGTGACGGGTAGTGATGCGGCCATTGTTGTTACGGCCACCGGATTTGCTGTTCTTTTCCAGCAACGGGGCATAAGGTTTGCCCTTGTGCAGCTCAGGGTTAACCACTTTAACAACGTGGCGACGACCCGGAGATGTCGGTTTACATTTAACAATTGCCATTGTTCTTTACTCCTCCGACTTACTCTGCGCCGCCGATGAAGTCCAGATTCTGGCCTTCTTTCAGGGTGACGTAAGCTTTTTTCCAGTCGCTACGACGACCGATACGCTGTCCATGACGTTTCACTTTTCCTTTAACTACCAGGGTGCGAACATCATTGACTTCGACTTCAAACAGTTTCTGCACAGCAGCTTTGATTTCTGCTTTGGTCGCGTCTTTAGCAACTTTGAGCACGATGGTGTTGTTCTTTTCCATCGCTGTAGACGCTTTTTCAGAAACGTGCGGCGCGCGCAAAACTTTCAGCAGACGTTCTTCACGGATCATGCGAGCATCTCCTCAACTTGCTTAACAGCTTCAGCAGTCATGACGACTTTGTCGAAGGCGATCAAGCTAACTGGATCGATACCGGCGACATCACGCACATCAACCTTGTACAGGTTGCGCGCGGCCAGGAACAGATTTTCATCCAGTTCGCTGGTGATGATCAGTACGTCTTCCAGCGCCATGTCTTTCAGTTTCTGTGCCAGCAGCTTGGTTTTCGGCGCTTCAACAGAGAACTTTTCGACAACGATCAGACGATCTTGACGTACCAGTTCGGACAGAATGCTTTTCAGCGCGCCGCGGTACATCTTTTTGTTAACTTTCTGACTGTGATCCTGAGGCTTGGCAGCGAAGGTCACACCACCGGAACGCCAGATCGGGCTCTTGATAGAACCTGAACGCGCACGGCCTGTACCTTTCTGACGCCACGGTTTTTTACCGGAACCAGTTACTTCAGCACGGGTCTTCTGAGCGCGAGTACCTTGACGGGCACCTGCTGCATAAGCAACAACAACCTGGTGTACCAGCGCTTCGTTGAAATCACGACCGAAGGTAGTTTCGGAAACAGTCAGCGCGCTTTGCGCGTCTTTCAATACTAATTCCATTGCTATCTCCTCACGCCTTCACAGCTGGTTTAACGATCAGGTCGCCGCCGGTTGCACCCGGAACAGCACCCTTAACCAGCAGCAGGTTGCGCTCAGCGTCAACACGCACTACGTCCAGGCTCTGAACGGTTACACGTTCGTTACCCAGTTGGCCTGCCATTTTCTTGCCTTTGAACACTTTGCCCGGAGTCTGGTTCTGACCGATAGAACCCGGAACGCGGTGAGACAAGGAGTTGCCGTGGGTAGCATCCTGAGTGCGGAAGTTCCAGCGCTTAACCGTGCCGGCAAAACCTTTACCTTTGGATGTACCAGTAACGTCAACTTTTTTAACGTCTGCGAAAATTTCAACGCTAATGCTTTGACCTACGGTGAACTCTTCGCCTTCGGAAAGACGGAATTCACGCAGAACACGGCCAGCTTCTACGCCAGCTTTAGCAAAGTGGCCCGCTTCTGGTTTGGTAACGCGGTTTGCTTTTTTAGCACCGGTAGTTACCTGTACAGCGCGGTAACCGTCGTCAGCCAGGTCTTTAACCTGAGTTACGCGGTTTGCTTCAATTTCGATAACGGTTACAGGGATAGAAACGCCATCTTCAGTGAAGATACGGGTCATGCCCACTTTTTTACCGACTAAACCAATCATTGTTTCAACCTCTCAATCGCTCAATGACCTGATTAACCCAGGCTGATCTGCACGTCTACACCGGCAGCCAGATCCAGACGCATCAGAGCATCAACGGTTTTCTCGGTTGGCTCAACGATGTCAACCAGACGCTTGTGAGTGCGAATCTCGTACTGATCGCGCGCATCTTTATTGACGTGCGGAGAGATCAGAACGGTAAAGCGCTCTTTGCGGGTCGGCAGCGGGATCGGACCACGGACTTGCGCACCAGTGCGCTTGGCAGTCTCGACGATTTCCGCAGTTGATTGATCGATCAGACGATGATCAAACGCTTTCAGGCGGATACGGATTCTTTGGTTCTGCATGAGACCAGAGCTCCAATTATTTATAAACGTAAATAATTACTCCTCACACCCATTTCGATTGATGGGGGAGTGTAATCGTCAGTACATAACCCCCATATCGGGAGTATTGTTTTGGCTAATGGCTAAACTAGCCCTCTGATTGAGTAAAAATCAGACTCGCCTTAGTTTTGACGAGCTCGCGCATTATACGCAAATTGACGCAGGAAGCAACAAATAGGATGAAATGATTTAATATGGCGGCCGGAACGTGGTGCTTGCGGCCGCTACGCAACGAATACATCAAAGTAGCGCTTATTGCTCTTCCCTAAGCTGACTTTGCAGGTAATTTTGTATGCCAAGACGGGCGACCAGATCCAGCTCGGTCTCCAGCCAATCAATATGCCCTTCTTCATCAGCCAGAATGTCTATCAATAGGTCCCTGCTGACATAATCCTGCACGGAATCCGCATAGGCGATGGCTTCGCGTAAATCCCGGGCACCGTCCAGTTCAAGTTGCAGGTCGGAACGCAAGATCTCTTCAACATCCTCGCCGATATTCAGCTTGCCTAAATCTTGCAGATTGGGAATACCTTCGAGAAACAGGATTCGTTCAATGTAGCGATCGGCGTGTTTCATTTCGTCAATCGACTCATGATACTCGTGATCGTTGAGACGGGTTAAACCCCAGTTTTTAAACATCCGGGCATGCAGGAAATATTGGTTGATCGCGACCAACTCATTCCCCAATAACTTGTTCAGATAGGTAATGACTTTTTTATCGCCTTTCATGACACGCTCCTCCGTTCCAGTTCTTAAAGTGTAGAACCGGTAAACAGAGAGTCAAAAAAAGACCTTACATTTTATGCTACATCATATATATCAGTCAGTTGCACTCGCTCATCTTCAAAGATATCCCTCGCCTGACGAATACACTTGCCGCAGTCCGTGCCAATCGGAATCAACTTACGCAGTTGCTGCATAGACTGGGGCTGATATTGGCGAACGGCTTTGCGGATCGCTTTATCAGAAACGGCGTTACACAAACAAACATACATACCAAAGCAACTCATTTTATGCCGGCCGGCCGGCCGATAATGCTCAGGGCCGCCGCAGGCGGTGCTTAAAACCGCTCCCAGCGATTTTTCAATCAATCCTCACATTGTAAATAGGAATTATTTTTATTTCAATTCACATTAATGACTACAGACGTAAAAAAAGGCACCGAAGTGCCTTTTTCATGCTTTTAGTTTATCAGCGATTAAGCGATAACTTTAGCAACAACGCCCGCGCCAACGGTACGACCGCCTTCACGGATAGCGAAACGCAGACCGTCATCCATTGCGATCGGCGCAATCAGGTTAACAACCATCTTGAT